>JBJTDR010000120.1:0-2173 GCA_046092445.1 Hyphomicrobiales bacterium | reverse complement strand
ATCAACGGCATTCAAGCCCGGCACGCTCGCGGCCCGGTCAAGCACTTCTAGCGTGGTGATTTTGCCGTTATGGCCCTGCCAATACTGCTTTTCATTCACCCGAAACGAATTCAGGCGGGCAGCATATTCATAAGGCTTCATCATCGAAAACTCCAGAACGGCGATACGCGGCCACGGTCTTTACTGCCGCTAGCTTTATGGACTCCCCGGGATTTGTAAAGTTGACATGCCTCAATCGCGTCCCAAGGTACGTCCGGTGCGAGATCATCAAGTACGTGGCTTGCTCAACCGCCCGATTGACCCGCACGCGATCCATAGAGATAGTGTGCATGTCAAATTCACCACAGGAGGGAACTGCCATGCTCAAAAAGATTGATCCGTTGTTGAATGCAGATGTTTTGTACGCCCTGCGCGCCATGGGGCATGGCGATGATCTCGTCATCTGCGATACCAATTTCCCCGCGGACTCCGTTGCCCGCCAGACAGTGCTCGGCAAAGTCCTCCGCATCGATAACACAACAGCAGCTGAAGCCGCCCGCGCGATTCTGTCGGTAATGCCGCTCGACACTTTTGTCGATGACCCCGCCTTGCGAATGGAAATCGTCGGCAATCCGCATGAAATCCCGAAAGTACAGGCCGAAGTGCAGCGCGAGATCGACCGCGCGGAAAAAACGCCGATGAAGCTCGGTTCCATCGAACGCTTCGCCTTTTACGAGCGCGCCAAAAAGGCTTATTGCGTGATCCAGACCGGAGAAAGGCGGTTTTACGGCTGCTTCATCTTCAAAAAAGGCGTTATCCCGCCAAAATAGCAAATGGCAACGTTCGATTTAAATCGGTGAACCGTCCCGGTTTCGGGGCGGTTTTATTTTGCTCCATATCAAGAAATATATTTAAACAAATAATTTTTATATTTTAATCATTAATGGTTTATTTAGTATATCATTTACTTACCAATCTGTAAATGCGTATACAATTCATGTAATGATTGTGGAGATACTCAATGAGTTACGCATCTTGTTACAGAATGAAATTGAGCGAAATCGTCAAATATCGAGACGGCGATGCTTCCATCAAAAATTATCACCAAAATCATGCACTCGAGTCAAAAGGACCGAGACGATACCCGCTGACCCGAGACGTACGCCTCTCGGATCTCGCAGGTCGACGATCGAGCCGCGACATGGCCCCACGCCGCTACCGTCCTGGCAGTGACGAGGTGTATTATGACATTCTCTGGTTCAAGCGCTGAATAGTCAGCAAAGCGAAAGAGTCAGAATACAAGCCTCAGCACCACCCCCGCACCCGTCGCGATCAGCAAAGTTTGCCCCACACCCCGTTGTGCGTAGAACAGGCTGAACACCGCAAGAGCCGCGACCAGAACCGCTGTCGGATCAAGGCTCGAAAAGACGGGGATCTCAAGCTGGTGCGCTCCCAAAGCCAGCGTCCGCACGTCTTTGAAGAAGGCATGCACCGCAAACCAGAGCGCCAGATTGGCAATCACACCGACAATGGATGCGGTGATCGCCGCTAGCGTACTCGAAAACAACCGATGATCGTGCAATTTTTCTGCAAGCGGTGCGCCGAAAAAGACAAACGCAAAACAAGGCGCAAAAGTCACCCAGAGCGTGAGCACGGTTCCTGCCAGCCCACCGGCCATTCCGTTCAAACCCGTCTCGGCCCGGTAGCCCGCCAGAAAACCGACATATTGCAACACCAGAATGAGCGGCCCGGGCGTGGTTTCAGCCAACCCCAACCCCGTCAGCATGTCACTCGGCGAAATCCACTGATATCCCTGCACAGCCTCCTGCGCGACATAGGCAAGAACCGCATAGGCCCCGCCGAAGGTGACAACCGCCATTTTCGAAAAGAACCAGACAATATCCGCGTATAATCCGCCAATCGGAAGCAAAACCACTAAGGGTATTGCCCAGACGATCAACGCCGTTATTCCGGCGCGGCGCGCGCTCAAGGCCAGACGACCGACGCGCGCAGGATCATTCACCAGCAGCTGATCGATTAACGCCTCGGGCGTGTCGCTGTCACCCGTTCGATGGGCGAGTCGGAAATGGTCCGCAAAGATCATTCCGGTGACCCCGGCAAAAACGATCACAAATGGAAAGGGCACCCCGAAGACGGCAAGCGCGACGAAGGACGCCCCCGCAAGCACCCATCC
>JBJTDR010000119.1:0-34698 GCA_046092445.1 Hyphomicrobiales bacterium | reverse complement strand
CTCCCCTATGGCGGCGGCGATGACACGCTCGATGGCGGCGCGGGCAATGATACGCTGACAGGCGGCGGCGGCGCGGATCTCTTCATCGTCAACGCGGGTACCGACACGATCAGCGATCTCGGTCGCGGGCGCTATGATTATACGGTGCTGCAAGGCGGTTATGTCGCACAGGATGTATTGCAAGTCGGCTTTGGTGCAACCGCCAATGCCACGCTCGACCGCAACTGGACGGCGACGGCGGCCAGCACCAATGCCGGCACGGCCTTTATCAATGCCAACGGGCTGAACGCAGACCTCTCGGCCATCACCACAGGCCTGGGCTGGACGATCCGGAACACGAATTCTTCCGGCACGGCACTTTCCACCGGTGTCGTCCTCATCGGATCCGGCCTCGCCGACACGCTCACCGGCGGTACCGGCAATGACACGCTCATTGGCGGCGCGGGCAATGACAGCATCACCGGCGGGGGCGGCATCGATGCGGTCGATTACGGCTCTATCAGCAGTGGCATCAGCCTCACGCTCAACAGCAGCGTAACGACCGTCTTCACGCTGTCTGCGAATGATGTCGATACGCTCAGCGGCATTGCAGGAATCATGGGCGGCGCGGGGGATGACACATTCACCGGCGACTCGGTCGCCAACTATTTCATGGGACGCGCGGGCAATGATTCCATCGACGGCCTCGCAGGCCTTGACGTCGTCGATTATTCCTATGTCACCGATGCAGGCGCTGGTCTCAATCTCACGCTGAACAGCACCGGCACCGTCTCCGTCACGCTCACGGCCAATGGCAGCGCGGAAACCGATACGCTCGTCAACATTGAAGGCATCATCGGCACCAGATGGTCCGACACGCTCACCGGCGACGCGGCTGACAATCTCCTCTCCGGCGGCGCAGGCAATGATTCGCTCGACGGCGGAACCGGAAACGATACGCTCAACGGCGGCCTCGGCAATGATACGCTCGATGGCGGCCTCGGCAATGACACCGCCGATTTCTCGAACTATACCAACGGTGCCTACCAAAATCCAAACCTCGCCGCGAATGACCTCGGCACCCTCATCGGTCTGAGTGTCGCGCTCAACGGCAGTACGCCGGTTACGGCCACGCTCGGCCTTGCGGCATGGACGCCAACCTATGCGCTCGAAAGTCTTGTCAATATCGAGAACATCACCGGTACCGGCTTTGACGACACGATCTCGGGTGACGGACTGGCCAACTCCCTCGCCGGCGGCGCTGGCAATGACACGCTCGATGGTGGCGCAGGCACTGACACGCTGGATGGCGGCGCGGGAAATGACACGCTGGATGGCGGCACGGGTAATGATACGCTGGCGGGCGGCGGGGGCGATGACTCGCTCTTTGGCGGTGCAGGCAATGACTCAATGGTCGGCGGTGCCGGAAATGATCTTTACTATGTTGACAGCACAACCGATGTCATCACGGAAAATGCCAATGAAGGCACGGATTCCGTCATCGCGACGTCCACAAGCTACACACTCTCCGCCAATCTCGAAAACCTGACCTATAGCGGCACCGGCAATTTTACCGGCACAGGCAATGCTTCGGACAATGTCATCACCGGCGGCACCGGCACAGACTCCCTCAATGGCGGCACCGGTAATGACACGCTCGATGGCGGTGCGGGAAATGACACGCTGGATGGCGGCATAGATAATGACGCGCTTCTCGGCGCGCAAGGCAATGACTCGATCACGGGTGGCTCAGGAAGCGACACGTTGTCGGGCGGCACCGGCAATGACACGCTTGATGGCGGCGCAGAGAATGATACGATTGATTATTCGACACGCCTCTCCGGTACAGATATCAACGTCACGTTGAACGGGTCGACTGCCGCGACGGTAAGCGTCGGTGCCGGCGAGACCGATACGGTTGCGAATATCGAGAACGTCATCGGCGGCGCGGGGAATGATACCGTTCTCGGCAGCAATCTCGGCATCAATAATGTCTTCTCGGGCGGGGCGGGAAATGACTGCCTCGATGGCGGCACCGGCAATGATTCACTCTCCGGCGATACTGGCAATGACACGTTGACGGGTAATGCGGGCGACACGCTCTGGGGCGGAGACGGCAATGACAGCATGATCATCGACTCCACCTTCCTCGGTTCGGGCAGTATTGATGGCGGGGCGGGCACGGATACTGTCGGCTTCGTCAATAATGGCGGCGACATGACCCTTTCATCGGCGAACTTCTCGAACATCATCACCAATGTCGAAGTGCTGGATTTCACCGCAATCGGCACGAATGTCACGGCCACCTTCGACGCCGCCAGTATCGCCAACCTCACCGGCCAGGCGCAGGGAACCTCCAACAATCTCGAAATATACCAGAATGCGGGGGATACCCTGACCTTCAGCGGCGTCTACACATCGTCAACGGCCGGATCGGATACGACCCACACATTCTACACGGACAATACCTACACAACCCAACTCGCGCAGGTGCTGGTTCACAACAATTAAAGCGATGCGGGACGGCAAGACGGAACGAACGGCTCAGTATCTAAAGCTCGCGGCTGGCCTCTGCCAGAATGCCCCGGACGAAGGGCACGAAGGAGCGCCAGAGCTCCACGCGGAAGGCATTCGTGCCGGTCCGCCACAGGATCACATCGGCCTTCGCAAACAGCGTCCGCGTCGCCATGCCGACGGGAAACGTCGTCTCGTGCAGGTCAAGCGGGCAGCCGCTCGCAAGCAAGGTCTCGGCCTGCGCGCCCGTCACCGTAAACGCCGCATTGCGATGGCTCACATCGACGAGCGCATGCGGAATCCTCGCAAGCGCCTTCTCGATCTTGGCGGCAATACCTGCCTCCTCGCCGTCGGGCGCGATCAGCAACCACTCGTCCGGCCCGAGCGAGAGCGCGGAACGCCCGTCTTCGCTCGCCGCCTGCAACAAGGTTTTCGGCAGCGTCACACCGAACGCCTTGCCGCACGCAGCTGCCGCCCTTGCATCGCCGCGAAACACAAACCGCGCCGCAAAGGGCAGGGAGATCACGGTCACTTTTCCCTCGACCCTGATCGGGGTCATGCCGTCAAAAACCGAGCGGCGTATCGCCATGCTGTCAGACATTCAATCGGCTCCCGTCCTTGTCGTAGAAGATCGGCTCACAAACCCGCACCGCAATCGCCCCGTTCGGCATCGGCACATGCAGAACCTCGCCGATCCGCGCCCGTCCGCCCGCCACCAGTGCCAGCGCAATCGAATGGCCGAGCGTCGCACTATGATAGGCCGATGTCACATGCCCGAGCGCGGATGTGCCCGGCGGCGGATTGGCCGCCAGCGTCACCTGCGCGCCCTCTTCGAGCACGATTTGTGAATCGACCGTCAACAATCCCACAAGCTGCTGCCGGTCCGGCTTGACGAGATCAACCCGCGTCAGCGAGCGCTTGCCGACAAAATCCGGCTTGGCCTTGCCAATCGCCCAGTCGAGCCCCAGATCATGCGGCGTCACCGTGCCGTCCGTCTCCTGCCCGACAATAATATAGCCCTTTTCCGCGCGCAGCACATGCATCGCCTCGGTGCCGTAAGCCACCGTGCCACGCTTCTCGCCCTCCGCCCAGATCGCTTCCCAGATCGCTTGCCCGTAATCGGCCGGCACATTCACCTCGAAGCCGAGTTCGCCGGTAAAGCTCATCCGGAACAGGCGCGTCGGCACGCCGCAAATTTTGCCCTCACGCACGCTCATATGCGGCATGGCCTCATTGGCCAGATCAATGCCCTCGACCAAAGGCGCGATAATGGCGCGTGCCTTCGGCCCCTGCACCGCAATCACCGCCCATTGCTCGGTGGTCGATGTCAGCGCCACTTTGAGCTCGGGGAATTCGGTCTGGAGATAATCTTCCATATGGTTCAGCACCCGCGCCGCGCCGCCCGTCGTCGTCGTCACATGGAACCTGTTCGCCGAGATCCTGCCGACAACGCCGTCATCCATCACGAACCCGGCCTCGTTCAGCATCAAGCCATACCGGCACCGCCCCACCTCGAGCTTGCTCCACGGATTGGTATAGAGCCGGTTCATGAATTCCGCCGCATCCGGACCTACCACCTCGATCTTGCCGAGAGTCGACGCATCGAACAGACCGGCCGTCTCGCGCACGGTTTTGCATTCCCGCGCCACAGCGGCATGCAGATCCTCGCCCGCCTTGGGGAAATAATGCGCCCGCTTCCACAGGCCGACATCTTCGAATTTGGCACCCTGCGCCTTCGCCCAGCCATGCATCGGCGTTCTGCGCACAGGGTCGAACAGATCCCCCCGCGAATGCCCCGCCATCGTCCCGAACGTGATCGGTGTATAGGGTTGCCTGAACGTCGTCAGCCCGACAGCGGGAATGGCCTTGCCGAGCGCTTCCGCCGCAATCGCCAGCGCATTCATGTTCGATGTCTTGCCTTGGTCGGTCGCCATGCCGGTCGTCGTGTAGCGCTTCACATGCTCGATCGAATGCATCCCCTCGCGGGTCGCGAGCTTGATATCCTTCGCCGTCACATCATTCTGGAAATCGACAAACGCCTTCACGCGGTTGACATCATGGCCATGCGGCACCGCGCCGAGAAAGCCGCCATGCGCTGCGATCACGCCGCTGACTTTCGCCTTCCGCGCCTTGCCCTTGGCAAAACCGGCTTTCTCCGCAGCATCATATCCGGCTGCAAAGCCTTCGTTCAACGCCTCGATCAGCGTTTCCGACCCTTTGCACGCCCCCACCGAGCGTTCCCGTTGCGCCGAACGCCCCGGCACAAACACCTGCTTCGCCTCGTCAAACACGAGTTTCCCGCGTGATTGCGAGAACAGATGCACCGAAGGCGTCCACCCGCCGCACATCAAAATCAGATCACACGGCACGCTTTCCTCGCCATCGGTCCCGATCTTGCCGACCAATGCCGCCTTCACGCGCAGCCGCCCCTTTGATCCCGTAATCGCGGTTCCCGTCTCGACATGGATACCCGCCGCCCGCGCCGCCATCGGCAACGGGCCGTTCGCCTCTTTGCGCAGGTCGGCAATCATCGCAATCGTCACACCCGCCGCCTTCAGATCAATCGCGGCTTGGTAGGCGCTGTCATGCGCGGTGGCGATCACCGCCCGCCCGCCGGCGCGCACGCCATAGCGGTTCGCAAAAATCCGCGCCGCATCCGCCAGCATGATGCCGGGTCTGTCATTATCGGGGAATACGAGTGGCCGCTCATGCGCACCCGTCGCGATCACCACTTCCCGGGTCCGAACCTGCCACAGCCGCTCGCGCGGCAAACGGGGGTCGGGTTGCGCGAGATGGTCCGTCACGCGTTCGGCGAGGCCCAGAAAATTCTGCGCGAAATAGCCGAAGCACTGCGTCCGCGGCAGAAGTGTCACCGTGTCGGATTTTGCCACAAGCGCCGCAAGCGTCTGTTCAAGCCATGTCTGCGCCGGCACGCCGTCAATCGTGGCATGAAGCTCTGCAAGCAAGGAGCCACCGAATTCGTTCTGCTCGTCGCACAAAATCACGCGCGCGCCGCTTTCGGCTGCTGCCAAGGCCGCCGCAAGCCCCGCAGGCCCGGCACCGATCACCATCACATCGCAATGCGCGAACCGGCTCGCATAATGGTCGGGATCGGCAGCAGTCGCCGCCTTGCCAAGCCCCGCTGCCCTGCGTATCACCGGCTCATAGAGGTTTTTCCATGCCTGCTTCGGCAGCATGAAGGTCTTGTAGTAAAAGCCCGCCACAAACAGCGGCGACAACAGATTATTGATCTCGCCGACATCATACGCCAGAGACGGCCACCTGTTCTGGCTCTCCGCGATCAGCCCGTCATGCAATTCAACCTGCGTGGCCCTCAGATTAGGCGTATAGCGTCCGTTTCCGCGATCAACGCCGACCAGCGCGTTCGGCTCTTCCGACCCCGCCGAGATCGGCCCGCGCGGGCGGTGATATTTGAACGAGCGTCCCATCAGATGAACGCCATTGGCGAGCAGGCCCGAGGCGAGTGTATCACCCTCGAAGGCGCGATAAAGCTGCCCGTCAAAGCGGAAACTCAGCGGCCTTTTCCGGTTGATCCGGCCGCTCTTTGCGGTGCGAAGCGAGAGGCTCATCGGCCTGCCTCCTTCATCAGAGTGCCCAAGTCAGGCTTTTTCTCGCCCGCCGGATAGGTTGTCAGGATCTTGTCGCTCACCGTATCGCGCACGCAGTTGAAAAACCGCGCACAGCCGGAAACATGCCGCCAGCGCTCGAAGTGGATGCCCTTCGGGTTCGAGCGGAAATAGAGATATTCCGCCCAGTCCTGGTCATTCACCGCACCCGGATCAGCCGCGCGCGCCACATGCGCTTCACCGGCATAGCGGAACTCGATTTCAGGGCGCGGGCCGCAATGGGGGCAGGGGATTAAAAGCATGGTCAGCTCCCTCAATGCGCAACGGCTGCGGCGGCGGCTTCATCGATCAACCGCCCCGTGCGGAAGCGGTCGAGCGTGAAGGCGGCGTTGATCGGGTGCGGTTCGTCTTTTGCGATCGTATGCGCGAAAACATTGGCCGAGCCGGGCGTGGCCTTGAACCCGCCCGTTCCCCAACCGCAATTGACATAAAGCCCCTTCACCGGCGTTTTGCCGATAATGGGCGAACGGTCTGGCGTCACATCGACAATCCCGCCCCAGTTCCGGAGCATTCTCAGCCGCCGGACATTCGGGAAGAGCTCGCAAATCGCGTCGAGCGTATGCGTCGTAATATGCAGCCCGCCCGTCTGGCTATAAGAGGTGTAAGCGTCCGTCCCCGCGCCAATCACCAATTCGCCCTTGTCGGATTGCGACATATAGGCGTGGATCGTGTTCGACATCACCACGCACGGCATGATTGGCTTGACCGGTTCCGACACCAGCGCCTGAAGCGGGAAGCTTTCGAGCGGCATGCGCACATCCGCCATGCCCATCACGACACTCGTATGTCCTGCCGCCACAACGCCGATTTTCTTCGTCCCGATCAGCCCGCGCGTTGTCTCCACGCCGCTCACCGCACCGTTCGCATCGCGGCGAATGCCTGTCACTTCGCAATTCTGGATGATATCGACACCCATCGCGCTCGCCGCCCGCGCATAGCCCCACGCCACCGCGTCATGCCGCGCCACGCCGCCGCGCCGTTGCAACGCCGCGCCCAGAATAGGATACCTCATATTGGGCGCGATATTCAGGATCGGGCAGAATTCCTTCGCCTGTTCCGGCGTCAGCCATTCATTGTCGATGCCCTGCAAACGGTTTGCGTGCACATGGCGCTTGAACACCTGAATGTCATGGATCGTATGCGCCAGCATCATCACGCCGCGCGCCGAATACATGACGTTATAATTCAGCTCCTGCGACAGATTTTCCCAGAGCTTCACCGCGTGTTCGTAAAGCCCCTGGCTCTCTTCCCACAGATAATTCGACCGGATGATCGTTGTATTGCGCCCCGTATTGCCGCCGCCAAGCCAGCCTCTTTCCAGCACCGCGATATTGCGCATGCCGTGTTCCTTGGCGAGGTAATAAGCGGTGCCGAGCCCGTGCCCGCCCGCGCCGATAATGATCGCGTCATAGACAGCTTTAGGTTCGGGCGAGCGCCATTGCTCCGGCCAGTTGCGATGAGCCGATAGCGCCTGGCGGGCCAGATTGAAGATTGAAAAGCGCACGGGCCGCTCTCCTGATCAGCGGTATGGCCAGCATGGCCATATCTCGGGTTGCAGAAATCGACAGTCGATAGAGTCAGCGTCTCATGTCAATGGCAATGATTATCGTCAATAGACAAATTTCCCGGCGTGTCTCGGCATCATTCCGTCATCTCCGTGCCCGTTACTGTTACTACGGCGGCAGTGTGACGGTGCCGACGCAGAGTGCGACCGCCTCGGCGACACGCTGGCTGTTCTCGGGCGATGATCCGTCGCCGCCGATCACCGGAGTTCCGCGCATTTTCTCGACCACGCATCGGCAGATTGTCGCGCAGAAATCCGCCTCGCGTCCCGCAGCCGAGCATTGCGCGACGCAGCCGCGCCTGAAATCACCTTCGGAAGGCGAGAGTCCAGCAACATAATTCCCTGCCGCCAGTCCCAACCAAAGCGTCCCGATCATCAAAGGCTGGTGCACGAGATAGATCGCGAGGCTATGCCGCCCGGCGAATTGCAGTTTTTTGGCCGCATGCGGCGCCTCAAACCAGGCCCGCCACATCGGCGAGCGAAGTGTCAGACGCCCGAGCCCCACGCCTGACAACACAATGCCGAACCACGGGAAAAACGGCACATAATCATTCGTCCGCGGTAGCGTCGTGTTGAGCCCGAGCCAATAGAGCCATGGCACATCGAAAACCGGAAGGTGCAGAACAAATGGCGCCGCAAGACTGATGATCGCCGCGCCGGCAATCACCCGCACGGGCAATCCGAGAAAGGGCACGGCAGCAAGGCTGGTGAGCGCAATGCAATGGAGGATTCCGAAAAAGATCCAGTCATCCCGCATCGCGAACCATGTCACGGCCGATACGAGCACTGCTGCGAGCGCAATTCGCCCCAAACGCTTCAGATAGGCATCCGTCTTAAGCCCGCCGCGATGTGCCAGCGTCAGCCCGACGCCGGAGAGAAACAGAAACGACCCTGCAATCAGATGCGCCGCAATCCGTCCCGACGTCTCGGTGCTGATGTCATAGGAAATGAGGCGGAAATAGCCGAGATCCCAGATAAAATGGAACATCACCATGGCGACCACGGCCCAGCCGCGTGCAACATCGAGGATCGGCCAGCGGTTGAATGCCTGAGGTGCCACCATGCTGATCACTCCGCGGCGGAACCGACAGATGCAAGAGTACCCCCGGGAAACCTGCCGCGGGAGAAATGTTACTTAATGGCGCACATCCGAGCGGAGCGCTTCGATCTGTGCCAGCCGCTCATCCGCAATCTGGCGCGTCTCGTCCGACTTGGCCGCCGAAGCGTCGGCGGTCGCAAGCGCGATTTCCTGCTCAAAGAGCGCATCTGTCAGATCACTGGCCGGCACCGCGATCTCGGCCAGAATCGTGAGGCCAGTGGCAGAAACATCGGCAAATCCGCCCCGCACAAACAGCACTTCGCTGTCCCCCTTGCCGGTCGTGATGGTCACGAAACCGGGACGCAAGGCGGAAATGACCGGTGCATGATCGCTCAGCACCGCGAAGTCGCCCTCGGTGCCCGGCACGACAACTTGCTGCACCTCGCCCGAGAATACCAGCTTTTCCGGTGAAACAAGTTCGAATGCGAAACCGGACATGTATCTCTCCAACCCGTTTGAAACCGCCCCGCTCGGTCGCAGGGCGCATCAGTTCACCCCGCCTGGCGCGACATAATCCTCTTATGCCGCCTCCAGCGCAAGTCGCTGTGCTTTCTCGATGGCTTCCTCGATCGTGCCCACCATATAGAACGCGGCTTCCGGAAGATGGTCATACTTGCCTTCGACCAGACCCTGGAAGCCCTTGATCGTATCGGCAAGCGACACGAGTTTGCCTGGCGAGCCCGTGAACACTTCGGCGACAAAGAACGGTTGAGACAGGAAGCGCTCGATCTTGCGGGCACGGGCAACAGCAGTCTTGTCCTCCTCCGACAATTCGTCCATGCCCAGAATGGCGATGATATCCTGAAGCGCCTTGTAGCGCTGCAATGTACCCTGCACCGCTCTGGCAACTGCATAATGTTCGTCGCCGACGATCCGCGGATCAAGCATGCGCGATGTCGAGTCGAGCGGATCAACAGCCGGATAAATTCCTTTCTCCGCGATCGAGCGCGACAAGACTGTCGTCGCGTCAAGGTGGGCGAAGGAGGTTGCCGGTGCCGGATCGGTCAGATCGTCCGCAGGAACGTAAATCGCCTGCACCGAGGTGATCGAACCCTTGGTCGTCGTCGTGATGCGTTCCTGCAACGCGCCCATATCGGTTGCAAGCGTAGGCTGGTAACCCACCGCCGACGGAATCCGGCCCAGAAGCGCCGACACTTCCGAACCGGCCTGCGTAAAGCGGAAAATATTGTCGACGAAGAACAACACGTCCTGACCCTCGTCACGGAACTGTTCAGCAATCGTGAGACCGGTGAGCGCGACACGGGCGCGGGCACCCGGAGGCTCGTTCATCTGGCCGTATACGAGGGCGCATTTCGAGCCTTCGCCGCCGCCCTTCTTGTTCACGCCGGATTCGATCATTTCATGATACAGATCATTTCCCTCGCGCGTCCGCTCGCCGACGCCCGCAAATACCGAATAGCCGCCATGTGCCTTCGCGACATTGTTGATCAGTTCCATGATCAGAACCGTCTTGCCGACGCCGGCGCCGCCGAACAGGCCGATCTTTCCGCCCTTCGCGTAAGGTGCCAGAAGATCGACGACCTTGATGCCTGTCTCGAGAATCTGCGCTTCCGTCGATTGCTCGGCATAGCTTGGTGCATCCTGATGGATCGCACGGCGCACGGTCGTTTTGACGGGCCCCGCCTCGTCCACCGGCTCTCCGATCACATTGATGATGCGACCCAGTGTATTCATGCCGACCGGCACAACAATCGGCGCGCCCGTATCCGTCACCGCTTGCCCGCGAACCAGACCCTCGGTCACGTCCATCGCGATCGCACGGACGGAGGATTCACCAAGATGCTGCGCCACTTCGAGCACAAGCCGGTTGCCGTTATTGGTTGTCTCCAGAGCGTTGAGAATTTCCGGCAGGTGCCCGTCGAACTGCACGTCGACAACGGCGCCGATGACCTGCGTGACGCGACCCGTCGCAACCACCGTCGAAGCCGGTCTTGCGCCGCTCTTGGCGGTAGCAGACGCTTTCGCCGCCATTGCTTCTGCCGCGGGAGCCTTTGTCGCGGCAGCCTTTGCAGGTGTCTTGGAAGCAGGTGTCTTGGAAGCAGGTGTCTTGGCCATGGTCGTGTCCTTCGTCAAACCGGTCAGAGCGCTTCCGCGCCCGAGATAATTTCAATGAGTTCCTTGGTGATCATCGCCTGCCGCGAACGATTATACTTCATCGTCTGCTTCTTGATCATATCGCCGGCATTACGCGTCGCATTGTCCATCGCACTCATCCGCGCACCCTGCTCGGAAGCGGCGTTTTCAAGTAATGCAGCAAAAATCTGCATGGAAATGTTCCGTGGCAGCAGCGTGGCAAGGATCGATGCCTCGTCCGGTTCGAAGTCATAGGCAGCCAACGAACCACCAACCGCTGACTTCTCCGGAATTTGAGCGGGAATGAGTTGCAACGCCGTCGGGAATTGCTGGATCACGGATTTGAATCGAGAAAAGAACACGGTGCATACGTCAAACTCGCCCGCTTCAAAGCGCGCAATCACCGAACGGCCCACGGCATCGGCATTTTCGAACCCGATATAGCGGACCGACCGCAGATCGACAAACTCGATGATGTTCGAACTGAACTGCCGCTTGAGAAGGTCATTGCCCTTTTTGCCCACGGTGATGATTTTCACCGTCTTGCCCTCGGCGAGCAGGCTGTTTGCCTTGTCTCGTGCGAGCCTCACGATCGAGGAGTTGAAAGCGCCGCAAAGGCCGCGTTCCGCCGTGCACACGACCAGAAGATGAACCTTGTCGCCGCCCGTTCCGGCCAGCAAACGTGGTGCAGCTGGACTGCCCTTCACGCTTTCGGCGAGATTTGCAAGAACGGAATTCATGCGCAGCGCGTACGGTCTCGCGGCCTCGGCAGCCGCCTGCGCCCGGCGGAGCTTTGCAGCTGCAACCATTTGCATGGCCTTGGTGATCTTCTGCGTAGCCTTGACCGAAGCGATCCGGTTCCGCAGGTCCTTCAATGACGGCATGTCGCGCCCCTGTTGGTCCTACGATTAAGCAAATGATTTGGCGAAAGTTTCAACGACACCCTTGAGGGCCTTAGCCGAGTCGTCGGACAGATCTTTTGACGTGCGGATCGTCGACAACAGATCTGCATGCTGCGAACGCAACATGCCCAGCAATCCGTCCTGAAACGCGCGCACCCGGTTAACGGGCAGCGGATCGAGATAGCCGTTGACGCCCGCATACAGCACGCAAACCTGCTCCTCCATCTGCATCGGCTGGAATTGCTGCTGCTTGAGGAGTTCGGTCAGACGTGCGCCGCGATTGAGCAAACGCTGCGTCGTGGCGTCGAGATCGCCGCCGAACTGCGCGAACGCAGCCATTTCACGATACTGCGCCAATTCACCCTTGATCTTGCCGGCGACCTTCTTCATCGCCTTCGTCTGCGCGGCAGAACCGACGCGCGACACCGACAGACCGACGTTCACCGCAGGGCGGATACCCTGATAGAACAAATCGGTTTCGAGGAAGATCTGGCCGTCCGTGATCGAAATCACGTTGGTCGGAATATAGGCCGACACGTCGTTGGCCTGCGTTTCGATGACCGGCAATGCGGTCAGCGAGCCCGAGCCATTCTCCTTGCTCAGCTTTGCCGCGCGCTCGAGCAAGCGGGAATGAAGATAGAACACGTCGCCCGGATAGGCTTCACGGCCCGGCGGACGGCGGAGCAACAGCGACATCTGGCGATAGGCCACGGCCTGCTTCGACAAATCATCATACACGATAACAGCATGCATGCCGTTGTCGCGGAAATATTCGCCCATCGTGCACCCGGTGAACGGCGCGAGGAACTGCATCGGCGCAGGATCGGAAGCGGTAGCCGCCACAATGATCGAATAGTCGAGTGCGCCCTGCTCTTCGAGCACCTTCACGAACTGCGCGACGGTCGAACGCTTCTGGCCGATAGCGACGTAAACGCAATAAAGCTTCTGCGATTCGTCCTTCGACTGGTTGATCGCCTTCTGGTTCAGGATCGTATCGAGCGCGATCGCGGTCTTGCCTGTCTGGCGGTCACCGATGATCAGCTCGCGCTGGCCGCGACCGATCGGAATCAGCGCGTCGACCGACTTGAGGCCGGTTGCCATCGGCTCGTGCACCGATTGCCGCGGGATGATGCCGGGCGCCTTGACATCGACCTGCTTGCGGGCGGTTGCCTTGATCGGGCCCTTGCCATCAATCGGATTGCCGAGCGCGTCGACAACACGGCCCAGGAGACCCTTGCCGACCGGCGCGTCAACAATGGCGCCGGTGCGCTTCACCGTCTGGCCTTCCTTGATGTCACGGTCGGAGCCGAAAATAACGATACCGACATTGTCTGCTTCAAGATTGAGCGCCATGCCGCGAATACCGTTTTCGAACTCGACCATCTCGCCCGCCTGGACGTTGTCGAGACCATAGGCGCGGGCAATCCCGTCGCCCACAGACAGGACCTGTCCGACTTCGGTTACACGAGCTTCAGAACCGAAATTCTTGATTTGCTCTTTCAGAATGGCGGAAATTTCTGCGGCGCGGATATCCATCAACCAACCTCTTTCATCGCGATACGAATGCTGCTGAGCTTAGTGTGCAACGATGAATCGACCATTCTCGATCCGATCTGCACGATAATACCACCGATAATCTCTGGGTTGATGTTGAGATCAACCACGACGTTTTGTCCAGCAATGTCCTTCAGGGACGTTTTGATCGTTTCAAGCACCGCTTCGGAAGGCGCATCGGCAAGAGTCACTTTTGCATGCGTCGTGCCCTTCGCATCGTCGCGGAGCGCCTGATAGTCGCGGATCATGTCGCGAACAGCAAAAAGACGCCGCTGCTCTGCCACAAGCAACAGAAACTTGGTCGCCAGATCACCAAGTCCAATCTTCGACAGAATCGGCTTCATCGCCTTCGTCTGTTCCTGAGCCGTAAAGACAGGGCTCAGCACAAACCGGCGAAAATCGCCATTGTCCTCGATCAGCGCACCGAAACGTGTAAGATCATCGGCTACGACGTCAATCTGGCTTGCCTCGCGCGCAAGCTCGAACAACGCGGCCGCATACCTGCCCGAAAATCCTGAAATGATCGAATTTCTCGCTGTCACAGGCCTTCTCTCACATCGTCAACGGATACACCAACCGCTCGGGCAGCGGACCTTTTGGTCGGCAGTGCTGTCGCAATCGATTGGGAAGAAACAAGTTCCCGAACCCGCAAATCTCATTTCGGTCGGTGACCTAGCATAGCGTTTTCCGGAGTGCAATGCACCAGACCCGCTTCCACGCCGACGATTTGTCACACGGCCCCGACTTTAAGTAAAATTATACGGATCGACATCGACGCTGATTTTAAGCGTTCCGGTCGGTTTCGGTTCCCGTGCCACCCAGTCGCGCAGCCATGCCGACAGATCAAAATCCCGCCCCGACTTCACAAGAAGCCTGAAACGATGGCGCCCCCGGATCATCGCAATTGGCGCTTCTGCCGGCCCCAGCACCGAAACGCCTTCCGGCGGCATTGCGATCCGTGCCAGACCGCGGGCGGCGTTCTCTGCCAGTCCGCGATCAGTCGCGCTCACAATAATCGCCGCCAACCGCCCGAAAGGCGGTAAACCCGCCGCCGAACGTTGTCGTGTCTCCTCGGCGTAAAACCGCTCCGAATCACCCGAGAGCAGCGCTTTGATCACGGGGTGGTCGGGCTGATAGGTTTGAATGAGGGCACGCCCTGCCGCATTACCCCGTCCCGCCCGGCCCGTCACCTGTTGCAGCATCTGGAAGGTGCGCTCCGCCGCACGCGGATCGCCCGAGACAAGGCCCAGATCCGCATCGACCACGCCGACCAAGGAGAGCAGCGGAAAATGATGCCCCTTCGCGACCAGTTGCGTTCCGATCACCAATTCGAATTCGCCCGATGCCACGGCGTCAATTTCACGCCGCAGTCGTTCGGTTCCCCCCGGCATGTCGGAGGACAGCACCAGCACCCGTCGCTTCGGGAACAATTCCGCGACTTCCTCCGATAAGCGCTCGACACCGGGCCCGCAGGCCGCAAGACTCTCGATCATCCCGCAGGAAGGGCACGCCTCCGGGCGTCGTTCGATATGCCCGCAATGATGGCACACAAGCGCCCGCCGGAACCGGTGGTCAACCAGCCATGTCGAACAATTCGGGCACTGGAACCGATGCCCGCACCCCCGGCACAGAGTGAGTGGCGCATAGCCCCGCCGGTTCAAATAGAGCAACGCCTGTTCGCCCCGCTCGAAGGTCTGCCCCATCGCCTCGATCAATCGTGGCGAGAGCCAGCGATTGCGCGGTGGTCCCGCCCGCCGCATATCCACCGGCTCGAGCCTCGGCATCGGCCGTCCGCCGAACCGCGTCGGCAATTTGATATGGTGATAGCGTCCGCGCTCCGCATTGACCCGCGTTTCGAGCGACGGCGTCGCGGACGCCAGAACCACGGGCGCGTCCTCGATCCGTCCGCGCACCACGGCCATGTCCCGCGCATGATAATGCGCCCCGTCATCCTGCTTGTAGGCGCCTTCATGCTCTTCGTCGACGATGATCAAACCAAGTTTCGCATAGGGCAGAAACAGCGCCGAGCGCGCGCCCGCCACCACCTGTGCATCGCCCGAGGCGATGGCCGCGAAAATCCGGTCCCGTTTCCGCCCCGATATCCCCGAATGCCATTCCGCCGGCTTGGTCCCGAAGCGAGCGGCGAACCGGTCGAGAAACTGCGCGGTCAGCGCGATTTCCGGCACGAGGATCAGCGCCTGCTTGCCCTCCCTGAGTGCCGCCGCAACCGCCTCGAAATACACTTCCGTCTTGCCCGAACCGGTTACGCCCTCGAGAAGCGTCACGGAAAACGCGCCTTCGGTCACAGTTTCTGCCAGCTTTGCCGCAGCATCCTTCTGGTCGGCCTCAAACGTCGTCACTGCAAAATCGGCGTCCGGCTGTTCCACAATCGCTTTAACCGGCATAAGCTCCGTCGTCAGCGTTCCCTCGTCGATCAACCCGTCGATCACGGAGGTGCTCACACCCGCCTCGTGCGCCAGCGCCCGTTTGCCGAACAGCAAGCCGCCTTCCGCTGCCGCAACTGCCCGAGCGCGAGCGGGCGTCAGTCGCTTCGGCAGGGCGCCCGTCAACCGCACGCCGATCTGCGCTGCTTCTTCCTGCTCCTCGTCCGGCCCCCGTAATGCCATGCGCAACACTGCACCCCGCGGTGCCAGCGTATAGCGTGCCACCCAATCGATGAACTTCATCAGCGGCACCGCGAGCCGCGGCATTGCCGCCAATTCCTTCACCTGTTTCAAATTGGAAGTGCCGCCCGGTCCGTCCCGGATCTCCCACACCACGCCCACCGTTTCCCGTGTGCCGAACGGAACGCGCACGACATCCCCCCTCACCAAGCTGAGGTTTGCGGGCACGACATAGGAAAACGCCTGATCCAGTGCGACAGGCGTCAGCACATCGACAATGCGCGTCGCCATCTGTCCTGCTGCAGGGTGGGAAGGATCCGAAAAAGCCATGATTCCGGTTTATCACAAATTATCACGCTGGCGAGCGTCACACTTGCTTAACCCGATAATGGGATAGTTGAACCATGATCCTGATGTCCGACGATCTCACCCGCGCCTTCACGCTCTGGCTTGGCCATCTCGCCAATGAACGGCGTTTGTCGGTCAAAACAGTCGAGGCCTACGGCCGCGACGTGCGCCAGTTTCTCGCTCATCGCACTTCCGCACAAGGGCGTCTCACCTCCCTCTCCGATCTCGAATCGCTCAAACCGGTCGATCTTCGCGCCTTCATGGCCGCCCGCCGTGCGGACGACATCGGCAGCCGTTCCCTGATGCGCGGTCTGGCCGGTATCCGCTCTTTTCTTCGTTTTCTCGAACGGAACGGCCTTGCCGATGCCTCGGCGCTGTCGGTCGTGCGTGGCCCCAAACTCCCGCGTTCATTGCCTAAACCCGTCAACGCCGCCTCCGCCATCCGCATGACAGATCCGTCCGAGCGCCATGGCGAACCCCGCGAGCCGTGGATTTTTGCCCGCGATGCCGCCGTCTTTGCCCTCCTTTACGGGTGCGGCCTGCGTATTTCCGAAGCCCTGGGCCTGAAAGTCGAGGATGCCCCCCGCGATGGCCACGATATGCTGACCATTACCGGCAAAGGCGGCCGCACCCGCATGACGCCCGTCATCCGCCCCGCCATCGCTGCCGTTGCGGCCTACATGGTGCAATGCCCGCATAAACTCGAGCCGGGCACTGCCTTGTTCCGCGGCGCACGCGGTGGGCCGCTCTCGCCCCGCATCATCCAGCTGACGGTCGAGCGCATGCGCGGCAGTCTCGGTCTGCCCGACAGCGCAACGCCTCATGTCCTGCGTCATTCCTTCGCCACCCATCTGCTCGCCCGTGGCGGCGATCTCCGCGCCATTCAGGAATTGCTCGGCCACGCCTCGCTCTCCACCACCCAGATTTACACGGAAGTCGATTCGGCCCTCTTGTTGCGCACGATAGCAGCGGCCCATCCGCGTGCATGATCCCGACGCCTTCATTCGCGCCAACACCGTGATCGCGGCCTTGCCGTCTGTGCCCGAAATCCGCCTTCACCTCGCCGATGAAGTCACCGATCTGTGGAACAAGACCGAGACCGATCTCGAATCGCTTGGCCTTCCGCCGCCCTTCTGGGCTTTCGCCTGGGTCGGCGGGCAGGGGATTGCGCGCTACCTTCTGGACCATCCGGCGCGGATTGCAGGGCACAAAGTGCTCGATTTCGCCTGCGGATCCGGCCTTGTGGGCATTGCTGCGATGAAAGCCGGCGCTTTGCGGGTCGATGCCGTCGATATCGATCCCTTCGCCATCGCCGCCACAATGCTGAACGCCGCCCTCAACGGCGTCACGATCCACGCCACCCGAGAAGACCTGATCGGCACGGATCATGGCTGGGATATCATTCTCGCCGGCGATGTCTTCTACGAACGCGATATGGTTGTCCGTGTCACACCATGGCTTGCAGCGCTCGCCGCCCGCGGCGCAGTGGTTCTCGTGGGCGATCCCCGCCGGTCTTTTCTCCCGAGTGTCCACCTCACCGAACTCGCCGCCTACGACATTGCAACCACCCGCGCCATCGAGGATTCCGACACAAAACGCTCTTTTGTCTTTCGTGTCGACAATCCCTAAATTTCCGCCGATGCCGGCTGAACTTTTCCCGATGTCGTGGTAAAGGAGCGCCATGAGCAAACTCGCCGACCACCATCATGACCATTCCCATGATCATTCCTGCGCCCATGCGCATGATCATGCCGGACGCGCGCCGGAGGCCATTCGCGCTGCCGAGCTCTGGTGTCATGAACACGGCCTTCGCCTCACGCCGATCCGCCGGCAGGCGCTGGAAGCGCTTTACGCGACCCATCAACCGCTCAGCGCCTACGACATGATCGACAAAATGGTTGCAGCCGGTGCCAAAAGGCTCGCCCCGATCACCGTCTATCGCGCGCTGGATTTTCTGGTCGAGAACGGGTTCGTCCACCGGCTCGCAAGTCGCAACGCGTTCGTCGCCTGCCCGTTCCACCACAAGCCCGATGAACTCGTCGTGTTCATGATTTGCGATCATTGCGGCGGTGTCGACGAGGCCTTGTCCGACGATCTCAGCAAATCGCTTTCCGTCCTCACCGAATCGCATGGTTTCGCCCCCCGCCTCCGCATCATCGAATGCGGGGGCGCCTGCGCCCATTGCCGTGACGAGACAAAGGCTGCCTGATGACTGCTGAAACCTGTCTCCCCGCCCCGATCAGTGCGGCTCCCGCAAAGCGCCATCAAACTATCGCGGTCAGTGTCGGCGGTGTGGTTGTCGGTGGCGGCGCGCCGATTGTCGTGCAATCCATGACAAATACGGACACCGCCGACATTGACGGCACGGTTCAGCAGGTCGCAGACCTCGCCCGCGCAGGGTCCGAGCTTGTCCGCATCACGGTTGACCGCGATGAAGCCGCCGCCGCCGTCCCCCATATCCGCGATAAACTTCTGAAGCGCGGTATCGCCGTGCCGCTCGTCGGCGATTTCCACTATATCGGCCACACCTTGCTCGCCGATCACCCTGCTTGCGCCGAAGCGCTCGCCAAATACCGCATCAATCCCGGCAATGTCGGCTTCAAGGACAAGCGCGATCGGCAATTCTCCGCCATCGTCGAAATGGCCATCAAGCATAACAAAACCGTCCGCATCGGCGCCAATTGGGGCTCGCTCGATCAGGAATTGCTGACCCATCTGATGGATATCAACGCCGCTGCCGCTGCGCCGCTTGATGCCCGCTCCGTCACCCGCGAGGCCTTGGTGCGCTCCGCACTTCTGTCCGCCGATCGAGCCGTTGAAATCGGCCTGCCGAAAGACAAGATCATTCTCTCCGCCAAAGTCTCCGGTGTGCAGGATCTCATCTCGGTCTATCGCATGCTGGCTGCCCGCTCCGATTATGCCCTGCATCTCGGCCTCACCGAGGCGGGGATGGGCTCGAAAGGCATCGTCGCGTCCTCGGCCGGCATGGCCGTGCTGTTGCAAGAGGGTATTGGCGACACGATCCGCGTCTCGCTGACGCCCGAGCCGAATGGCGACCGCACTTTGGAAGTCAAAGTCGCGCAGGAAATCCTGCAAACCATGGGCTTCCGCACCTTCGTGCCGCTCGTCGCCGCTTGCCCCGGGTGCGGACGCACCACATCAACCGTTTTTCAGGAACTCGCCCGCGACATACAGACATGGATTTCCACCTCGATGCCGGAATGGAAAACCCGCTATGCCGGCGTCGAGGCGCTCAATGTCGCGGTCATGGGCTGCATCGTGAACGGCCCGGGCGAATCCAAACACGCCGATATCGGCATCTCGCTGCCCGGCACAGGTGAAACCCCGACCGCGCCCGTCTTCATCGATGGCAAAAAGGCCGCAACCCTGCGCGGCGCGACCATCGCGGCAGACTTCAAAACCATGGTCGCAGACTATATCGAGAAGCGCTACGGCTAACCCCTGACATCGCGAGCCCGGCGGAGCGATCCAGCCGGTGCCGGGAACCCGTCGCGCTCCTCAGATCATCCCCGCGCCGATGTTGATCATCAGCGCGAGGATTGCCGAATTGAATACGAACGCGACGATACAATGCACCAAAGTCGTGCGGCGCATGGCGGGCGAAACCGTCGCGATATCCGCCGTCTGCGCCGAGGTCGCAATCACGAAGGAATAATAGAGAAAATCGCGGTAATCGGGCTCCCGATCTCCGGGAAAGATCAGCCCGCCATGGCCGCCATGCCGGTCACTCCGGTAATAGAGATTGGCATAATGCAGCGCGAAGATCAGATGCGTGAATGTCCATGAAAGCACAATCGTCGTCAACGTCAGCGCAACGCTGAGCGGGAATTGCTCGCCGGTCGCCCGCGAGGCTGCAAGCTCGGCAACAATGGCGGCGATGCTCGCCATCGCACCACCCAAAGTCACGAGCAGAATGATCCAGTCGCCCTCGTCATAAAGCGCCGCCCGCTTCCGGCACGTCGCGACGCTTGAGCGCGAGATCAGATATCCTTTCGCAACAATGTAGACGAGTGTCAGCGCATCCCATGCGAGCAGTAACTTCGTCGGCATCCGCCAAGAATGGGGCATGAGCAGAAACACCACGAGCCCCACCGCCACTGACGCCACCAGTCGCCATCGAACGTGCAAAACATGACGCCGGATATGCAAGGGTGCTTTCATGGATCAAAACCGCCTTTCAACGATAAACCGTGCCGTAGCCCGCAATCCGTCCGCCTCTGCGCCAAACCCTGCCAATGCTTCGAGCGCGTTCCGCGCCAGCCTGTCCCGCTCCGCCTTTGCCGCATCGAGGCCAAGAAATGCCACAAGCGTCCCCTTGCCCATACCGGCATCCTTGCCCGCGGCCTTGCCCAGCGTTGCCGCATCCGATTCAACATCGAGGATATCATCGGCAATCTGGAATGCCGCTCCGACACATCGTCCGTAATCCTTCAGCGCGAGCCGCTTTGTATCACCCGCCTTGGCAATCAGCGCCCCGGCTTCCACCGCATAGGCCAGCAGCGCGCCCGTTTTCATCGCCTGTAACCGCCTGATCGCCTCCGCAGTCAGGCTTTGCGGCTGTTTATCCGCAGCGAAACGCCCTTCCGCCTCGAGATCAAGCGCCTGTCCACCCGCCATACCGCCAATCCCTGCAGCCCTCGCCAGTCCCGAGATCAAGGCCAACCTCACCTCCGCATCGGAATGCGTCAGCGGATCGGAGAGCACGTCAAAGGCGAGTGTCAGCAGCGAGTCGCCTGCCAGAATGGCCGTCGCCTCGTCATAAGCGCGATGCACGGTTGGTCGACCACGCCTGAGACCATCATCGTCCATCGCCGGTAAATCATCATGGATCAGCGAATAGCAGTGCACGAGCTCGAGCGCGGCACCGGCCCGGATGGTATCCTCACGCTTTGCACCACACGCCACGGCGCTCTCCATCAAGAGAAACGGTCTCAATCTTTTCCCGCCGCCGAGCACGCCATGCCGCATCGCCGCGAGCAGCCGATGCGGCCTGAAAATTTCGCCATGTGAAGCATCCTGATGGAGCAGGGCGTCCAGCGCCTCCTCGATCATGCAGCCGCTTTCGGCAAGGTGCTTTTGAAAATCAGTCATCCATGTTGCCATGTTGCCGGAAACTGTCATCCGGTGTCGGATCTGAGCCGGGGAGCAACTCTAGTCGACCGGCGCCGCTTGTTCAACGATATGCCCGATCGTCGTTCACGCATCCTGTGCAAAATCCCTGTCGATCAGGTCTAGCCTTCCTGCTGCATTGCCTGTATAAGCCGCGCTTCCCTTTCCAACGGGAGTGAGGCAGACTGTATCCTCGCCCGCGACTCCGGAGTTTCCGATGGCTGTTCCCAAACGCAAAACATCACCGATGAAGCGCGGCATGCGCCGCTCGGCGGACGCGCTCGCAGCGCCTACCTACCTCGAAGACAAGGATACGGGTGAATTGCGCCGACCGCACCACGTCGATCTCAAGACAGGGATGTATCGCGGCCGGCAGGTTCTGAAAGTGAAAAAGGACGCCTAAAATGGGCGATCCCGGGCGCCACGCCTCTTATCTGCTCCGCGCGTGATTTTCAGGCGAGAATGTTGACGGCGTGGTGTGGGTTGGCACGCAGTCGCCCCGCCGCATCATTGTAGGCGCTTGTCCCTGCAATAGGTTCGACGCGGCGGTTCTTGCGCATGAAATCGAATTTCAGATGGCTCGAAATGAGCAGCGCGAGGAATCTTGCATCGCTTCGCCATCGGGTTGCTTGCTCAACGATGATCCGGTCCTGACCGGAAAAATCTGAACGCACCGGCAACAGCCGCTTCAACTTTTCACGCATTTTACTGACTCAACTCATTCCCTCGAAGAGAATGCCGAATCAATAATACAACCTTTAGTAAAGGTTAACTGCTAATTTCTACTTTTAGTGTTTTCCCACAACAAAATCGGGCTGTCGCATATCGCGCGCTCAGCCGCCCGCGAGTTTACTCAGACGTTTCTGCATCTCAGCCATTTCGCGCTTAAGCGCTTCCAGCTCCGTCTCCACGGTCCTTGTCTCCTCGTCCCGGCCTGCCGGGGATGACGTCTGCACCGCACCTCCCAGCCCGAACGGCGTGAACATGCTCATCGCATCGCGGAACATCGCCATGTTCTTCTGGACATGCTCGTCCATCACGCCGAAGCTGCCCGGCCCGAAAGCGGTGGACATCTGGTCGCGAAACTTCTGCTGGTTCTCGCTCAACGCCTTGATCGAATAGTCGAGATAGCTCGGCACCAGCGCCTGCATGCTGTCGCCGTAATAACCGATCAATTGCCGCAAAAATGCGATCGGCAACAAGTTCTGCCCCGCCTTGCCTTCCTGCTCGAAAATGATCTGCGTCAGCACGGAACGGGTAATGTCCTCCCCCGTCTTGGCATCCTGCACCAGAAACTCGTCGCCCTGCTTCACCATTCCCGCGAGATCGTCCAGCGTCACATAGGTGCTTGTGCCCGTGTGATACAGACGCCGGTTGGCGTATTTCTTGATGATGGTCGGTTTTTTACTCGCAGTCATGCCGTCTCCCGATCCGGTCTCACGCGATCAAGGCCCGTCGGTTCAATCATTGATCGCAGCGCAATATGCTTAATGGACATGAAAACAGCGCCTGTGGCAAGCAGAATACGCCGCGCCTGCGCTTGGGGGAGAACCCTGTCATGCAAACGAACCCCTTGACGCAATACTCCGAAGGGTGAATGAAGAAGCAACAAGCACAAACTGAAGCAGGGCAAGCGTCTGGATCCGCCCGGACGGGGCGTTCAGCACTGTCGCATCCGAAGCCATATTTCAAGCGAGGTCGCATCCATGCCAGCATCCGAGATTGTTATCGTCAGTGCCGCGCGCACGCCCGTTGGTTCCTTCAATGGGGCATTGTCCTCGTTGCCCGCCCATGATCTCGGTGCCGTCGCCATCAAGGCGGCGTTGGAGCGGGCCAAAGTCGAAGGTGCCGAAGTCGACGAAGTCATTCTCGGCCAGATCCTCGCCGCCGGTCACGGCCAGAACCCGGCCCGTCAGGCGGCCATGAAGGCGGGTATCCCGCAGGAAGCCACGGCATGGGGCCTCAACCAGCTCTGTGGCTCGGGTCTCCGCGCGGTTGCCATCGGCATGCAGCAGATCGCGAATGGCGACGCGAAAATCATCGTCGCCGGCGGTCAGGAATCCATGTCTCAGGCGCATCATTCGGCCCATCTCCGCAACGGCACCAAAATGGGTGACATGAAGTTCCTCGATACCATGCTTCGCGACGGCCTGATGGACGCGTTCCACGGTTATCACATGGGCAATACGGCTGAAAACGTGGCCACCAAATGGCAGATCAGCCGCGACGAGCAGGATCAGTTCGCCGTCGCCTCGCAAAACAAGGCGGAGGCGGCGCAAAAGGCCGGCCGCTTCGCAGCAGAAATCACCGCTGTGACCATCCAGTCGAAAAAGGGTGATACCATCGTGGATCAGGACGAGTATATCCGCCACGGGACAACGCTCGACGGTCTCGCCAAACTCAAGCCCGCCTTCTCGAAGGACGGTACGGTCACGGCAGGTAACGCCTCCGGCATCAATGACGGAGCCGCCGCACTTGTTCTCATGTCAGCGGCTGAGGCCAGCCGCCGTGGTCTCACCCCGCTCGCCCGCATCGCGTCATGGTCAGCGGCCGGTGTCGATCCGGCTATCATGGGCTCCGGCCCGATCCCTGCCACCCGCAAGGCACTCGAAAAGGCCGGTTGGGCCGCAAAAGACCTCGATCTCGTCGAGGCTAACGAGGCCTTCGCTGCGCAGGCGATCGCTGTCAACCGCGATCTCGGATGGGACACTTCCAAGGTCAACGTCAATGGCGGTGCCATTGCCATCGGCCATCCAATCGGCGCATCGGGCGCGCGTGTTCTTGTCACCTTGCTCCACGAAATGCAGAAGCGCGACGCCAAAAGAGGCCTTGCCACGCTCTGCATCGGGGGCGGAATGGGTGTAGCGCTCACAGTCGAACGCTGAATATTCTGACGCAGGCATCAACCAGAAGAGCAGGGAGAACGACATGGCTCGGGTGGCAGTGGTAACAGGAGGAACGCGCGGGATCGGCGCCGCAGTCGCAAAGGCGTTGAAGGCGGAGGGCTATTCGGTCGCCGCCAACTATGCCGGTAATGACGAAGCCGCCGCTGTCTTCTCGAACGAGACTGGGATCCCGAGCTATAAATGGGACGTGTCCGATTTTGATGCCTGCGCCGCGGGCATCGCCAAGATCGAGGCGGCACATGGCCCTGTCGATATTCTCGTCAACAATGCCGGCATCACGCGTGACAGCATGTTTCACAAGATGACAAGGGATCAATGGGATGCCGTGATCAGCACCAACCTTACCTCGCTGTTCAACATGACCCGTCCCGTCTGGGAGGGCATGCGCGCCCGCAAATTCGGCCGTGTGATCTGTATTTCCTCTGTCAACGGTCAAAAGGGGCAGCTCGGACAGGTGAACTACTCCGCCTCGAAAGCCGGTGATCTCGGCTTCGTCAAGGCCCTCGCGCAGGAAGGCGCCCGCGCTGGCATCACCGTCAATGCCGTCTGCCCCGGCTACATCGCCACCGACATGGTGAAGGCGGTTGATCCCGCCGTCATCGAGAAAAACATCCTGCCGCACATTCCCGTCGGCCGCCTCGGCGAGCCCGAGGAGATCGCACGCGCGGTTGTCTTTCTCGCTTCCGATCATGCCGGTTTCATCACGGGGTCGACACTCTCGGCCAATGGCGGGCAATATATGGCCTGAGCGCGGCAGAAGCTGCCGCGGCATTCCTGCCATGAATTCATCCCGTCTTGCGACATTGTCGGGCTTCGGCGCGATCCTGCTCTGGTCGAGCCTTGCCCTGATGACGGCAGGGTCGGGCGCAGTCCCTCCCTTCCAGCTTGCCGCGATGACATTTCTCGTCGGCGGGCTTGTCGGCCTTGTGCCCATTCTTCTGGATCGCAAACGCCTTGCCGCTTTCCGTCAGCCTTGGCCGGTTTGGCTCTTGGGTGTTGGCGGCTTGTTTGGCTATCACGCCTTCTATTTTTCCGCCTTGCGCCTAGCGCCCCCTGCCGAGGCCGGTTTGATTTCCTACCTCTGGCCGCTTCTCATCGTTCTCATGTCTGCTTTGTTGCCGGGCGAAAAGCTGCGCTTCGCCCATATTGGCGGCGCGCTTTTCGGCTTTTCCGGTGTCGTGCTGCTCATCGGCGGCAGAGCAGGCGGTTTCACTTTTGATCCCGCCTACACGACCGGCTATATTCTTGCTTTATGCTGCGCGTTCATATGGTCCGGCTATTCCGTGCTGTCCCGCCGCTTGAGCGCTGTTCCGACAGATATCGTCGCGGCGTTCTGTCTGGTAACGTCGATCTTGTCATTTCTTGCGCACACCCTGTTCGAAACAACCATCTGGCCTGATGGCTTGACACAATGGCTCGCCGTCCTCGGTCTCGGCCTCGGCCCCGTCGGTGCTGCCTTTTACATCTGGGATCACGGGGTCAAGCGCGGCGATATCCGGCTTTTGGGCGTTGCGTCCTATGGCGCCCCCGTCCTCTCGACGCTCGTCCTCATTCTCGCCGGCTTTGCCGAGCCAACCCTCTCGCTCGCCGCCGCAACCGCCCTGATTGTCACGGGCGCGTTGCTTGCGTCTTGGCAAAATATGCGTCGGAAGGCGCATTAGAACCGCAACGCATTATCCCGCAGATCCCGAACCGGCCTGATCAGGGAATCCATCACGGTCCGCCGCCCGATCAGAATATCCACATCCGCGAGCATTCCCGGAACAATCGGCTTCCCCGGTCCAAAATCCTTCGCCGCCGCTTCCAGCCTGACCCGGAAATAGGGTTGTCCGCGCTCATCTTGCAAAGCATCCGGCGAAATATCGACAACCTTTCCGGCAAGCCCGCCATAGGTCGAGAAATCATAAGCGCTGACTTTCACTACCGCCCTTTGTCCGGGCCACACCTCAGCGCGGTCGGCAGGCATCAACCGCGCTTCGACCGCAATCGCCTCGTCAACCGGCACGATCTCCACCAAAGGCTCGCCCGATTTCACGACGCCGCCCACCGTTGACACATGCAACTTGTTCACGATGCCGTCGATCGGCGCCAGCACCTCCGAGCGCAAACTGCGATCCTTCAATGCCGACACTGTTTCCATCAGCTTTGCGAGATGAACTTCCGTTTCCGAGCGATCCTTGTCCGCTTCCGATTTGAACCTGAGTTTGGCTTCCCGCATCCGGCGGTTGATCTCGCTCATCGCCGCCTCCAACCTCGGAATCTCATGCACGAGATCGGAGAGTCGTTGTTCGATCTGCTGCAAGGTCCTCTCGTTTTCCAGCAGATCATTTGTCGAAAAGGCACCGATATCCGCGAGTTTTCTCAAATTTGTCACGCGTTGCTGAACCAGTTCCCGCTCGCGCCCCGTATTGGTCCAACGTGATTTTGTCTCGGACAATTCGAGTGACTTCTGTCGGTACTGGTCATCAAGAATGGCGAGCTGTTCGGTCAGCGTGTGACGTCTGCCGTCAAACAATTCCCGCTCCCGGTCCACAATCGCCGGAATGGCGGCCACCAGATCCGGTGGAAATGTCACATCGTCGTCGCCCCCCGCTTCCGCCGCCAGCCGCACCATTTGCACCCGCTTCGCCTTGATGTCGATTGTCGCTTGCGCCAATTCCGAGCGCGAAAAGCTGTTGTCGATCCGCAGCAGGGGCGTGCCTTGCTTCACGCTTTCTCCCTCCCGCACCAGAATATCCGTCACGATGCCGCCCTCGAAATGCTGTACAATCTGGTTCTGTAACTGCGGGATGACTCGCCCCGAACCGCGCGTCACCCGATCAATCTTCGTCGTTGATGCCCAGACAAGAAATGCTCCCGTCGCAATCGCTGTGATCCAGATAAAGGTTCGGCCCGCTCCGCCCCGGATTCCTGCCGCCTGTCGCGGATAAGGCAGGCGATGCCTTTTGGCCTCTGGCGGCGCCATGGTTTTCGCAAGTTCTTCCTGCATTTTGATCGGTGCGTTCATGGCCAAAACAATCCTTCTGTTCCGTCAAATAAATTTCATCGGATTAAGTATTTATTTATAAAAAATTCAATTTTTTAATTAAAATTTTTCTGAAAATCATCACAATATTTTTTAAATACATATGTTACTTAGAACAATATTGAATTTGTTTTAAACAATATAACTGAATCAAAAGTAAATTATGATGTCCAATGCAGCCATTGACTTTTCTAAAAGCCAGGAGCCTCGTCGTTCGACGCCTGACGCGCTGAAACTCGCCGCGGTGGAGAGCATACCGGGCCCGACCGCTCAACCCGCTGGACAGGATCCGGCAGCCCTGCGCTTCGCGATCGAGGAAAGCTCGGGTCTGCTCAATCCCGTTGATGCACTCGAGGAGATCGCGCGCAGCTGGTTCGGCTATTCTCTCGCCACCGGACTGGGCGGCATCAGAGGATCGATTCCGTCGCCCGAGACGCTTGCCGACATCGCCGGCGAGCTTGGTCTGATTGTCGCCGTTCAGGAGCGTTCGGTCAAATCACTTCGTGCCGAGGATTTTCCCTGCCTCGTCCTCAATCACAACGGGCTGAGCCGTATCGTTCTTGCCCGTCACGACGCGCGCTCTTTCCAATGCCGGGTAGCGGGTGAAACCTACGCGTTACGGCGGATCGATCTCGAGCAGGATCATTCCGGCCTCATCGTTCTCGTCAACCCCGAGGATGGGGTTGCCCCCGCCATGGAAGATGAGGCGGCTGTATCGGAAGTTCCCGCGGATCAGGCGGTCAACTCGATCATCGGGCTACTGACGCGCGCAATGTTCAAGCGCCGCAAGGCAACGCTGCTTCAGCTCGCCCTTTCTGCAGCCGTCGGTAATCTTCTGCTCGTTACCATGCCGGTATTCTCGATGGCGGTGTATGACCGCGTCCTGCCCCATCTCGCTTTCGAGACCCTCTGGGCCCTGTCTATCGGCATGGTGGTCGTTCTTCTTGCGGACCTCGGCCTGCGCTATGTCAGGATGAAACTGATCGATTCCATTGCTGCCGACATTGGCCACTCCGTCCTGACGCGGCTTTACCGGCGTCTCGTCCATGGCAAGCTTGCACACACACCGCGCACGGGTGGCGCTCTCGCCCAGTCGATCCGCGATATCGAAGCCTATTCCCAATTGGTCCCCGGTCTCTTTCTTGCCTTTCTCGTCGATGTTCCGTTCATTCTGCTCTCGACACTCGTTCTGGCAGGTATTGCTGGCATGATCGCCTTTGTCCCGATTGGCGGCGGCCTTTTGATTGCTCTGATCTATCTGATTGCACATCTCGCGGGCCATGCCAAACTGGCACCCTATCTCTCGCTGATGCGGCAGCAATCAGGGATGGTGATCGAGTCCGTCGATGGATTGGAGACCATCAAGACGGCGGGAGCCGAGCACATCATGCTCAACCGCTGGGAGAGACTCAGCGACGCCACTGCCCTTGGCAGTCATCAGTCCCGCATGGCACACGGCTTCGCTGCCCAGGCCGCGGTCACCGTCAGTCAATCCCTGACGATGATCGTCCTGATTCTCGGCGTATTCGAGATCAGCGAAAATCTGATGACTGTCGGCGCACTGACCGCGTCTACAATGCTTCTGGGCCGTCTGATCACGCCGATCACACAGCTCGTAACGCAGGGCCAGCGTCTGATGCAGATCCGCAAAACGCTCGAGCCGATTCGCACCGTTCTCAATCTGCCATTGGAGCAGACCGGTGACCGTCAAAGTCTCGCACGTGGTGAGATTCATGGTGCCATCCAGATCAGGAATGTCAGTTTCAGCTATCCCCGCGCTCATGCACCGAGCCTCACCGACATCTCGCTCGCCATTCGGCCCGGAGAGCGTATCGGCATCATCGGGCGTGTCGGGTCCGGAAAGAGTACGTTGCTTCGTCTGCTCACACGTCTCAATGAGCCGGATTCCGGAATTATCCTGCTCGATGGTTTCGACATCCGCCAGACATCGCCGCAGCGCCTCCGCCATGCTTTCGCCCTGATGCAGCAGGAGGCCCGGCTGTTCGACGATACGCTCTATGCCAATCTCACTTTCGGTCTGGACCAGCTTGATCAGATGCAATTCGAAACCATAGCACGACTGTCCGGCGTCGCGGCCTTCGCCTCACGTACGCCCGAGGGGTACAGCATGCGTATCGGTCCGCATGGCGAGCGCCTGTCTGGCGGCGAGCGGCAGGCCGTGGCCCTTGCCCGTGCCATGATGGGCAATCCGCAGATGTTGTTGCTCGATGAACCGACCGCCGCAATGGACAATACCAGCGAGCAGCAGATCATCGGCGCACTGCGGACATGGCTGACCGGTCGAACGCTCATCGTCTCGACACACCGTGCCGCCATGCTCGATCTCGTGGATCGTGTCATCCTGATGCATGATGGAAAAATCGTTGCTGACGGCCCGAAGGAGACGGTGCTTCGGCAATTGCAGACACCGACAAGTTGATTTGTTCAAAATCGAAATAACCGTCGAAATATATATTCACTAATAACAGTTATGATCATTTTATCTTAAAATAAATTAACCGAAATATTTATCGGATAAAATATAAAATGGCCGCCGCTTCGGATGACGAGGAAATGAACTATTGGCCCGGCTTCGTGGATGCACTCTCCACGATGACGATGATGCTCATCTTTCTCATGCTCATTCTGAGCCTCGTTGTCATCAGTATCTCGCAAAATGTCTCGAAGGCCCAGGTTATGGCGATCGCCAAGGCTGCGAAAGTTGACATAACCGGGACACCGTCTTCCATCGAGAACATCAGCGCCCAGATCATCGCCGCGCTCGCACGCCTCTCGAAGCCCGACGAGCCCGAAGCGCCTGTACCCGAAAGACGTCCGCCCGAGGAGACGGTCCTCGTCGAGCCGAGCGCGAAGATCAAAGCCGCCGAGCGCCCGAACATGGCGGTCGAGCCGGGCGACAAGGTCGTCGTCTCGGGCATGGCGGACACCGCCATTTCAAATGGCAGGTCGTCGATCACGCCGTCGGGTCCCGATGTGGATGATTCCGATAAGCCTGCGTCCAATCCGCCGAAAAGTTCCCAGATCGCCGCCCTCGAACCTAATTCCGGCCCTCGCGCCTTCTCGCAGGAGAAACAGGAAACGCCGCAAAGCCGGATCGTCTCCGTCAAGCCGGCGGATCTCGCACCGTTCGGCGGGGATGTCGACATCAAGATCAGCAAATCAACGTTGACGCTTGTCTACGCCCCTCGCGCGATGCGGATCGACGATGTGGCAAAAAAGAAACTTGCCGACTTCATTGCGGTCAATCGCGCGCAGCTCGCCGCCCGCCCGCTGAAAGTGCAGGCACTCGCGAATATCGCCAATGGCAATGTCAGCGATGCGCGCCGCTTTGCTTATTATCGCGCCATGTCGCTCCGGCAGGTTCTGATTGAAAACAATATATCGCCAAAGAACATCGCCCTCGCCGTCAGTGATTCAAGTGGCGACGTGGATGAGGACATCGTCGAACTTGTCGCAGAGTGATCAGGATTTTTTCGGAAAGGTATCGTCATGAGAAGCATATCAAGCCCGGTCGGTGGTTCGCCATTCCGGCCAATCCGGCTGGAACTGGCCAAATCCATGCTGGTCGTCGCGGCATTGGTCGTGTTGAGTGTCAATCAGTTCCACTTTGCCTATCATGCGATTCTGGCGCATCCGGCTTTGAATATCCTGATCATTCTCGTCTTTATTTTTGGTGCCTTGGTCGCCATTCAGGCCACATTCGGCCTGTTCAACGATGTCAATGCGCTTGAAGGGCTCAAGCAGGTCCAGAGCGACTTTGACGAGATGGACCGTCATGGCGATGACGTCGGCACCGATCGTGTCGCACGCGCCTCCAAGCCGGGTAAGGTGTTCCGGATGCCGCGGATTCTGTCTCAGGTCTACGAGATGTGCCTGGACGAACTGCTCAAAACACGCCGTCTCACGGTCTCCCTCGCCCAGAGAGGATCACTCCTCGTCATGGTGCAGGATGCCATCGGCAAGGAACGCTCGCTTCTCAATTATCTCACAGGCCTCCTGATCCTTCTCGGCCTGATCGGTACCTTTATCGGTCTGATGGAAATGGTTGCATCGGTAGGCCAGATTGTCGGGGGACTCGCAAAATCCGGCTCCGGTTCCGATGCCGCCATTCAGGGTGTTATCAAGGATCTCGAAGCGCCCTTGACCGGCATGGCAACGGGCTTCAGCGCCTCGCTTTTCGGATTGCTTGGCTCTCTGCTGCTTGGCCTTCTTGCGCGCTTTGCGCATAATGGCGCGGTCAGCATCAAGCATGATTTTGAGCACTGGCTTGCCGCCATCAGTAAAATGGAACAGCCGGGCGTTACCGCCACGTCCGCGAGCGGCGATAATGGTAGTGTTGCAGCGCTGGCAGCATCACTCATCGGCTCTTTTCGCTCGACCCAGGGTTTGATCAACCGTAGCGCCGAAGTCATGCGCAAACTGGCGGATCGTCAGGACAAGCAAACCGAGGCCCTGAACCGCGTCTGCGAACAGATCGAAGCCCTCGCCTATCGTCAGAACAAAGCGCTCGCCCATCTCAAGCGCCTCGACTCTATCGGCGACGGTGTCGACAATATAAGGCATGATGCAATCCTGCGCGACAAGGCGAATGCCAACCGTCTCGCCGAAGGCGTCGGACGGATCGTGGAAACCTTTCAGGCCGGGCACGCCGAGATCGGTGATACCCTGCTCGATATCGGACAGCGCCAGCGCGCGACAGAGCGCATGGCCAACGGCCTCGAAATCCAGATTTCCCGCGGCGTCGAGGAGATCACCCAGCACTTGGCAGAATCCGCAACCCGTCAGGCGGAGAGCGAGCGCCTCGCCACCGAAGGTCAGGCCGAACTCGAAAAACTTGTCCGGACGGCAGCAAAGCCGCTTGATGCCCGCGTCATCATCGATCAGGTGTCCGCCTCCGTCGATGGCCGGCTTGCCGCTGGCTTTGGCGCCGTTGCAGGCGCTTTCGATCATGCACTCGAAAAACTGGCCTCCAGCATCACCGATGTCGGCAATGGTCAGCGGGAAATCGCCCAGAGCCTTGCCGCCATCAATGCCAACCACCGCGAGAATGGCTCGCTCACCGATTTCGCCCGTTCGGTTGAAAGCGGTCTCTCGACAGGCCTCAACGAGATCGCCCGCGCCATGGACGGCCTCGTCAAACATTACGCCACAATGGTCGAAGGGGCAGCCACACCAATGATCAAGCCTGTGGCGGAGGAACCGCCTGCCGCCGCGCCGCCATCAATGCCGCCTGCCCGGATGGATGCCGTCTACGAGGCTCTTACGGCACGCCTGCAACGGGAGAGCAAAACCGCAAAATCCCGCAAGACACCCTGAACCCGCCCATCCTGCACATCGGAGCCTGACCATGAATAATGTTGCCTCACCCGCCATTTCCATCCCGCACCAGCATCGTTTCCCGTCTGTCGGCAGGAAGACGGACACAGCCTGTTTCATCAGTGCCGAATTGCTGCTCGCGGATTCCGGCCTGCCGCTGGAAGGCGCTGTTATGGAACTCGATCCCTCCAGTGCCCTGTTCCGCGAATACACGCACTACATTCTCGACCGCCGGAAACAGCGCGCCACGTTGCGCCTTGGCGCCGAGGAGCTGGCCTGCACAATCACCCGCACCACCAATCGCGGCTATCTTGTCCGTTTCGACGAACCCCTTGCGGCGCACATCGCGGATGATCTCCTTCACCGGTATCCCATGCCCGGATAGATATCCGCCAAGGCGTTGCCAGCCTTAACCGGACTATTTCCCCCTCAAAATCGCGTCCCGCATCTCGGATACCGCATTGGCATGCGCCTCGAACCCTTCGTAGGTCGCGAGCACCCGCGCATGCTTTGCGAGTTCGGGATAGCCCCTGCTGGTCACATGCGCGATCGTCGTCCGCTTCATGAAATCGAACACCGACACCGGCGAGGCCGTCCGCGCCCACCCGCCTGTCGGCAGCACATGGTTCGGCCCGATCACGAAATTGCCGAGCGTCGTCGGCGTATGTTCGCCGAGCAGGATTTCCCCCGCATGTTCAAGCCGCCCGAGATACAGGAACGGCTCTTTTGAGAGCACTTCGAGATGCTCCGGCGCATATTCGTTCACGAACGCGATGGCGTCCTCCTCGTCGCGGGCCAGCACAATCCCGCCAATCGGCCCGCTCAGCACGGTGGAGGAATACGACACACGCTGCGCCCCCATTTTCTTCCAGAATTCCGGGATCGCCGCCCGCGCCTCTTCCGCCACACGGCGGCTCCAGGTCACGAGAAACGCCGAACTGTCCGGCCCGTGCTCCGACTCGATCAAGAGATCAAGCCCCGCCAGCCGCCCGTCCACCGTCTCATCGGCGAACACGATCAGCTCGCTCGGTCCCGCCGGCGTTCCGGTATCGATCAGATGCGCCACCATGCGCTTCGCCGCACCCACCCACGGACTGCCCGGCCCGATAATCTTCGCGACTTTCGGCACGGTCTGGGTGCCATAGGCAACCGCTGCGACACCCTGCGCGCCGCCTGCCTTGAACACCTTGTCCACGCCCGCCATACGCGCCGCCACCAGGGTCGCATCGTCGATCTTGCCGTTCGCCCCCGGCGGCGTGATCATGATCACCTGTTTCACCCCCGCCACCTTCGCGGGGATCGATGTCATCAACGCAACGGAGGGAAACGCACCCTTGCCACGCGGCACATAACACGCCGCCGAAGGAATCGCCGTAATCCGGTCACCGGCAAACGCCCCTGGGCGGATTTCATGCAGCCACATGTCCTCCGGCTTCTGGTCCTCGTGGAATTTCCGGATCGAGACAGCGGCATATTCCATCGCCTCGCGCACATCGGGCGCCAAAGACTTCTCCGCGGCATCGAAATCCGCTTCCGTCGCCGCAATCTCGCTCGCCTGCACCGGCGCCCGGTCGAAGTCGCGCGCAAACCGTGCCAGTGCCTCGTCACCCTCGGCCCGCACCGCGTCGATAATCTGTCGCACCTTGTCCTCATAGCCTGAAAGGTCGGTCTCGGTGCGCTGCAGAAGCCGCGCCCGCTGCGCGGCAGTCATGGTGGCAAGATCATGCAAATTCGGAACTGGAGTCATGGGAACTGGAGTCATGGGAACTTCGGTCATGGGAACTTCGGTCATGGATTCGGCTTTTTCAACAGGCTCGGGGCCTTTGTTTCAGAGTGTGGCCAGCGTCCCGCCATCAACCGGCAGGCACATGCCGGTCATAGAAGCGGACGCGTCGGAACACAGCTATAGAGCAGCGCCTGTCATTTCGTCGAGAGCGCCGAAGCGCCGCACGGGGATTTTTACACCCCCCGCCAC
>JBJTDR010000118.1:0-52119 GCA_046092445.1 Hyphomicrobiales bacterium | reverse complement strand
AGAACGTGCACATCGGATCTGAGCTCTTTGAGGCGTTCCTTGTGCGTCACACCAAAATGCTGTTCTTCGTCAACAATCAGGAGGCCCAGATCTTTGAACGCTATGTTCTTTCCGAGCAACGCATGAGTACCAATCACGATGTCGACGGTGCCGTCAGATATGCCTTGCCGGACCAACTTGAGTTCGGATTGAGACACAAATCGGGATGCCTGCCTAATAACAACGGGATACCCAACGAAACGCTCGGAGAACGTCTTGAAGTGTTGCCTTGCAAGCAGTGTCGTAGGCACCACTACTGCAACCTGCTTTCCTCCAAAAGCCGCTGTAAAAGCCGCACGCAATGCGATTTCCGTTTTTCCAAAGCCCACATCGCCACAGAGCAGGCGATCCATCGGTTTTCCCGAGGCCAGATCATCAAGAACTGCATTGATAGAGCTGATCTGGTCTTCAGTCTCTTCATACGGAAATCCGGCGCAGAATTCATCATAGAGCGTTTGCGGAGCGATCAATTTCGGCGCGTCGTTCAGCAGTCTGGCTGCAGCAATTTTGATTAATCCGTGCGCAATCTCACGAATTCTTTGCTTCAGCTTTGCTTTTCTGGCTTGCCATGCAACGCCACCCAGCCTGTCCAATGCAACGTCGAGGTCCTCCGAACCGAAACGCGACAGCAATTCAAGGTTTTCGACGGGGAGAAAAAGCTTATCGCCGCCGGCATAATGCAACTCGACACAATCATGGGGCGCTCCTGCCGCTTCAATCATCCGGAGCCCGATGAAGCGGCCAATTCCGTGATCGACATGAACGACAAGATCGCCCGGTGTCAGACTGGCAGCTTCGGCAATAAAGTCTTGAGCCCTAATCTGCTTTTTGGCACGACGGATGAGGCGATCACCAAGAATATCTTGTTCACCGATGACAACAAGGCCATCTGCCTCAAATCCAGTTTCGATACCCCAGACGGCGAACGCGGTTTCTGCTTTTTCCGTTGAGATAAATTCTTTAAAAGTGGAAATATTTCTTTGTTCCGAAAGACCATGATCTTGCAGAACATGGGATAACCGCTCTCTCGCTCCTTCTGACCACGCAGCAACCATGATGCGTTTGCCGGCTTCTTTGAGCGCAGAAATATAGCCTACCACCGCATCAAACACGCTTCCCGCAGGCTCGCTGTTCGACAGAGCGCGTTCGGCAGCAAAACTTCTTCCTTTCCGCGCACCAAAGTCAATAGCACGCTCTTGTTTGTCGGCAAGGGCTGGAGATGGGTCCATGCGTAACATCCCCCTTCCCTCAAAACGTTTGGTTACTTCTTCTCTTGTGAGGTAGAGGAGTTCCGGCGCAAGTGGCCGGTAAGGTAACGCCCCTGGTACCGGCTTCGATAAAAATTCCGCGCGCGCATCATAATGATCGCTGATCAGGCTCAAACGCTCTTTGATTGCCTCATCAACCAGCGCGTCACAAATAAAGGGTACAGCCGCTAAATAATCAAAAACCGTATCCATACGCTCATGAAACAATGGCAACCAATGTTCCAAACCGGGATGACGGCGCCCCTCGCTTATTGCTTCGTAAAGCGTATCATCTCGCGTGGGCGTTCCGAACAAAGCGACATAGGCTTGCCTGAAGCGCTTGATGTTATCGGTTGTTAGATGCACCTCGCTCATTGGAACAAGGTCCAGCGATTTCAATTGTCCAATCGTGCGTTGTGTGTCGGGATCGAAACTTCGGATAGACTCGAGCGTATCCCCAAAAAAATCGAGCCGGACTGGAAACGCCATTCCTGGTGCAAAAAGATCAATAATACCGCCGCGGACAGCATACTCACCCGTTTCCCGGACGGTCGGGCTCCGCTGGAAACCGTTATGTTCAAGCCATGCCGCCAAAGCAATGGTATCGACCAGATTACCAGGCGCGGCTGCAAACGTCTCAAGCGCAATCCTTTTTCGCTCCGGAACGCGCTGCAAAAGTCCATTTGCCGTTAAAATGACAACGCGCGGGCGCGCCTCGCTGGAGGTCGAGCGCGCGAGCCTCGCAAGAACGGTCATCCTCCGCGCTTCAATTGCCGAGCTTGGTGAGACCCGATCGTATGGCTGACAATCCCAATTCGGGAAACTCAAGATCTCGATATCGGGTGCGACAAAACTGAACGCATTTTCAATAAGGGCCTGACGCCGACCGTCGCGGGCCACAAACACAAGGGCTGCAGCGTTCGCCCCCGGTTGACAAGCAATGCTGCGCGCAAGGTCAGCAATTAGAATAGCCTCGTATCCGTCTGGCACGGAGCACAGCTTGAGCGGTTCGAAATTTTTGAGGTGCTCAAGAACACGCTTCAGATGAGTAATCATTATTTATCTCGGCTCTCGACCATATAAATGATGGATCGGTATCTTGGCACAAATCAATAAAATGCTTCTAAAAGGGCGATTTTTTTGCGTGAAACGATATGATCAATGCCAAAAAATCGGTTTGATGCTCGATTGGCACCATTTTCTCCGCTGTCAACCACGCGAGCACGTCGCGGTCCGGAATATCCAGCAATCTCTCAAACGTATCGAGCTGTTTCTCGGACAAATCTGCTATATTTGCGTCAGCAAACTGGCCAAACAAGAGATCCATCTCCCTCAGACCCCGATGCCACGCACGGAAAAGTATTTTTTTTCTCCGAGCACTCAAGCCGTGACTCGTTATCTGACTTCCGGACATGGCTCTCATCTCGTCACTGCGTTGCCATCGACGGTAAGATCACCAGCCTGCCATCCCGCCTTTGTTTCAGCGGCAAAATGCTCCACGCGACGCTCGGAGATTGCTGATCGCAGTCCCTGCATCAGGTCCTGATAGTAAAACAAATTTGCCCATGTCAGCAGCATCATTCCGAGAATTTCGCCCGCTTTCACCAAATGGTGCAAATAAGCACGGCTGTAATCACGCATGGCAGGACAAGAGGAGGCTTGATCAAGTGGACGCGGATCGTCGGCATGTCTCGAATTCTTAAGATTGATTTTGCCAAAACGAGTGAAGGCAAGTCCATGTCGCCCAGCACGCGTCGGCATCACGCAATCAAACATATCAATCCCCCGCAATACCGACTTGAGAATATCGTCGGGCGTGCCAACCCCCATCAAATACCTTGGCTTCGCTGCCGGCAAATGCGGCTCCACGACGTCAATCATCCGCAACATAACGTCCTGAGGTTCGCCGACAGCAAGTCCGCCGATCGCGTAACCTTTCAGATCCATGTCGACGAGCGCATTTGCACTCATGACCCTTAAGTTCTCGTCAGCCCCTCCTTGTACGATCCCGAACATGGCCTTGCCGGGTTGAGTGCCGAACGCGACTTTGCATCGTTCAGCCCAACGTAAAGACAACTCCATTGCATTACTCGCCTCCTGATATGTGCACGGCAGCCGAACACATTCATCAAGCTGCATCTGAATGTCAGACCCAAGCAAACTCTGAATTTCGATTGACCGCTCGGGCGTTAACTCATGCGAAGAGCCATCGATATGAGACCGGAAAGTCACGCCCCGTTCCGTTATCTTACGAAGATTACCCAGCGACATAACCTGAAAACCGCCTGAATCCGTCAGGATCGGATATGGCCAATTTGCCATTTTATGAAGTCCGCCAAGCCGTGCAACTCTTTCGGCACCTGGGCGAAGCATCAGATGATATACATTTCCGAGAATAATATCCGCACCCAGATCCCGAACCTGATCGGCATACATCGCCTTGACTGTTCCAGCAGTCCCTACCGGCATGAAGGCTGGCGTTCTAATGTCGCCTCTCGGGGTCCGGATAACGCCCGTGCGGGACCGGCCCTCGCGAGCTAGAACATCGAACTGGAATATGTCGGACGGCATTTACTTCAAGCTTTCGGGCGTTCAGGAAACAGAAGACACGCGTCTCCATAGGAGTAGAACCTATAATGCCTATCAATAGCGTGTTGATAGGCTTCCCGCATCACATCGAGACCAGAAAATGCCGAAACAAGCATAAATAATGTCGACTTCGGAAGATGAAAATTCGTCATCAAAATATCCACGGCTCGAAAAACAAAGCCAGGCGTTATGAACAAATCAATATCTCCACGCCAAGCGGAAAATGTTCGATCTTTATTAACCGACGCTTCCAAAACTCGAAGCGAGGTTGTTCCCACCGAGATGATCCGACCTCCTTCCTTACGCACATTATTCAAAACACCCGCAGTCTCCTCGGATATCGCGCCATATTCCGAATGTAACTGGTGGCCGGACGTGTCTTCTGCAGTCACCGGCAAGAAAGTTCCCGCACCGACATGAAGCGTTATAGGTGCAATCTGCACCCCGTGCCTCTTCAACTTGTCTAGCAAGGTGTCGGTAAAGTGCAACCCAGCAGTCGGCGCTGCCACTGCACCGGAATGCGCGGCAAATATGGTTTGATAATCTCGTTCATCGCGTGTACCCGTCTTTCGCTTTGAAGCGATATAGGGAGGCAACGGCATTTCGCCGATTTTCGCGATCATACCGTCCAACGTCGAGCCGCCGAACGAAAACCGCAGCACAATTTCACCACCTTGCAATTTATCTTGAACGACAGCTTCCAGAACCGTCTCTTTTAATGAGAAGACACCGTCTTGCCATTTGCCGAAAATTAAAACGTCACCAATAGCAAGCTTCTTTGCCGGGCGCGCAAAGGCTAGCCAAGTTTCAGCGTCCTGCCGTTTGTGAAGCATCACCTCGACCTTGATTGCAGATGCCTCCCGCCGCCTCAAACCCCTCAAGCGAGCCGGGATGACCCGTGTATCGTTGACCACGAGAACATCTTTCGACGTCAGAATCGCTGTTAAGTCATGCACATGAAGGTCGCGAAGTCCGGCCGCCGGATCAACCAGCAGAAGGCGCGCTGCGTCGCGCGGTTCAACCGGCTGCAAAGCAACACGTTCCTGAGGCAGATCAAAATCAAATTCGCTTACCCGCATCCCCACTTCCGATGTCGTTGGGATCCAAAAAAGACGTCTATTTCCGTATCAACAAAAAATATCTAAACTAATCATTAAATATACATCACTAAAATCTACATAAATAAACAAAATATGATTTTAGAAAATATTATCTTCGTGTTTACCTTGTAAAATACAAACGCTTGAATACCGAAACTAAATTTGCTTTTATACAGACGCTGATGCTCAAGAATTAGAGCATCAAGTTAAATTTTAATACTGTATTTATTTTTAATTCAAATACGGCCGATTAAGTTTAATCGGCCGTATTTTTTATCTGACCATTGCTGAAATGATTTTATCTGGATTTTGAACGGGCTCGCCACGCTTGATCTTATCGACATTTTCCATGCCGTCGATCACCTGTCCCCAAACAGTATATTGTCTGTCGAGAAAACGGGCATCACCGAAGCAGATAAAAAACTGGCTATCGCCCGAGTCCGGATTTTGGGCTCTCGCCATTGAGCACACGCCCCGTACATGCGGCTCTATATTGAACTCTGCCTTCAACTTCTGGCCCGAACCACCCATTCCGGTACCGGTCGGATCACCCGTTTGAGCCATGAAGCCATCGATCACGCGGTGAAAAGGCACTCCGTTATAGAAACCGCTCGTGGCAAGTTCTTTGATCCGTGCAACATGGTTCGGTGCAAGATCGGGACGAAGTCGAATGGTCACGGAACCCTTCGTTGTTTCAAGCACAAGATGATCACCAGATTTCTTGGAGGGCCCTGTTGCTTTAACGACAACGGGTTTTATCCTTTTTGAGGTTCTGGCCGCTGCAACTCGTGCTGGTTTGGCGCTCGCAGCGTTCGCGTCTGACTTGACGGCCTTGGCCGACACATTCGTCTTTGATTTCTTTGTCTTTCCATCGCTCATGGTCTATTGTCCGCTTGGTGCGTCTGACATCAGTTGCATTTTGTAAATCTTGTCAGGATCTGTCACGGTTCCATTCTGGGCGGGATCGCCCTTTTTGATTTTGTCTACATATTCCATTCCAGAAACTACTTGTCCAAAAACCGTATATTTGCCGTTTAGAAATTGTGCATCGCCAAAACAGATGAAAAACTGGGAATTAGCGGAATTGGGGCTCTGCGCTCTTGCCATACCAACCACACCGCGAACAAAAGGCGTATCCGAAAATTCGGCAGGGATGTCCGGCATCGTTGAACGGCCCATTCCGGTCCCCGTTGGGTCGCCGGTTTGTGCCATGAACCCGCTCAGTACCCGATGGAACACAATACCATCGTAAAAACCCTCCTTCGCGAGTGCTTTCACCTGATCTACATGTTTAGGAGCCAAGTCAGGCCGAAGCTGGATTACTACTCTTCCCTCTTTCAAATCCAAATAGAGAGTATTCTCCGAGACGAGCTTCGATGTCTGTGCCGTTGCAAGGGGTGAAGAGAAGAGTAACGCAAATACCACCAAAGCCGATTTCAACATGCCGTTCTCCGGAAAGGATTAACCATTACGTTCAAATTGCGAAAACCTGTTCACCAGTCTTTGTGCAACATTCTCGGGGACGAATTTTGACACATCTCCGCCCATACTGGCAATTTGACGAACCAATGTCGCGGTTATCGGGCGTACCATTGGAGATGATGGCAAGAATACCGTTTGAATTGCCGGACGCATAGCCTGATTCATACCAGCCATCTGCATTTCATAGTCAAGATCCGTTCCATCGCGGAGCCCCCTGATGAGAATACTCGCCTCCGCGCGATGGGCAGCATCGATCACAAGATCGCTAAATGTGGTTACCTCGACGCGTGTTCCCGCCTGCAATGCGATTGCATCGCAGCAACTTAAGATCATTTCTGATCTCTCGGACACAGAAAACAAAGGAATTTTGCCGGGGTGAACACCGATTGCAATAATCAAATGATCAGCCAACCGACACGCATGCGCCAAAACGTCAACATGGCCATTTGTTACCGGGTCGAAAGAACCAGGATAGAAAGCACGTCGATATTTTGCATGAGGTTTCATGCCTTCTCCCACACACAACGCATTAGTTGGATGCCGTTCCGTCGACTTCAGAACGATCTGACAATCCCTCCGTCTCCTCGCTTTCACCCTCATCGGTAATACGTTCGACAGAGACGACCTTCTCGTCATCAGCAGTATCAAAAATCGTAACGCCCTGCGTACCGCGGCCAGCGACCCGTATCCCGTCGACAGGACAGCGAATGAGCTGTCCCCCATCTGTAACCAGCATAATCTGGTCACTATGCTCGACGGGGAATGATGCGATAAGGCGCCCATTACGTTCATTCACGACCATTGCAACAATCCCCTTGCCGCCCCTACCTGTCGTACGAAACTCATAGGCAGACGTTCTTTTTCCAAAACCATTCACTGAAATAGTGAGGATTACCTGCTCGATTGCTGATAATGTCGCGTAACGCTCTTGTGAAAGCGAATAATTTTCTGCTGAAACGTCGTCATCCTGAGTTCCATTTTCATCTGGCAGACTTTCCCCTGCAATCGCACGTCGCATTTTCAGGTAGGTCGCTCGCTCGTCCGCAGTAACGTCGACATGACGCAACACCGCCATCGAGATCACTTGATCTCCGTCCGAAAGTGAAATTCCTCGTACGCCCGTTGAGTCGCGACCCTTGAAAACCCGCACCTCATTGATCGAAAAGCGGATGCATTGCCCCATCATCGTCGTCAGAAGGACATCATCCCTGGGAGTACATATCTGTACATCGATGATTGTGTCACCGTGGTCCAGCTTCATCGCAATTTTGCCAGCACGGTTGACCTGGACGAAATCCGAGAGCCTGTTCCGGCGCACGTTGCCGGAGGCGGTCGCAAACATGATATCCAGCTTATCCCAGTCAGAATCACTCTCCGGTAGCGGCATAATTGTCGTAATCCGCTCATTAGCTTCGAGCGGCAACATATTAACGAGCGCCTTTCCACGCGCACTCGGCGCCGCTAAAGGCAAACGCCAAACCTTTTCCTTGTAAACCTGACCCAGTGAAGAGAAAAACAGAATTGGTGTATGTGTCGAGGCAACAAACAACCGCGCAACGAAATCTTCATCGCGCGTCTGCATCCCGGACCGACCTTTACCACCACGGCGTTGTGCCCGATACGTGGATAATGGAACGCGCTTAATGTAACCCGCATGCGAAACGGTAACCACCATTTCTTCCCGTTGGATCAAGTCCTCGTCGTCGAAATCGGCATCCCATTCCGTGATCGACGTCTTTCTCGGCGTTGCAAACGCGTTTTTCACGTCCGTCAATTCCTGCGAAATGATAGCCATGATCCGTTCACGAGAACGCAATATTTCTAAATAATCGGCAATTTCGATCGCTAATTCACTCAATTCGGCCGAGATTTCCTCACGACCCAAACCTGTCAATCGAACCAGGCGCAATTCGAGGATGGCTCTGGCTTGGGCCTCCGAAAGGCGGTAAATATCTCCCGCTCCCATTCGGTGTCGTGGATCATCAATGAGAGCAATAAGAGACGCGACATCTGCTGCTGGCCAATCCCTTGCCATAAGCGCCTCGCGCGCGGCGTTCGCATCAGGCGCGTTCCGGATCAGGTATATGACTTCGTCAATATTGGCGACCGCGATAGCCAAACCTACCAGAACATGGGCTCTTTCACGAGCCCTGTTCAATAAGAAGCGCGTTCGGCGACTGACAACCTCTTCCCTGAAGTCAACAAATGCGCGTATGAAATCGTGAAGATCTAAGGTCTGTGGCCTTCCGCCGTTCAACGCGACCATATTGCAACCGAAACTGGCTTGCAGCTGTGTGAAACGCCAGAGCTGATTTAGAACTACTTCGGCAACTGCATCTCTCTTCAGTTCAATAACAATCCGCATGCCATCACGATCAGACTCATCTCGGAGATCCGAGATTCCCTCTATTTTTTTCTCGCTTACCAATTCTGCAATCCGCTCAAGCAGCGTCGACTTATTTACCTGATATGGGATTTCCGAGATGATAATAGCTTCACGATTCTGGCGTAACTCCTCCAAAGCGGTCTTTGCGCGAACGACAACGGACCCACGCCCCGAATGATAAGCTGCATGGATACCGCTCCGCCCTAAAATGATCCCGCCCGTCGGAAAATCGGGACCTTGTATTATCTGAGAAAGTTCCTCAACTGAGATATCCGGATGTTTGATATAAGCAAGACAACCATCGATGACTTCGCCCAGATTATGGGGAGGAATGTTAGTAGCCATGCCTACAGCAATACCACCCGCACCATTCACGAGCAGGTTTGGATAGCAAGCAGGCAGCACAACCGGTTCGTGTTCGCTTCCATCGTAGTTCGGTTGAAAATCGATGGTATCCTCTTCGAGGTCCTCGATAAGTGCCATAGCCGCTTTCGAGAGGCGTACCTCGGTGTATCTCATCGCGGCTGCTGGGTCTCCATCGACAGACCCAAAATTTCCTTGACCGTCCACTAGCGGCAGACGCATCGAGAAGTCCTGTGCCATACGAACCAGCGCATCATATATCGATTGGTCGCCATGAGGATGGTATTTACCGATGACATCGCCGACAACACGCGCCGATTTTCTGTAGGGCTTGTCTGGTGTGTATCCGTTCTCGATCATGGAATAAAGTATTCGGCGGTGAACCGGCTTCAGCCCGTCCCGAACGTCAGGTAGCGCACGCGACACAATGACGCTCATCGCGTAGTCAAGGTAAGAACGTTTCATCTCGTCAGAGATCGATACAACCCTGATATCTTGGTAAAACGATGCCGCTGGCGGCGTTTGTCCCGACTCCGTCAAGCCTGTCACTCCAAAAAAGTTCGACGCTTGCAGGTTAGCCGATTCTCTCGCTTACGCCTAATCTTGATGCGCAAACAGCGCGGAAATACAGTTGAAGAATACTAAAATGGAATATCGTCGTCGATATCGGGATGGTTGCTTGACTGTCGCAGCGTCGACGATGATGAGGATGTTTCCCTTCCGAAATCTCCTCCCCGATTTCCGCCTCCGAAAGAGACCGATCCGACGCTCTCTCCCGCCTCGCTGCCGCTGCTACGTGCATCGAGCAATGTGAGTTCGCCTCGATACCGCTGGAGAACAACCTCGGTCGTCTGCCTCTCGACACCCGTCTTGTCCATAAACTTGCGGGTCTGCAATTGGCCCTCTATGAAGATCTTGCTGCCTTTCCTGATATATTGCTCGGCAACTTTAGCCAGTGCCTCATTGAAAATGACAATATTATGCCACTCGGTCCGATCCTTTCGTTCACCGGTCGATTTATCCCTCCAGGACTCGGAAGTTGCCAGGCTGAAATTGACCACCGCTTCCCCTGAGTTCATTCTGCGAACCTCGGGATCACGGCCGACATTTCCAATCAGTATAACCTTGTTCAAACTTCCCGACATTGTTGTGCTCTCCTCGATCCTGAACCCGTTCCAAGCGGTTATTATGCACGAGTGCAGATGATCATGAAATGTCTTCAGTTATCCACATCGTAGCAAAAACGTTCTTATTATGTTCTTACCAGCAATTTTTTGTGCTAGCAAGTTACTCCTTTTTATCAGACTGAAAGTCGATCAGATGTTTGCATGATTGCAGGATCTTGCTCAGGGACTTTCAATAGCCGAGATCACCGCGAAAGAACCAACAAATGTCAAGGATTGACGAATATTTCAATAGGTCCCGGCCCGCTGACGATAGATCACGTGTTATTTCGGTTCGTGGTGCGCGCGAGCACAACCTGAAGAATATTGACCTCGTTATCCCCCGTGACCGTCTTGTCGTTTTCACAGGTCTATCAGGCTCGGGAAAATCGTCACTCGCTTTTGATACAATCTACGCCGAAGGGCAGCGGCGATATGTGGAGAGCTTGTCTGCGTACGCTCGTCAGTTTCTTGAAATGATGCAGAAACCAGATGTTGATCAGATAGATGGATTATCTCCCGCCATCTCGATCGAGCAGAAGACAACATCGAAAAATCCACGCTCGACGGTAGGAACTGTCACCGAAATACATGATTACATGCGCTTGCTATTCGCCCGAATAGGTGTGCCCTACTCGCCTGCAACTGGCCTTCCGATTGAGAGTCAGACGATCTCGCAGATGGTGGATCAAATTCTGGCATTGCCTGAACGAGAGCGCCTTTACCTGCTTGCACCGATCATTCGTGGTCGCAAGGGTGAGTATAAGAAGGAACTGGCCGATCTCCAGAAGAGAGGGTTTCAACGTGTCAAGATTGACGGAGTGTTTCATGAAATTGCGGAAGCGCCTTCTATCGATAAGAAACTGAAACATGACATTGAAGTGGTTATTGATCGGATCGTCGTGAAGCCGGACATCGCCTCGCGACTAGCTGAGAGTTTAGAAACGGCTCTGGAATTGGCCGATGGTGTCGCGTTCGTGGAGTATGCAGATGTCAGGGAAGAAAATGGCACGCCGAAAAGGTTGATCTTTTCTCAGAAGTTCGCTTGCCCTGTATCCGGATTTACCATCTCCGAAGTAGAGCCACGCCTGTTCTCTTTCAACAATCCGTTCGGCGCATGCCCAGCCTGCGGCGGGATCGGGCATGAAATGACAATCGATCCGCTGCTCGTGATCCCAGATGAAAATCAGACACTGAAGGGTGGTGCGGTCGCGCCCTGGGCCAAATCATCATCGCCGTATTACATTCAGACACTTATGGCGCTCGGAGAGCATTTCGGATTTTCCATGAAATCGACTTGGCAGGAATTGAGTCAAACGGCAAAAGACGCAATTCTCTTCGGCACGGAGAATAGCGCTATCCGATTCTGCTACGATGACGGTGTGCGGGCATATGAGATCAGTAAGCCATTTGAAGGAGTTATTCGAAATCTTGAACGGCGCTGGAAAGAGACTGATTCTGACTGGGCGCGTGAGGAAATTGGCCGTTTCATGTCGGCAACTCCATGTTCTACATGTAATGGGTATCGATTGAAGCCCGAAGCACTGGCAGTAAAAATTGCGCATATGCACATCGGACAAGTCTCGTTGCTTTCCGTGCGCGATGCCAAACAATGGTTCGAGAGCCTACCTCGGCTATTAACCGACAAGCAGGTTGCGATTGCGGGGCGAATTCTGAAGGAAATCCTAGAAAGATTGAGCTTTCTCTTGGACGTCGGCCTCGACTATCTGACGTTGTCACGTAATTCCGGAACTTTGTCTGGCGGCGAAAGTCAACGGATTCGCCTTGCCTCGCAGATTGGATCCGGATTGACAGGCGTCCTCTACGTTCTGGATGAGCCATCAATTGGTTTACATCAGCGTGATAATGAGCGGCTTCTTGGTACACTTCGGCGGTTGAGAGACATCGGAAATACGGTCATTGTTGTCGAACATGACGAGGACGCAATCAGACAGGCTGATTGGGTCGTCGATGTCGGCCCCGGCGCCGGTATTCATGGCGGAAAAATCGTATCCGAAGGCACCCCTGAATTTGTGATGTCGGACGCCAACTCGATTACCGGAAAGTACTTGTCGGGCGCGATGAGCGTTCCCATCAGCGCAAACCGTCGAAAGCCAGAAAGATCAAGGTTTCTGCGCTTGGTTGGAGCAACTGGAAACAATCTGAAGAATGTCACGGCTGAATTTCCGCTCGGAACCTTCACATGTGTTACCGGAGTTTCGGGTGGCGGTAAGTCCACACTACTTATCGATACACTTTACAAGGCAGTCGCACGGCGTCTCAACTCCGCTCTTGAACATCCGGCACCATTTGAGCGGATTGAAGGGCTGGAACACCTCGACAAGGTCATTGATATTGACCAATCCCCTATTGGCAGAACTCCCCGATCAAACCCGGCGACCTACACGGGAGCTTTCACACCAATCCGCGAGTGGTTTGCGGATTTATCCGAAGCCCGTGCTCGTGGCTACAGCGCAGGCCGTTTCTCCTTCAATGTCAAGGGCGGTCGTTGCGAGGCCTGCCAGGGCGATGGAGTGATAAAAATTGAAATGCACTTTTTACCGGATGTTTTTGTGACATGTGACGTCTGCAAGGGAAAAAGATATGATCGAGAAACGCTCGAGGTGAAATTCAGGGATTACTCAATCGCTGACGTGCTCGATATGACCGTCGAAGAGGCATTTAATTTATTCAAGGTCGTTCCGTCCATTCGAGACAAAATGGCTACTTTGATGCGGGTTGGCCTCGATTATATAAAGGTTGGACAGCAGGCAACCACCTTATCCGGGGGCGAGGCACAACGCGTAAAGCTCTCAAAGGAGCTCTCACGGCGCTCTACCGGACGTACACTGTATATTCTGGACGAACCTACAACCGGTCTCCATTTTCATGATGTGGCTAAGTTGTTGGAGGTATTGCATGAACTCGTCGATCAGGGAAATACGGTGATCGTGATCGAACACAACCTTGAAGTGATCAAGACGGCGGACTGGGTGATTGACATAGGTCCAGAGGGCGGTGCTGGCGGTGGAGAAATCGTTGCCTTCGGGCCCCCGGAAACGATCACGGAAACGAGATCAAGCCATACAGGGCGTTTTCTAAAACCAGTTCTAGCGAAGGCGAGGATAGGCTCGGCTTCGCTGTCCAATTGATGGCGTAAATGCGACGCCCATGTGAAATATTCATGACGAGTAAATTTATGTTAATTAGATATGCATTTTTTGCAATCTTGGTCAGCGTGCGCGCCACTTGGTAATGCGTCAGTCATCGATTATGTGCACTGCAACATAAACATTCGATTTTGCGAGTGTTACCGTCGTTCTAAAGTGGAGACAAAAATGAACACGCTTCATCGTATTTCAAGTCAGGTTCGTCGTTGGGCTCGCGTTCGTAACACGATAAAAGAACTCTCTCAATTGTCTGATCGTGACCTCAGCGATCTGGGCATTTCTCGGTCGGACATCAGATCGATCGCGAGAAAGCATGCCGCGCGGTAATTTTTGCTGTGGTATCCAGAGTCGGTCACGCGATCATAGCTCAGCATCTTTGGTAAATAGATTTTTAAGCGCCCGTCATCGATATGGCGGGCGTATTCTTTCGTAATTTGCGTTTCATCCCTTGCATCGTTGTCTATCTGCGCACTAAAGATATCGCATGAAGGAAGTGCGGCCAATTCATGTGATAGGCGGGGGCTTGGCAGGCTCGGAAGCCGCTTGGCAGATCGCATGTGCGGATATTCCTGTAATCTTGCATGAAATGCGTCCGACTCGGAGCACGGAAGCTCACCAGACTGCAGCACTCGCAGAACTCGTTTGTTCTAATTCCTTCCGTTCAGATGATGCTCGATTGAACGCAGTTGGTCTTCTGCATACTGAAATGCGCCAATTGGGTTCCTTGATAATGTGGGCCGCAGATCGGAATCAGATCCCGGCCGGTGGGGCACTCGCTGTCGACCGTCACGGGTTCAGCGATACCGTTACAGCAACGTTGGGGGCCCATCCCAATATCACGGTCTGCCGCGAGGAAGTTAAACACATTGCTAATGATTGGGATAATGTCATCGTTGCCACAGGTCCGCTGACCTCTCCGGCGCTGTCCGAGGCGATCCAGCTATTCACGGGTCAAAGAGAGCTCGCCTTTTTTGATGCTATAGCACCAATTGTTCACTTCGAATCAATTGATATGGAGAAGGCTTGGTTTCAGAGCCGTTATGATAAAACTGGGCCCGGTGGGAACGGCGCGGATTATCTCAACTGCCCTATGGATCGGGAAAATTATGACGCATTTGTCGACGCGTTATTGGCGAGCGAAAAGGCTGAATTCAAAAAATGGGAAGGAACCCCTTATTTTGACGGCTGTTTACCCATAGAAATCATGGCTGAAAGAGGGCGCGAAACACTTCGCCACGGCCCAATGAAGCCTGTTGGACTTACCAATCCACGCGATCCAACCGTGAAGCCCTATGCCATCGTGCAGCTCCGTCAGGACAATGCGTTAGGCACGCTGTATAACATTGTCGGTTTCCAGACCAAGTTGAAGTACGCGGACCAAGCAAAGGTTTTGCGCATGATCCCCGGCTTGGAGAATGCGGAATTTGCAAGGCTCGGCGGTTTGCATCGCAATACGTATCTGAATTCTCCGAAACTTCTTGATGGTACGTTGCGTCTCAAGTCAGAACCAAGATTGCGGTTTGCCGGGCAGATTACGGGCTGCGAGGGTTATGTGGAAAGTGCCGCAATCGGACTCGCGGCAGGTCGATTTGCTGCTTGCGAGCGGTTAGATATCCAGCACTCTGATTATCCAGAAACCACTGCATTAGGTGCTCTTATCAACCACATAACCGGTGGGCATCTCATCACTATTGATCAAGGGCCGCGATCTTTTCAACCGATGAACATCAATTTTGGGCTGTTCCCTCCAATTGAAGCTCAAAAAACTACGGATGGAAAGCGCTACAGAGGCGCGGAAAAGTCGACCGCAAGAAAACACGCGCTGACAGAAAGAGCACAAAGAGACATGGCTGCGTGGCTGGCGGTCCAACAACTTAACTCAAATCCGCTTTTGTAGTTGGCCCAGCCAAAGTGTCATAAGAATTTTAATGGGCGATAGCGGAGTATAGATCGGCATGCCGCTGTCTGTTCGACGCCCCACCCGGCCGGAATTGGATCGCGATATCCTCAACGGAAGATAGGCTGATTTTAGATAGTCCGGAATTTCAGCCCACGAACCAATCACGATATTGAGGTGCTTTGAAGCAATGTCTTCTAGGATTGTTGAGCGAGCACTCGGTTTCCGCGGATCAATAACAGTCTCTACGGCAGCGGGAATGAATCGTTCTGCTTTGGAAATGGCGGAAAAAGATTTTTCAAAAATTCTGCGAATACCGATCACTACGCCAGCATCACCACACAGCCTAGCGGGCCCCGTATCGCGGCCGTCGGCCAGTAAGATCGTTAATAGGCGGATCAGGCAGCCATTAGTTTCACCGAGATACCCTTCCAATGAACCAATATCCGGCATCTGGTCATCGTAGAGATCGAATGTACGCGCATCAATCATGTCAAGAAGTGCTTGTTTAGGTAGTGAATATCGGCCGAGCGTATTGCAGACCGCGTCGGCAACCGGATGCCCGGTTATTGCACCGTTCAAGCCGCTATTGATGGCATCACGCCACCACTGTAAACGTATCTCGCCAAGAGATGCGTCCGAGACAATGTCCGGAATCCGCGCTAGCTCTGTGTCGAAGCATAGCAGTGCCTGAGCGGCCCCGCGATGATCAAAGGGAAAAAACAGCGACCAGTAGTAGAATTCCCGGGAGTTTTCGCGAAGAAACCGGGCATTATGATCAAGCTGATTCACTTGTTTGAGACCGCGCCTATTTTGACGCAAATCAGTGCGGCTGCTACACGGCGATTTTCGCTGACCATAACATTATAAGTGCGCGCTGCGGCGATTGTCGACATGGTGTCAATCCGAATTCCGTTTTCTTTAAGTGGCCAAAGTATCTCATCAGCAAGCCGAACAGCTATATCACCGCACCCTATGATCAGAAAATCGATCGCCGTCTTCTGACTAACGATTTTGTCAAATGATCGAGAGCTGATATCGTTAAAACTCTGGGGAGACCAAGCGAATACTCCCGTTGGAATCAGAATAATTGATCCGCTATGGGACATTTCCGCGAATCTAAAACCGCCATCCATGATTGCATCAACAAGATGACGGCCGGGCACGAACCCGCCTTGCGTCATGAGCGATCCTTGGAAGTTTCATCGGCCTTGATATCCTCCGCCTTTCTTTCTTCCGATCCATCTCTGACGATACGGGCGCCAAGATAGATCAGGACCGGGGAAGCAATGAAGATCGAGGAATATGTCCCAATCAATACGCCAAAAATCATCGCGTAAGAAAAACTACTGATCACAGCACCACCAAACAGGACGAGCGCAAGCAGGGCCAGAGAGGTTGTAACAGATGTCATTACCGTCCGCGAAAGTGTGCTGTTGATGGATAGGTCCAGAAGCTGAGAAATAGGCATTTTTTTATACTTACGAAGTAATTCTCTAATTCTGTCAAACACGACAACCGTGTCGTTTAATGAGTAACCGACTATCGTCAGAATCGCAGCAATCGACGTCATGTTGAATTCAATCTGCGTGATCGCAAAAAAGCCGATTGTCAGAACAAGATCATGCAGCGTCGCAATCACAGCACCCACCGCAAACTGCCATTCGAATCGGAACCAGAGGTAGATAAGCACACCGAAAACCGAGAGTACCACACCAAGAATGCCGGACTGAACGAGTTCTCCCGACACACGGGGGCCGACAACTTCGACACGGCGGAACTCATATGTTGCCGAGAAAACCTGCTTCATCTTTTCAACAACTTCCTGCTGTCCTTTCTCCCCCCCGGGCTGAAGACCAAAGCGAAGCGATACCTCACCCGACGATCCAAATTCCTGAACCTCGACCTCACCAAGTTCGAGATCTCCTGATAATTGCCGAACAGTCGCGACGTCGGCCTTGCCCGATAGAGCCTTCATCTCGATGAGTGTACCGCCAGTGAAATCGATTCCGAAATTCAAGCCGATCGTGAGAAACGCAACGACGGAGACGACGGATAGCAAAGCGGACAACGGAAAGCTGAACCGCTTGAACGCCATAAAGCCAAATGCTGTGTCATCAGGTACAATTCGAAGAAGTCTCATCGGCAATTTCCGGACTAGAATGGAAGAACAGTCGGACGCTGCGTCCGGTACCAAAGTGCAATCATCATTCGCGTCATCGTCACAGCCGTAATAACGGTGGTCAATATCCCGAAGATCATCGTCACTGCAAATCCGCGAACTGGTCCGCTACCGAGGAAAAACAAAATAGCAGCTGCGATGAACATCGTGACATTCGAATCAATGATCGTTGCAAAAGCTCGCGTGAATCCTGCATCCAAAGCAGACACAATACTCCGACCTTGACGCGCCTCTTCACGAATCCGCTCGTAGATTAGAACATTCGAGTCAACCGCAGTACCGATCGTGAGAACAATCCCCGCAATGCCGGGCAAGGTAAGGGTCGTACCAATCAGTGACATCAATGCAAAAATCATCACAACGTGGATCACCAGCGCGATATTTGCAAAAAGTCCGAAGAGACCATAGGTCACAAGCATGAATATTACGACGAGGGCGGCGGCTACATAGGATGCAACTTTACCAGCATTGATTGAGTCTTGCCCAAGTCCCGGCCCGACGGTCCTTTCCTCGACAATTGTCAACGGCGCCGGTAACGCACCCGCCCTGAGCAGAATAGAAAGATTATTGGCTGACTCAACCGAAAAACTGCCGGAAATCTGACCCTGACCACCTGTGATCGGAGATTGAATCCGCGGTGCCGATATCACCTTGTTGTCAAGTACAATGGCGAGCGCCCGCCCGACAGACTCTGACGTTACCTGTCCGAATTTCTGTGCACCCCGAATATTGAACTTGAAATTCACGATTGGTTCGTTGGTACGTGAATCGAATGCGGGCTGTGCGTCAATCAGATCTTCTCCTTGTACAATGACCTGCTTCTCGATCGGTAGCGACCCACCCGCTGCTTCCTGCGACGGCAGCATGTCCACATCGCCCGGCGCTACACCCGATTCGGCCACCATTCTGAACTCGAGTTGCGCAGTAGTCCCCAATATTTCCTTCAATCTCTGAGGATCCTGAAGACCGGGTACCTGCACGAGAATCCGGTCAATCCCCTGTCGCTGGATGTTTGGCTCGGTGGTCCCGAGTGCGTCGATACGGCGCCTGAGGACCTCGATCGCCTGATCAATCGCTTTTCTAACCTTTTCATTTAGTCCAAGTTCGGTCAAAGAGAGAGTGATCAGACCATCATCTTGTTCTGCAATCTCAACTGTTGCCTGATTCCCTCCTTGTATGAGGCCGATGCTGTGGCTTGCTGTAAGTTCTCTAAACTTCGGCAACACTCTATTTTTCTCGACCGTATCCGAAATTCGGACTGAGATACTCCGATTTTGTAGCGCCAACCCGCCCGCCAACGAAACTTTCTGATCTCTGAGAATACGTCTCATATCGTCGCGCAATGCATTGATTTGCGACTTGAGGATCGACTGCCTATCGACCTCCAGCAAAACATGCGAGCCTCCCTGCAAGTCGAGACCGAGCACGATCGCCTGATGGGGAACAATCCATGCCGGCAACCATGAGGGTGTTCCATTCCTGATCGCCGAACGCGTTTCAGGAGATAGAACACTTGGCGCGGCATAAAGGAATCCGGCAAGCGCGAGGATCGACACGGCAATAATTTTAAATCGTGAATATCTGAACATTTGCAGCAAGAGCCCTGATGAGTTTTTATGATTTGACGGGTTCGCCCTTGCTCCGGACCTCGGCAATCATGGTCCTCATGATCTTGACCTTGACACCTTCGGCAATTTCCAGCTCAATTTCAGCATCGTCACCTACCTTGGAAACCTTGCCGATAATTCCCCCGGAGAGCACGATCTGATCCCCTCTTCTCACATTTTTTATCATCTCCTGATGCGCCTTTGCGCGCTTCTGTTGTGGACGAATAATCAGAAAATACATGATCACGAAGATCAGAATGAACGGTACAATCTGGATAAACACATCCGAACCACCAACGGACGTAGTGCTTTGTGCTAATGCAGCGGTAATCACGGTAAAAATCTCCTATAACGATAAGGACACGTAGGCGAAGAGTTGAAAGCTGCCGCGACTATACAATCGACAGCTTGGAAAGCAATGAGGATAAACGGAATGCCACCGTTGATCGTCGATGGACGGCGCAGACGATCCCCATTATCAGCTTAGCTTGGTGCCCTGTTGAAATCCTTTCGAGGAAGGTGGAAACGACAATGAACCAGTCAGTAAATGATCTGTCGCTCATTGAAACTCTTGTTCGTATTGCTGACGCCCTTGATCGGATAGCGCCACCAGATGCGTCGCCAATAACGTTCCACTCGGCGGACGCTTTTGTCTGGCATCCCGCACCGCCTCACATAACTCCTGTCACTGAGGTGAGTGCTGTCGAAATGTCTTTGTTGAGAGGGATTGATCAGGTAAAGGATATCCTGACCGAAAATACGATACGCTTTGCAAGAGGTCTGCCCGCAAATAATGCTCTGCTTTGGGGTGCTCGTGGAATGGGTAAGTCATCCTTGGTGAAGGCAGTTCATGCCGCTGTTAACCGCGCGGATCGCACCACACCGCCCAGGAAGTCGTTGAAATTGATAGAAATTCACCGGGAGGATATCGAGACACTTCCACAGCTCATGTCAATCCTGCGCGTCTCCGAATACCAATTCATTCTCTTCTGCGATGATCTCTCATTCGACGGACAGGATACGACCTACAAATCTTTAAAAGCGGTTCTGGAGGGCGGTATTGAGGGGCGCCCGGATAATGTGATTTTTTACGCAACCTCGAATCGTCGCCACCTTCTGCCACGTGAAATGGCAGAAAATGAAAGGATATCCGCGATAAACCCAGGCGAATCAGTAGAGGAAAAGGTTTCCTTGTCAGACCGGTTCGGCCTTTGGCTCGGCTTTCATAAATGCAGTCAGGACGAATATCTGGATATGGTGAGTGCTTACGCAAAAAAGTTCAAAATTCGAGTCAAGACAGTAGAGTTGCACCATGCAGCCTTGGAGTGGGCAACCACACGCGGCTATCGCTCGGGGCGGACCGCCTGGCAATTCATTCAGGATCTTGCGGGACGACGTGAGATACTCATGAAAGATCCTGGTGGACTTTCAATCAAGAACTGATTGTGTTCTTTCTCAATTTTCGGAGAAATAACCCATCGGGTCCACCGGTGTGGAGCCTTTTCGCAGCTCGAAATGTAATTGTGGAGAAGAAACGTCTCCGGACTGGCCAGACAACGCGATGACTTGCCCTCGTGTCACCGAATCACCACGCTTAACCTTCAGCTCCCCATTATTCGCATAAACGGATACCCATCCTTCCGAGTGTCGAACGATGATCATGTTTCCATAGCCCTTAACCTCACTGCCGGAGTACGCAACGGTGCCGGCCTCTGACGCTTTAACTTGAGTTCCAACCGGCAATGCGATCTTGATACCGGTGCTCTTAACACCATTCACATTCCCGAACCCCGCAACGACACGGCCTTTCGCCGGCCAACGGAATCCGACCGCTTCGATTGTCGCTTTTGCTCCCGATGTTGCGCCATTCGTCCTGGTCGCGTCCGCGGCCGGTGACGCATCGGACCTGATCGTAACTTTGACGTCCGGTAGCGAGGAATTTGCGACCGAAACTTCATTCGTTCCTTTTTTTGCATCTCCAACTGCATCCGTTGCAACGCCACCTCGTGTTGTCCCAGCCAACGAGGATTGCATTTTTTCAGATTTTAAGCTATGCGACGAAGCCGATCCGTCCTTATAGACCGGAATGATCAGCTTCGTGCCTGCAGTCGGTGAAGACTTTTCGGATAGTCTGTTTGCTTTACGTATTGCGGAGATGGGAACACCGTAGCGATCTGAAATCGTTCTTAGTGTTTCGCCCTCGATCAAAAAAATGTGAGAGCCTCCTTCCGGCGTCCAGTACCCGTTTCCGGTGGCTGTCGTTGTTCCGGATGAGCCCGCTTTGTCGGCTGTATTAATCACTTTCTGTGATTGAACCGCTGCGGTGCGATCTGATTGGCTGCCAGGCTGCGCCTTCGGAGTTGAGGACGCGACTGTAGCTGGTGAAGTCAATGGAGCGGAGGAAATGACCGACCCGGAAGCAGAGGCGCTCGGTGTAATCATGTCGGATGACGCAGATTGCTGGACTGATGAACCCCTCGGGTTGGTTGAGCCGGTTGTGTTTAGATCGAACCTCGCAGAAGCTGCGAATGGATTCGGGATAGTCTTCATTGCGCCACCATCGGTCGCGCATCCCGAGAGTATTGCAGTGATCCCTAACGAACAGAGTATATGAATACATACTTTCGTTGACAAAGCTCCGACTCCCTGACGATAAAAGACTAACTTTCGAAGAAATCGTATTTAGGTTAATTATCTCTTTAAATTGAGCGAAAATAAGTGAGTTTCTCACAGAAATTCCGCAACCCCGGGGATGAGCGGCGAAAGATCGATCGGTCCGACCTTGTCTTGCGTGATTTCTTTGTTTGCTGTCACTTTAAATTTGCATAGAAGCCCCCTACCCGGACCTGATACAACGCAAACCAATATACCCTCAGGCGCAAGTTGTCGTAACAGAACGCTCGGTACATGGGTCACCGATCCGTTCAACACGATCCGATCAAATAATCCAAGAGATGGATTGCCTCGAAGACCATCGTCGAGCCTGACTGAAACAACGTCTCTAGGCAAATTTACCATCCGAGAGCGGGCCATTCGAACCAGAGCGTGAAATCTCTCGATCGAGACAACTTCGCGTGCAACCATCGCAATGAGTGCAGTACCGTATCCGGACCCGGTTCCGATTTCCAACACCCGACTTGATGAGCGGATATCGAGCAAATTCAACATCTTCGCCAATAATGACGGAGCCGATTGAATTTGGCCGCACTCGATAGGGATTGAAACATCGGCAGCGACAAGGTCGTGATAACGTTGATCGACAAACGATGATCGGTTCACCAACTCAAAAGCTCGCAATAATGCCGTGTCGTGAATTCCGTTCCCTCTCAGAGCAAGCAAAAGTGATACCGTCTTGTTAATTGACGTGATCCCGACTTCTGAGCTGTCTAGTCCCACGTGTCGAAAACCTGAGCGTATCGCGTGATTGTCGGTTCATCCGTCAGATCGAGCCTCAAAGGTGTGATCGAAATACATTTGTTCGCAAGAGCCTTGAGATCCGTTCCATAACCGGGCTCAGATTGGCCGCGACCGAATGCAACCCAGTAATATGGATTGCCCCGACCGTCATGTCGTTCTTCAATCCGCAACAGCTCTTGCTTTCGCTGTCCCTGAACTGCCACGTTTATGCCCTTTACTTGCTCCGGTTCGCAATTCGGGAAATTGATATTCACCAGTACATTTGCCGGAATGCCAGCCGTGAGAATTCTCCTGACAATTTTTGGAGCATGTACGCGACCGCACTCCCAATGAAGCATACCCGAGCCTGTTCCCCCGTACGCTTGCGACAGAGCGATGGACGCCACTCCGAGGATCGTTCCTTCCATAGCTGCCGCAACCGTTCCGGAATAGGTGACATCCTCTGCCACATTTTGTCCGCGGTTAACACCCGAAATCACAAGATCAGGCTTGACATCCATGATGTGGCGAATTGCCATAATCACACAGTCAGTCGGCGTCCCTCGCACGGCATAGCGTTTCAAGTCGATTTCTCGCAATCGAAGCGGGTCATTCAATGACAGAGAATGCGCCACGCCGGACTGATCGGTTTCGGGTGCAACAACCCAGACATCATCCGAGATTTCTCGCGCAATCGCCTCGCTTATTGAGAGGCCGGGTGCATGAATTCCGTCATCGTTAGAAACCAGGATCCGCATGTTCACGACCTCTCGAGACGCCCGATACCGCCCATATAAGGCATTAAAGCGGCGGGAATTGTAACGCTTCCGTCTTCGTTCTGATAGTTCTCCAAAACAGCAACCAGCGCACGCCCGACGGCTACTCCAGATCCATTCAGTGTATGAACGAAACGTACTCCGGAACCGTCAGCCGCACGGAAGCGGGCACCCATTCGACGAGCCTGGAAATCGCCGCATACGGAGCAACTGGAAATCTCGCGATACTTGCCCTGCCCTGGAAGCCAAACTTCGATATCATAAGTCTTTTGCGATCCAAACCCCATATCGCCCGAACAAAGCGTCAATACACGGTATGGCAGATCCAGTTCCTGAAGCACCCTTTCCGCGGAGTGCGTCATGTGCTCGTGCTCCGAGGCAGCCTGTTCTGGCGACGCAATCGTGACAAGCTCGACCTTGAAGAATTGATGCTGTCGGATCATCCCGCGTGTATCACGGCCAGCCGCCCCAGCCTCTGCTCTGAAACACGGTGTTAGCGCGGTCAATCTCATCGGTAAGGACGACTCGTCCAGAACGCTGTCGCGGACAATGTTTGTCAAAGACACTTCCGCTGTCGGGATCAGCCAGTAGTCCGGCAATACCCTAAAAAGATCATCGGCGAATTTCGGCAATTGACCAGTCCCGTACATCGCATGATCTTTTACGAGGATCGGAGGATTCACTTCATTATATCCATGCTTGCCTGAGTGGAGATCGAGCATGAACTGCCCCAGAGCCCTCTCCAGTCGGGCCAAAGCGCCTTTATTGACCACAAATCTGGTGCCCGACATTTTGGCAGCTATCTCGAAATCCATCAGCCCCAAGTTCTCGCCAATTTCAAAGTGCTGTCTCGGAATGAATGAGAAGTCTCGACGTTTCCCCCAGACGCGTTCAACAACGTTACCCGTCTCGTCCCATCCGACAGGTACAGAGCCAAGTGGCGTATTGGGGATCGTGGCAAGCGCCGCTTCCAACTCTCCGATCAGTTGTCTTTCCTGATCTTCCGATGCAGCTAACGCCTCCTTTAATTTTGCCACCTCGACCTTGAGTTTCCCGACCCGCTCGTTGTCTTTCTCTGCAATGGCCTGACCAATTTCCTTTGAAAATGCATTCCGCTTTTCTTGAACCGACTGGGCAGAGGAGATTGATGCCCGGCGGCGATCATCCAATGCTAGGAGGTTCTTGGACAAGGGTTCCAGTCCACGATTGATCAGCCCCTGATCGAATAGGTCAGAGTTTTCTCGAATCCAGCGGATATCGTACATGAGACTCTTCTCCGGAAGACTTCTGTTGTATAGGCTGTTCCTACAAAGCGTGATCGGTTTTGTCCTGCGCCGCCTTTCGTTGCCTCTCCACTAATCCAACCGACAAAATCGAAAGCTCGTAAAGGAGAAGTGTTGGAATCGCGAGAGAGAACTGACTGATTATGTCGGGGGGCGTCAATACTGCAGCGATAACAAATACGATCAAGATCGCGTAGCGCCGTTTATTCCTCAGGAACTGCGAGTCAATCACACCTATCCGCCCCAGCAGCGTCAGGATAACGGGAAGCTGGAACGTTATGCCAAAAGCGAAGATCAGCGTCATGATCAGTGACAGATACTCGCTGACTTTTGGCAATAATTCGATTGAAGCCGCGCCGGAAATATCAAGCTGTTGTTGACCAATTGAAAATTTCATCACTACCGGCATCGCTACGAAAAAGACGGCAGCAGCCCCAATCACGAATAAGACAGGTGTTGCGACTAGGTAAGGTAGAAATGCGTCCTTTTCGTTCTTGTACAGCCCCGGAGCAACAAATTTGTAAATCTGCGTTGCAACAATGGGAAATGAGAAAAAGGAAGCACCGAAAATCGCAATTTTGATTTGTGTGAATAGATATTCCAATGGTGCAGTATAAATCAGTTTGACCTGCGATACATCTCCAGCCGCCAGAACATAGGGGAAAATCAATACGTTATAAATTTGTTTTGCAAAAAAGAAGCTCATGAAAAACATGATCAGGAAAGCTACGACGGATTTGATCAGCCGCGATCTCAATTCAATGAGATGCTCGATCAGTGGTGCCTTGGAGGCATTGATGTCATCCGCGGTCATCTACTGTCTTTCTCGACTTCATCTTGCTCGGCATCGGCCTGTTTCGAGGCATGTCTTTTTCGAGTTGCTTTCGTGTCGCCGATTGCCACAGCCCCCTGGCTTTCCGAGACAATCAACAGCGGCGTGGCGGACGCATCGGAACTCGTTCCTCGGATCTGTTGCGCCTCCATGGTCTCGGTATCGGGTTCCCGCCGATCAAAATTTGTGTCGACACCGGCTGAAGAGGTCGGCTTCGTTGCCGAAGCCTGATCAGAAATCTCAGCAATTTGGGAAATATCAAACTTCGAGCGAACCGAAGAGTGAAGATCGGTCAAAATCTGCCGAGTTTCTCCCAGATCGGCTTCCTTCATCGCGTCGTTGAATTGGCTCTGAAAATCTCCTGCGATCCGGCGCAGCTTCGCTATACTCTGACCTATCGTTCGAAGTAAGCCGGGTAACTCTTTCGGGCCAATGACAATCAGCGCAATAATGCCGATCACCAATAGCTCACCTCCGCCCAGATCAAACATGAGAGTCCATCCAATCAGACCAATCCGAACTCGGCGCGGCTATTCAAAACGATAAAGTCAGCTAACTTTCCGCTCGCTTGATATATTTTCTGTACCACTTGCTGTTCGCTGGTCGGTTACTGGCTTCGGTGTTTCAGCTCCCTCGGGCGTGGCGGCATCATCCTCTGCCATCCCTTTCTTGAAGGACTTGATACCCTTCGCAACATCACCCATCAGCTCGGAGACCTTTCCCCGACCGAAGAGCAGCATGAAAATGATGCCGACAACGATCCAATGCCAGATGCTTACGCCACCCATATTTCGTCTCCTGTTTGTCTCGCGGGCAATTAAGCCCGATCCGGTGTTGCTGAATGAAATTAGGGTGCCTAAGCAGCAAAAACAAGAACTTCCTTTTGATCGATCGTTAATCGTGGATTCATTTCGAACTCAGCAATATCCTCCGACCGCATGCGGGCTTTCAACGGGATGTCCAGTCCGTGCACGCCAAACTCGACAAACCAGACCTCGCCAAGGAACTGTCGTGACAAGATTCGCGCCTGAACACCCTGCTGTGATCGGGATGTCCGGACGCTGTTTGGCCGAACACAAAGCACCACCGCCATTGAATTCAGTCGTTCAGGTGCAACAAATTCGCCGAGTGGTGTCACGACACACCCACTGCGTGCGATCCCCGGCAGTTCAGTGAAGTCAAACAGAAAGCGGGCGGCATCGATATCGATGGGACTCCGATACAAATCCTCACCAGCACCGATCTGGACGACGATGCCGTCGCGCATAAGGGCGATCCGGTCGGAAATTCGCATCGCCTCTTCCGGATCATGGGTCACAATGAAGGTAGTCGCTCCGAGCTCTCTCAGCAAAGCAATCGTCTCCTCGCGAACACGATCTCTCATTCGACGATCAAGGTTCGAAAATGGTTCATCCATCAATATGACACCCGGACGGGGCGCTACCGTTCTTGCAAGTGCCGCACGTTGCTGTTCTCCACCAGACAGCATGTGCGGGAACAAATCGGCCTTGTCGGTCAGCCCGACGCGCGACAATGCCCTCTGCAACGAATTGGACGCATCTGCCGCAGTGAAATGCCTCAAGCCGAACAAAACATTCTGTGCTACTGTCAGATGAGGAAACAGAGCGTAGTCCTGAAACATCATTCCGATTCCGCGGCTCTCCGGGTCAATATGGCGACTGGCCGACGATAATTCTCGCCCATCAAGAACGACACGTCCAGAGGTGACTTTCTCAACACCGGCAGCCACCCGAAGCAATGTTGTCTTTCCGCATCCCGACGGCCCCAACAAGGAAACAACCTCACCCGGTTCTACGGCCAGATTTACCCCGTTAAGTACCCCCCGACCACCATATGCGTGATGGATATGGTCAAAGATCAATTGCGACGGAATCGACGCTCCAACCGTACCTCTCGGGCCCCAATTCCGAAGAAATATGCTTGAATTAACCGCCATCTCTAAATCGTATTCTCAGGATCACGTAGCGGCTCATCGCCCTCTTCCAACCGCTCCTCAGTCAACAAAATCAGAAAATCTTCGTCCAAAGGATCCTCATCGCTTCTAAGATTGGGATCATCGGAGGGCTGCGGAATACTGAAGCCGCTCGGCAGGCAGCTATCGAAGAATCCGCTGCCTCTCAGCTCGTCCAGTCCCGGCAATTCGTCAACCGAATTCAAACCAAACTGAACCAGAAACCGCTCGCTTGTTCCAAAAGTTAGGGGGCGGCCGGGCGTTCGACGGCGACCGCGTAACCTGATCCAGCCCGCCTCGAGCAACACATCAATCGTTCCCTTCTGAGTCGTGACACCTCGGATGTTTTCGATTTCACCCCGCGTAACCGGCTGATGATACGCGATTATGGCAAGCGTTTCTAGTGCGGCACGCGACAACCTTCTCGGCTCTTTACGCTCCCGTTGAAGAACGTGGCCAAGATCACGGGCTGTTCGAAACGTCCATTTCCCGCCTATCTGCAAGAGATTGATCCCTCGCGTCGCATAATCAGCAGACAAATGGGTAAGTATATCATCCACCGATGTTCTCGAAGGAAGAAAAGCCTGAAGTTCGATGCTGGAGAGCGGCGTTTCGGATGCAAAAAGCAATGCTTCAATTATCCGACGATCATGGCGTGCTATGGCCGCTGAATACTCGGCCCGTTCATTTTCATCGATCGTGATGTCTTGATAAATCTCGCTCGTGCTCATCGAATTTAAATGTCCTGATTATTTTTCTTTTCTCTAAACCATATCGGTCCGAAAGTTTTCTCCTGTCGGACCTCCGCATAACCCTCTTTGACCAGCTCCATAAGTGCCGAAAGGGACGATGCCTGTACCGTCTTGTAGAAATCCCCGTCGGTTGAAGTAGAGTCGGAAAGGGTTACAATTTGTCGCCAGTCACCAGCATCAAGTATCAACTTCATCAGAGCATCGCGCGCTTCAGGAATCGGCCACACCGGACGCTTTCCGATGGTAACATGGGAGAGTGCCCTCTTTTGTCTCTGAGAAGAGTAAGCCGATAACAAATCGTAAAGCGACACGTCCCAGCGATCAGACCAAGTCGTTGCAATACCCTCGGCTTGACCACGCCTGAACACGTCCCGGCCCAGCTGCGGTAGTTCCTCGAGCGCCAAGGAAGCCCGCCTGATATCCTCCAGAAGACGTATTCGATGACTTAAATTCGCTGCAAGTTCGGCGGCATCAGACTCTTCGCTGTTCCGAGTCGCCGGTAGCATCACTCTGGATTTCAGATAAGCAAGCCAAGCTGCCATAACAAGATAATCAGCTGCTATTTCAATTCTGCGATCCCTGACACTGTCAATAAATGCAAGATACTGGTCTGCGAGAGCGAGAATCGAAATCCGGTGCAGGTCTACCCTCTGACGTTTTGAGAGTTCGAGAAGCAGTTCCAGTGGACCAGAGAATCCCTCGATATCCAAAATGAATACGGGGTCGCTCGATGCGCGGTCATCGGTGAAGTCACTTTTCTCGAAGAGTGGCTCTTGACGCATTGGTTCGGACACCCTGCTGATTCCCTGAAAGTCTGGCGAGTTCAAAGGCCTCGCGCAAGCATTGCATCGATCTTTAGACGTGCTTCCACAGGATCGAACCCCTCGCGGGGCGATTTGACCATTTCAAGGGCCGCCGATGCCCGCCTTTGCGCGTCGTCACGAAGAGGGGGAGAGCCCTCAACCACCGCAGATGCCTCATTCATCGTACCATTACAGTGCAACGCAATATCACAGCCTGCAAGGAACAATCTCTCCGCACGTTGCCGGAAACTCCCCCCCAAAGCTTTCATCGATAAATCGTCGCTGATAAGGAGCCCGTTAAATCCGATATCTTCGCGTATCACAGTTTCTATGACAATTTTCGACATGGTAACGGGATTGGATGGGTCAATGGAACTTAATAAAACATGCGCCGTCATACCCATCGGCAAATTCGACAAGGCCCTGAACGGGACAAAATCCGTCCTCGAAAGGTCGGACTGCGACGCGGAAATCTCGGGAAGCTCTTCATGTGAGTCCGACATTGCCCTTCCCTGTCCGGGCATATGCTTCATCACGGGAACGATACCGCCATACATCAGACCATCCGCCGCCGCCCGGCCGAGAGCAATTACATGCTCCGGTCGGGAGGAATAAGCGCGATCGCCAATCGCGTCGTGGGCACCGGGGTAATGAATATCAAGGACGGGCATGCAATTGACGGTGATGCCTGCGGAGATAAGGTCCAAAGCGGTCAATCGTGCTGATAGTTCAACAAGGTTTGAGGCAGCATCCAAATCACCACTGCAAGCATCCAAAAAACGTCCCGCAGCTGGATATCTCGGCCATTCAGGTGAGGCGAGCCGTTGCACGCGACCTCCCTCCTGATCAACAAAGACTGGCGCATCCGTTCGGTTAACGAGTTCCCGAAACCGGGAACATAAGAGTGAGACCTGCCTTTGGTCCGATATGTTTCTTTTGAAAAGGATCAGACCCCAAGGTTGTGCATCCCGAAAGAAATCTTCCTCATCCGCCGATAGGCGGTGACCAGCACATCCCAGAATCACAGCTCTAGAGATCAAACGAGGATGCTTTCAATGGGTAAATGAAATGAGACAGCCAGACGAGCGACTCAATTCCGTGTGACAAAACATTGACCACCTTGCGTGGTGTAGGTGTCACAAAGCGATTGTCCTTCTGCCCGAGTAACGTTGACGACCCGTACTCTGAATACTGCCTTTCCGCTATTTTCACCCCTGAATATACCCATTTCAAATGAGGCAATCGCACTACCGAGCCGTGCCTTCACACGATCAGCGAGCAAACGCGCTTCCGCATTCGATCCCGGAGCACCAAACTGAACCGAATACAATCCGCCGATCGGTTGAGCCTGTCCTGCGGACGCTGATTGAGATGCACTGGCGGCCCCCGCGTTCTCAGATGATCTTGCAAGTAAACTGGAAACTTCTGACAACGTATCAACCGACCGGGCATCGCGACCAGGTTCGGTCGCACGAATCGGCGGGAGAGGCGCAGGCACTATAGGGAACTGCTTTGTGGTCGATGAAGGACCAGTGCTGCCTGCGTCGGCCTCCTGATTGGCACCGGTCTGTAACGCAGTTTTATCGCTGATTGGTTCAGTCGGAGGCGATTGGATTGCTTTGGGCAAAGAACCAGTGCCCAGAACGCCTGCCGGATCGATAATTGAGCCATCTGCCCGCACTGTCACTGTTCTGACAGTCTTGACTGGTGGCATGGCTGCGGCGCCGGGTGGCGATTCTAAAACAGGTCTACTGTCTGCTGCAGGCCCGGACGCATCTACCTGGGCCACTGAAGCATTACGATCACTGGACCCTGAAGCAACGTTATCGACCATCACCGTCCCTGGCACAACACTATTTCCGGCCCGGAGATCAACGGGCTGTTCCTTGGTGGAAACCACATTGGCAGTGCCGCCATCCGCCGCCTTCGGGTCACTAAGCAGCTCGGACCCGGATGAAGATGACGGTTCAGTTGAGGAGACCTCGGGCTTGATCCGGACCGGATTATTGTCTGCCTTGATCAGAGGAACAGCGCTCACCTCCCCAGAAACTGTGAGTTTTTCCGAGACAATAAGGTAGGCATATCCGCCGGCCACGATCACGACGGCCAGAAGGCTAAATAAGAGAATAGACCGCCAGGCCCGCCTCTGGCTGTTACGCTCTGAAAAGTCGCCGACATCGGGGAAGCGATCTTCCTTTGGTATCGCCAAAAACGGAGGAGGAGATTGACTGCCGGACCCTGTTCCGAAGTGGTCGTAAAAATTTTCTTGGTCATTTCGATCATCAACATCGCCCGAAACATGAGCATCGAGATAATCGGACCGACCAAAACCCTTCTCTTCTGATGGATCGGAGGGAGTGACATCGTTGTCAGTCGCTTGTTGCCCTGCATGCCGTTCTGTGTCTGATACATAAACGCGCTTGCTACGGGATGCTTCGCGCAGCTGCCTTTCCAATTCATCAAGATTGATCGAGGATCTCGCTTTTGGTTCTTCGTTCATGCCGAACCCTATTCACAGTCGGAGGAACAATACAATTAATCAGCTTCAGCGCATCTCCGGAGGTGCCGAAACACCGAGAATTTCAAGTCCAGAACACAAAACCACCCTAACTGATTCGACCAGTCCAAGTCTCGCCAAACTGACAACCTTGTTATCGCCGACAATAAAACGCAGCTCAGGGTCGTCTTTACCCCGGTTCCATAAAGCATGAAGATCGCCCGCAAGATCGAATAGGTAAAATGCCAGTCTGTGTGGCTCGTGCGCGAGCGCCGCAGCTTCAATCAATCTCGGGTATTGTGATAGCCGGCGTATGACGGCTTTTTCTGATGCGTCTGTCAACTGAGCGAAGTTAGCTTCCGAGATATTCCGCAAATCGACTTCATGAAAATGATTATCCGCTTGCCGCCGGATTGAGCAGCATCGCGCATGCGCATATTGAACATAAAAGACTGGATTCTCTTTGCTTTGCTCGACCACTTTAGAAAGATCAAAATCCAGAGCGGCATCATTTTTTCTAAACAGCAACATGAAGCGGACGGCATCTGAGCCGACTTCGTCGACCACCTCGCGTAACGTGATGAAATCACCCGATCGCTTTGACATCTTCACAGGTTGCCCGTCGCGAAACAACCTGACCAACTGGCAAATCTTTACGTCCAACTTCGCTTTACCACCGGAAACCGCATCAACCGCAGCGGTCATGCGTTTGATGTACCCGCTATGGTCTGCGCCCCAGACATCGATGAGGTTGGAGAATCCGCGATCAAATTTGGAACGATGATAGGCAATGTCAGCAGCAAAATAGGTGTAAGATCCGTCTGACTTAAGAAGCGGACGGTCCACATCATCACCGAAATCGGTCGACCTGAACAGTGTTTGCTCACGATCCTCCCAATCTTCGACCGGAGCGCCCTTGGGTGGCGGAAGTCTGCCGCGATAGACAAGATTGTGCCGGATCATATCGTCAATTGTCGCACCGATGGAATCAATATCTCCCGACGAAAGTGAACGCTCGGAGAAAAAGACATCATGTCGAATGCCTAACAAACCAAGGTCCTCCTTGATCCGATCAAGCATCATCCCAATGGATTTTGAACGAACGGCATCAATCCACTCACTCTCGGGTAATTTGATCAGGCGATCTCCGTAATCAGCAGCTAGTGCTGCTCCAACTGGCTTGAGATAATCACCGGGATAAAACCCTTCTGGTATGTCAGAGATCTCGTCGCCCAGAGCTTCGCGATACCGCAGGAAAGCGGACCTGCTCAGGACATCGACCTGTGCCCCGGCGTCATTTATGTAATATTCCCTGATGACGTGATAATTTGCTGAACTGAGAAGACTTGCCAGCGCATCGCCGAACACGGCGCCACGGCCATGACCGACATGCAGAGGACCGGTTGGATTCGCCGAAACAAATTCGACATTCACGACCTCGCCCTGACCGATTGTACTCTTGCCGAAATCATTCCCGGCAACAAGAATATCCCTAAGAACATCATGATAAACCGTTTCATCCAGCCAAATATTGATGAAACCCGGTCCCGCAATAACCGCACGCTCTACACCTGCAATCCGGCTGATCGGACCCAGAAGACGCTTTGCCAGTTCGCTCGGTGTCAATTCCACCGCTCGTGCGAGGACAAGAGCTGCATTCGTTGCCATGTCACCGAAAGACGACTCCTTAGGTGGCTCGACAACAATTCTCGAGAGGCTCGAAATGTTACGGAGTTCTCCACTTGCGGCCATGCCTGCAACAACATCAACGATCCGGCCTCGAATAAGCTCAAAAACATTCATAACAGGTGACCTTCAAGAGAGGGCGTTCGCGGCTACCGCAGTTCAGGTGTTTCGTCAAACAGCCGTTTGTGTTCACTCAATGCGAAGCGGTCTGTCATTCCGGCAATATAATCGACGACCGTACGGCAAGCATCCGAATACGAAATTGTCCTACGCCACTCGTCTGGTAGCAATTTGTGGTTTTTCGAAAAGCCCATGAACAGATCGCTCACAACCTGCTCAGCCTGTCCGCGTATTCTGAGAACATCTTTCTGACGATACATTTTTGCAAATAGAAATGCCTTTATCTCACGATCCGCGAGAGCAAGATCGTCGGAGAACGCGGCAACCGGCCGTCCGAATTTCCGAATATGTTCAACATCCTGTCCCGCAAAAAGCAATAATCGGTCATGACTAACTTTTATTACCCCCTCAACAAAACAGGTTATCAGACGCCGACCAAGCTCGTGGATTGCACGGGATATCTCGATATCCGGCCACCGGTCAAAAATCTCGTCGATGATGGTCGCAAGGAAAGGGACGGATTTCAGGTCATCCAGACTGAAGAAGCCTGCACGAAGACCGTCATCGATATCGTGTGCGTTATAGGCAATATCATCAGAAATTGCAGCAATCTGGGCCTCCGCACCGGCAAAATTATTGAGACGGAGAGATTGCCTCTTGTCATAACTCAGAAATTCTTCTGGTATCGGTCGACCTGTGTAGGATCCAATCCCCTGTCCCTCACCGTCGAGCAACGGTCCGTTGTGTTTCACTAAGCCTTCTAACGTCTCCCAACACAGGTTAAGTCCGTCGAAATCAGGGTAACGTCTTTCAAGATGGGTCACGATCCGGAGCGCTTGAGCATTGTGATCGAATCCACCACGACCCGACATGCATGCATTCAACGCGTCTTCGCCGGTATGGCCAAATGGCGTGTGCCCGAGATCGTGTGCCAGTGCGAGAGCCTCCGCAAGATCTTCGTCAAGCCCCAAAGCGCGGGCGAGTGAGCGTGAAATCTGAGCAACTTCGATCGTATGTGTCAGGCGTGTCCGGTAATGGTCACCTTCATGATATACAAAAACCTGCGTTTTGTGCTTCAATCTACGAAATGCCGTCGAATGTATGATTCGATCCCGATCACGTTGAAAGTCACTCCGCGTTGGCGAGTCTTGTTCCGGATGAAGTCGGCCGAGTGTCTTTTCGGGGTCAGACGCATAGGATGCCCGCCAGCGGTCAAATCTTTTGCTCAAGAAAAAGCTCCATTTGAAGAAACAGGTCCAAAAGATTATCTCCCGATGTGATTGGCGATCAGCAGGCCGAAACCAAACGTAACGTGACGAAGGCGAGTGGTGCAATGGAATTTCAGTTTTCAGTGACCGAAAGAGCGGCACGTAGGATCGCCGATCTGACGAAATTGTCCAAGGATGGAAAATATCTCAGACTCAGTGTCAATGGCGGGGGGTGTTCTGGATTCCAATACGAATTTAGGCTGGAGCACGATCAACATGAACACGATATCAAAATAGATGCGCTTGTCGCAACTGTTCTCGTCGATCCCGTTTCAAGCGAATATCTTACCGGATCGACGCTCGATTTCGTGGATGATCTGATGGGACAATCATTCAGAGTTGAGAATCCGAATGCTAAGTCGTCGTGCGGATGCGGAACCAGTTTCTCACTTTGATTGAAAAAAATTCTGGAAAGGGGTGCCAAATTCCGGTTTCTCACGTAAGTAGAGTTCTAACTTCGGATTCGAATGTAAGGCAAATGGAAGCGCTTTTTATTGGACAGACCTACATAGACGTCACCTTTCTGACAGATCGAATTCCGTCTGGTGACGAAAAAACAGTTGCCGAGGATTATGCGGTATCCTTTGGCGGAAACGCTGTTACGGCAGCGTTCTGCTGTGCGAAACTCGGAATTGCCCCTGACCTGATAACGTCATTGGCGGATGATTGGCTGGGTCGAATGTTTCTGGACATGGCGGCGAAATATGCCATTCCGGTCCATGGCAGAAAGGTGAAGGAAAGCTCGCTGTCTTTTGTTCTGCCAAATGGTGGAAAACGCGCCATTATTCGCTGTCGTGACGATAATTATCTCCACCCCTTTCCCACCCTTTATCTTGATGGTTGTCGCGGCTTGCATCTGGACGGGCACCAGGGTGATGCAGCCATTCACTACGCAAAAGTGTGTAGGGAAATTGGAGCCATTACTTCACTTGATGGTGGCGGACTTCGTGATAACACGCTGGAATTGTTGAGATATATCGATGTTGCTATTTGCGCTGAGCGACTGGCCGAGCAATTAAACGTCACCGATGCGGGCCTTCTCGAGATTTTAAAGGCTAAAGGCGTAAAAATTGGCGGCGTTACGCGCGGTGAACGCGGCATGATATGGTACGATGAAACAGGTGAGATCCGGCAACAGCCGTCACTTGTCGTTCCCTCGTCGGCCATTATCGATACGAGTGGAGCGGGTGATATCTTTCACGGAGCCTATTTCTACTCGCGTCTCGCTTACCCCGCCGAGCCTTGGGAAAAGCACTTCGAATTCGCCCGTGCTGCTGCAGCGCACAAGATCCAGAAGCTTGGTAACGAGGCTGGTCTCCCGTCGCTGAAGGATATTCAAAAAATCAAGAGAGAATTCAAAATTGCAGCCTGATTCGTCATCAAGAGCCGATGTTTCAGCTTGAGAGAAGCGCCAACCACAACTGGGTCGATTTGGGAAAAACGAAAGTGGTGTTGACCGTGCCGAAGCATATCCATTCGCTCGTCCTTGCATTACTTGTCGTTGCGGCGGTGTCTGTTTCACGTTCGTCACATGCAATAGGAACGATTTTTCTCGATCAGGCGACACTCTCGCTTGGCACATATGAAGTAAGCCTGAGCGGCATCGAGTTGATGGGCGCGGATACGACGCCCGGCGAGCTCAAGGCGCTTCTGTCGGCTGGCAGTCCGGAGGAATTCCAGGAGCGTTTCAAGAGTCTTACCGCGGCCAGCTTGAAGGTCGGCGAGTTGAAACAGACGCATAGAATTCAGGGCGAGATTTCAACTTCTATAACCCGAAATCTTGAAGTCATCGGCATAAGAAATGGCGTTGCAACGTTGATTCGGGCGGAGGGCGGTATATTTGGCAGCTCTTCCGACGTAAGTGGCACGCATTCCGGGTCTTTTGGTGCCCTCATCCTCTCCGACGTTGATCTTCCCTTGCTCATACGTGTGAATTCTGGCCGAAAATCGGTCGCGTCCGACACGTTCACTCGGGCATACTCCTCAGTCACAATCGAAAAAGTCGCATTTTCGCCCGTTGTCGGGCCATCGGCAACCATTGCCACCCTCAACGCGAGGGAGGTAAGCATCAAGGAAATCGACGGTGGCTTTCTGCCACTCCTTGAGCGGCTTACGGACCGAAAAATAGATTCGCCCGAATTGTCGGATGCAGATAAGGTTTCATATGCTCTCGACTTTATCACATTGATGGAGTCGATTGCTGTCAGTTCGCTTGACATTGTAGGTCTCGAAATCAAAGGGACAGACGAGATCGATGGCACGCTCAGTGTCGGTCGGGTTTCGTATGCCGATAAAGTGGGTGAGTCTCGCGCGACTTTGCGTTTTGACGGTTTTGACCTCACCGGTCCGGATGAGAGAATTCAGATCGGTTCGCTCACACATTCGGAATTTGATTTCGCGCCCGCGTTGAAAAAATTGAGAGCTGAACTGTCAAAATCCGGGGCCCGACTTGACAATATCGATGTACTGAACGTCTTGCCGGTGCTTGGCAGGTTCGAGCTGCGAGATGCCGTACTCGATGCGTATCAGCCTTCCCGCTTTAAAGCGGGTATCCGGGCAATGACCCTCGCTTATGAAAATCCCGATGGCGCTTTTCCGATGGGGGTCAGATGGACACTCGACGGGCTCTTTGCCCCCTTCCCATCTGATCCGGAAGACGAAATATCTCAAACGATGATCGGTCTCGGATATCGGGATTTTGACCTTTCCGGCTTGGCTGAACTGCGCTGGAACGATACGGGGACTGACCTTGCGGCCAACCTTGCCGTTTCGGCTGCAAATATGGGCTCATTGAGCGCGAACGCGCACATAGGGGGTGTTTCTCAGAGGCAGATGGTCGGAGACTCGACGACCGCCCTTCTATCAATTATGGCAGCGACGCTCAAGTCGGCGACAATCGGGATCGAAAATCGTGGTCTCGCGGAACGCATGATTGACCAGGACGCGGTTAAGACAAAGCGGTCCTCCGAACAGGTCAAAAAGGCCTACGCGTCCGTAGCAGCCGCAAGTCTGCAGCTTTATCTGGGAACAAATGAGACTGCCATGCGTTTGACCAGGTCAATCGTTCGTTTTATTGAGAATCCTTCGAAATTTTCGATTCTCGTCCGGTCAAGAAATCCCGATGGTGTGAGCATTGCGGATACAACGCTTGCCGAGGAGCCCGGCGCAATTCTCGACCTTTTTGATATCACGACATCGTCCGAATAATTTACGGATATTCCTTGTTTTCATCCAGATGCGACTGGGCTTCAACAACCGCTAGAGCCGTCATGTTGACGACACCTCTCGCCGTCACTGATGCCGTCAGCACGTGGGCAGGCCGTGCTGTACCGATGAGTATCGGCCCAACAGGCAAGGCGTCCGCCATAACCTTGATCATCTGAAAGGCTATATTTGCCGCATCAAGATTGGGCATAATCAGAACGTTCGCGTCTGATTGCAAACGGCTGGTGGGGAGGCGCTTCGTCCGCACGACACTGGCTAGTGCCGTATCGCCCTGCATTTCCCCGTCGACTTCAAGGTTCGGCGCGCGCTCCCGGATGAGCGCCAGTGCCCTTCGCATTTTTAGGGCTGACGGCGCATCAGAGTCTCCGAAATCCGAGTGAGACAGCAGCGCAATTTTGGGTACAATGCCAAATCGGTGAACATGATCGGCACATAAGATAGCCAATTCTGCCAGGTCATCACTTGATGGATCGATCTTGACGTGCGTATCCGCAAGGAAATAACTCCCCATAGGCGTGATCATCAGACTCATGGCCGAAAAGTCGTCAACATCCGATCGCAATCCAATGATGTCGCGAATATACCTCAAACGCGATTGAAAACGCCCCTCAAGGCCCGTAATCATGGCGTCCGCATCGCCGCGCATTACAGCGATCGCCGCGATGACAGTTGAATTTGTCCTGACCAGTGTCCGCGCGGCGTCCGGCGTTACCCCCTTTCGGCCTGTCAATTCGATCAAAGAGGCAACATAGTCGCGATAGCGGGGGTCGTCTTCCGGATTGACGACTTCAACGTCCCTGATCGGTCTGATCGACAATCCATACCGTATGCACCGGCTTTCGATAACACCCGGGCGACCTATCAGAATTGGAACGGCAAAGCCCTCTTCAATCGCAATCTGTGCCGCTCTCAGAACGCGTTCATCTTCCCCGTCGGCATAGATGACTCGCTTTGGCGCCGCTTTTGCCAGACTGAAGATCGGTTTCATGATGAAACCCGACCGGAATACAAACCCGGTCAAACGCTCCTCATAAGCCGCAAAATCGGTAATCGGGCTTCGTGCGACGCCACTCTCAATCGCTGCCCTCGCAACGGCCGGTGCGATCCTCAGGATAAGGCGCGGATCGAAGGGACTGGGGATGAGTGAGTCCGCCCCAAAGGTGGAGACTTCGCCACCATAGGCTTTTGCTGCAACATCCGACGGAGCCTCTCGGGCGAGCTTTGCAATGGCTCCCACGGCTGCAAGCTTCATCGCTTCATTGATCGTCCGCGCCCCAACATCCAGCGCGCCCCGAAAAATATATGGAAAACAAAGAACATTGTTCACTTGATTGGGATAATCCGAACGCCCCGTACAAATCATCGCGTCCGGTCGAACAGCACGCGCCTCTTCCGGCATAATTTCCGGCTTAGGGTTCGCCAATGCAAGAATAAGCGGTTTGGGCGCCATCCGTGCGACCATCTCCGGCTTCAACACATTGCCAGCGGAGACACCGAGGAAAACATCCGCTCCATCGATAATCTCACCCAATGTGCGCTTATCTGTCTCCTGGGCAAAAACAATCTTCCAGCGGTCCATCAGCTTTTCACGTCCGTGATAGACCACCCCTTCGAGATCGCTGATCCAAATATTCTCGCGTTTTACGCCAAGCGAAACTAATAAATTAAGGCAAGCCAAAGCCGCGGCACCTGCTCCCGACGCAACAATCTTGATCGCAGCTAAATCTTTCCCCGATAGATCAACTGCGTTTAAAACGGCGGCACTAACGATAATCGCAGTGCCATGTTGATCATCGTGGAACACAGGAATTTCCATGCGTTCGCGAAGTTTGGCCTCAACCTCGAAACATTCGGGCGCTTTAATGTCTTCCAGATTGATACCGCCGAACGTGGGCTCAAGAGCGGCAACAACTTCGACCAATCTGTCAACGTCAAGTTCCGCCACTTCAATATCAAAAACATCAATTCCCGCGAACTTCTTGAACAGAACGGCCTTTCCCTCCATGACGGGTTTTGCGGCCAGCGGCCCGATATTGCCTAGTCCGAGGACGGCCGTTCCATTGGTGAGTACAGCGACAAGATTCTGCCGCCCCGTCAGAAATGCCGCTTGATCCGGGTCGGCGGCAATGGCCTCGCAAGGAGCCGCAACCCCGGGGGAGTAGGCGAGTGCCAGATCACGCTGACTCCCCAAACGCTTTGTCGCCTGAATTTCTAGTTTACCCGGCTTGGGAAGTCGATGATAGGCTAAGGCAGCATTGCGAAGATCGTCTGAAATAGATGATGCCACTTTAGCCTCCGAAATCCGATTGAGTGCCCGCGGAAACCCGGGAACATTTATTTTTCTTGGATGTTGAGCCGAAGGTTCAATTCGCGCAACTGCTTCACGCCGATATCTGAAGGTGCTCCCATCAGAAGATCGAGCGCTTGCTGGTTCATCGGGAACAGGGCCACCTCGCGTAGATTTTGTGCCCCGCACAAGAGCATCACAATTCTGTCGACACCAGCAGCCATGCCCCCATGTGGTGGCGCCCCGAATTGAAAAGCACGAAACATGCCGCCAAACCGTTCTACAACGGTCTCTTTTCCGTAGCCGGCTATCTCGAAAGCTTTCACCATCGCATCCGGTTTGTGATTTCGGATACCACCGGAAGCGATCTCGAACCCGTTACATGCAATGTCGTACTGAAATGCATTGATGGTTAAAGGATCTTGCGTGTTCAACGCTTCGAGCCCGCCCTGCGGCATCGAAAAAGGGTTGTGGGAGAAGTCAACTCTCTTCTCTTCCTCGTTCCACTCGAACATCGGGAAATCAACGATCCAGGCGAGTTCAAAACTGTCTTCGTCAACAAGAGCGAGATCAGAACCCACTTTGATCCTCGCTGCTCCGGCGAATTTTGCAAATTTCTCGGGGTCACCCGCTGCAAAAAAGGCGGCATCACCCTCCTGCAACCCGAGTTGGAGACGAATCAATTCAGTCCGCTCGGGGCCTATATTGTTGGCAATCGGGCCAGCACCTGCCCCCTCACGCCAGAAAATGTACCCAAGCCCCGGTTGTCCTTCGCCTTGAGCCCAGGAGTTCATACGGTCGCAAAAGGTCCGCTGTCCCCCGCCAGGCGCGGGAATTGCCCAGATCGCATTCTTTTCATCCTCAAGAATACGCGAAAAAACCTTGAAATTGGACCCGCGAAAATGTCCCGACACATCAACCATCTCGAGCGGTTCGCCAGAGTGCGGGTTCCGGATACGCAGATCAGGCTTGTCAGAACCGTATTTCTGTATCGACACTCTGTAGGGAATCCGCGGCCACGGTGCCGGTGTCACTTTTTTCCCATTACCGAATTGTTCGAAAATCCCGCCGATAACCGGCTCTACGGCTGCAAAGACATCCTCCTGTGTCACAAAGCTCATCTCGATATCAAGCTGATAAAATTCACCCGGTAACCTGTCAGCACGAGGGTCTTCATCGCGAAAACAGGGCGCAATCTGGAAATACCTGTCAAACCCGGCCATCATCAACAATTGCTTGTACTGCTGTGGTGCTTGCGGAAGGGCATAGAATTTCCCGGGATGAAGCCGTGACGGCACCAAAAAGTCACGCGCTCCCTCCGGCGAGGAAGCTGTCAGAATTGGTGTCTGAAACTCGTTGAACCCCTGCGCCTTCATGCGGGTCCGCATATTGTCGATTATCGCAACACGCGTCATGATATTTGCATGAAGCTTCTCCCTGCGAAGATCAAGGAACCGGAATTTCAACCGTGTCTCTTCCGGAAATGGCTGATCACCAAATACTTGCAACGGTAATTCAGCCGATACCCCCAATACCTCGCAATCAGTGACATAAAGCTCGATGAGCCCCGTCGGCAATTCTCGATTCTCGGTACCATCGGGGCGAAGCCGAATCGTGCCATCAAGCCTGACAACCCATTCTGAGCGAAAGCGCTCGGCATCTTTGAAAGCAGGCGAGTCCGGATCAACAACACATTGCGTTATTCCGTAATGATCCCGTAAATCAATGAACAGTATACCGCCATGATCGCGAATGCGATGACACCAGCCCGAGAGACGCACGCGAGCGCCGATATCGGCCTCTCGAATTTCACCGCATGTATGGGTTCGATACCGGTGCATCATTTGATCCTCAACTTCCAATTCGGTAGGAGCGGAAAAGCGCATGCAGCAGCGAGCTTTGTCAAGTCATATGCAGCAATTGTCGACTGTTACGGTCAGTGGCCACATTGTCCGCGAGAGATCGCCATGCATTTATTCCAAGTTATCATGCGAATCGGTGATTGACTCGCCTAGACTGGAAAGAAAGTGAGAAACGATGCCAATGCCCATGATTACAGACACGCTCGCACTCGAAATGGCCTGCAAGCGACTGGCCCGGTTTGATTATGTCACTATCGATACCGAATTTATGCGAGAGATGACATTTTTCCCTAGATTATGTTTGATTCAACTCGCCGGACCTGACGAAAGCGTGATTATCGATCCCCTGGCACCAGATCTCGACCTATCCTCATTTCTCGCGTTGATGCGCAATCCGAAAGTGACAAAGGTCTTCCACGCCGGCCGGCAGGATATCGAGATTCTCTGGTATCTCGATAAATGTATCCCGTCACCCGTATTTGATACCCAGATTGCGGCCATGGTCTGCGGTTATGGGGACAGCGTTTCCTACGAACAACTCGCGCACGATCTCGCCAATGCGAAGATCGATAAATCCTCGAGGTTTACGGATTGGTCTCAGCGCCCGCTCACCGAGGCCCAGCTTTCCTATGCCCAATCTGATGTGACATTTCTTCGCGACGTCTATCGAGCACTCTTGGCCAATCTCGAAAAAACCGGACGTCGACACTGGCTTGATGAAGAAATGCAAGTTCTGACGTCACCGTCAACATACGAACTTGACCCGGATAACGCTTGGCAACGTCTCAAAGGGCGGGTTCGAAAGCCAAAGGAACTCGCGGTTTTGATCGAAGTTGCGGCCTTGCGGGAGCGTGAAGCAAGAAGCCGCGACGTACCCCGCGGTCGTATTCTCAAGGACGATGCAATGATCGATATTGCGGTCTCTGCGCCACGATCCGCCGAGGCGCTTGGGCGACTTCGCTCCATTCCATCAGGTTTTGGACGTTCCCGCATCGGAGCAGAGTTGATCGAATGCGTCGAACGTGGCCTTTTGCGCGACCCGAAAGCGCTACCATCTCAGGTGAAGGTGGAGAGAAAACCCTATAGTGGTGCGACCGTCGAACTTCTTAAAGTGCTATTGCGCATGATCAGTGACAGCGAGCGCGTGGCCTCGAAAATCGTTTCCACCGTCGACGATCTGGAAGCCATAGCCTCTGATGATAATGCCGATGTGCACGCGCTTCGCGGTTGGCGGCGTGAGGTTTTCGGGCAGAAGGCGCTCGACTTGAAACACGGTAAACTGGCCTTGGCGATGGACAACGGCAAAATTGTTCTGTTTCCGCGTTAGGGCTTCAAAATGCTGATGAGGGGCGATCGGCCGATCAGTCGTCCCAACGCCTTCAGTCGGTTGAAGACGCGGTCACTCGCAAGCGCCGCAAGACCTGCGGGCAGCCAAAGTTCAACTTTGCCTTGTCCGCAGATCAAACTCGTCCTCGGCAAAACATCGGGCATTGCAGCGGAAATCAGATAAGCGACACGAATCGCCGCTCCAAAGATCCTTGCCCTGTCAATCAGACGGCTTGACGCCAATTCTTTCAGCCGCGGACTGATCTCGTCATCAGAAAGCCCCATATGACGGTATGCAGCCGTCAATGCGAGGTAGGCCCGACCGGCGTGGTCGATGCCGCTGAAGCCTGCATTCGCGATGATATTGACCGATTGTTCGCCGCGATAGTCCGGATGGGCACGCCACCCGATATCCGACAAAAGACAAGCCGCATGCCGTAATCGTCGATCATCGGCTGTATCCTCCAACTTGGTTGATGCAAAAAACTGGTCCACCCAGTTTATGAGGTCTTCGGCATGGCGTGGCGCGCGTGACCGCAAATTATTGAGATCCGCCGCTGCTACCATGAGTGGGTCTTGCCGTTTTTCGTCATCGCCAAGCCGATCATATAGAATTCCCTCCCGAACGCCGAGTGCCGAAATGACAATGCGTGCCGGCTTAGCGCTCCGGATCAACTCCTCAATAACGAGTGCGCCGTATACAAGAAGCGGTCGCCGCGCAAAGGAAACGCTCTCGATCGAGTCGAGCGTATCGGCCTCGACGCGCTCGACAAGTGACGCAAAATCGGCCGCATCCTGCGCGGGAATAACATAATGATGCATGACATTCAGCGGGTATCCGCGCTGGCCCATATGAAGTTTTGCCAAAGAACGCCAGGTGCCACCCACAGCGTAGAAAGACTCACCCCGAGCGGCTTTCAGCTGCGGTAAATCACTCAGCATATCCCTGATATGCTTCTGCGCCTTCTTGAGATTGCCACCCGAGAAGTCGAGAAGCGACAGAACTCCAAGGGGTAATGTTATTCCCTTACCGTATTCCGTGCCATTCACGACAATTAATTCAAGGGACCCGCCGCCAAGATCGCCAACCAGACCTTGTGGCCTCCAAAATCCTGAAATAACCCCCATCGCCGATAGTTCGGCCTCCCGCTTGCCAGACAACAGCACGATGTCAGTTCGCGTTATTTCGCGACATTTGCTGATAAATTCCGCGTTGTTTTTGGCGTCTCGTGCCGCGGCGGTCGCAAACACGACAAGATCGGAAACGCACATGATGTCGCAAAGCATGCGAAACCGCGTAAGTGCGTCATAGGCACGCTCCATACCATCGATCGGCAATAAACCGGTCGTTTGAATTGCACGACCAAGCCCACATAAGACTTTTTCATTGAAAATCGGCGTCGGGTTACGACTCAATCCCTCATAAATCACAAGTCGTACAGAATTCGACCCAATGTCGATGATCGCGATCGGAAGTCCGAGATCCAATCGATCCTTGGTATTAAAAGGCATTCTGACGTCTCAATCCTGCTGACTTCTGGCTTCGTCGTTTATACGCTTTAGATCCTTTCCGGAAGCCCCGGAACGCAATTGTTGGGGACCGGAATCCCTAAGCGCTTTACCCCGACCGGATAGGCTCGGATTAGTCATGAAATAACGCTGGGCGTTAAACGCCGCTTCATTGGACTTTTTGGAGATTCGTTTGCTTGTTCCGTCAGCGTTCACCTGCCAGCTCTGTTCATTGTCCAGAAAATTTGCAACAAAAATCTGATTCAATACCTGTTGATGAACCGTCGGATTAAATATCGGGACCAGAGATTCAACCCGCCGATCCAGATTGCGCTGCATCAAATCGGCTGACGAAATAAACACTTTCGCCTTCGGATGCGGTAAACGAAACCCGTTCGCAAACGCGTAGATCCGCGTGTGCTCTAAAAAGCGCCCCACGATCGATTTCACACGAATATTGTCAGATAGGCCTCGAACGCCTGGTCTCAAACAGCAAATTCCCCGCACAACGAAGTCGATCTGCACACCCGCAGCACTGGCCGCATAGAGCGCATCAATGACTTCGGGGTCTACAAGCGAATTACATTTTCCCCAAATGGCTGCGGGACGTCCCGCCCTCGCATTTTCGATTTCTGTGGAAATATGGGCAAGAACCGTTTGCTTGAGAGTCAGAGGAGAAATTGAGATACGCTCTAGCTGCCCGGGTTCCGCGTAACCCGTAATATAGTTGAAAATCTTTGCAACGTCCCGCCCATAGGCAGGATCGGCGGTAAAAAACGAGAGGTCCGTGTAGAGCCGTGCCGTGATCGGGTGATAGTTTCCGGTGCCAAGGTGGCAATAACTCACGAGGTTGCCCTCCTCGCGCCGGACAACCACTGATAATTTTGCATGTGTCTTGAGCTCCAGAAATCCAAATACCACCTGAGCACCTGCGCGCTCGAGATCGCGCGCCCACCGAATGTTCGCCTCCTCGTCGAAACGTGCCTTCAATTCGACGAGTGCCGTTACGGACTTGCCTGCTTCAGCCGCCTCCGCCAGTGCCTTGATGATCGGACTGTTTGCCGAAGTCCGGTAAAGCGTCTGCTTGATTGCAATCACTTCAGGATCGCAAGCTGCCTGTTGGAGGAACTGAACCACAACATCAAACGACTCGTATGGGTGATGGACGATCAGGTCCTTCTCACGGATTGCAGCAAAGCAATCACCACCATGCTCCCGGATGCGCTCAGGAAAACGTGCATTAAAGGGAACAAACTTCAACGATGGTCGATCAAGATTGACGAGCTGGGAGAGATCCGAAAGTGCCAGAAGTCCGTCAACGGAAAAGACTGTCTCACCGGGTACATGAAACTCGTTGATGATGAAGTTACTGATGGTTTCGGGCATCGCGGCCTCGATTTCCAATCGAATGATTGACCCGCGACGCCGCTGTTTGAGCGCAGTCTCAAAGAGGCGAACAAGGTCCTCCGCCTCTTCCTCGATTTCGAGGTCGGAGTCCCGAATTATTCTGAATACGCCGCGCCCCTTCACCGAATAGCCGGGAAACAATCGTTCAATGAAGAGGCCGACAACTTGCTCGAGTAAAATGAAGCGTGCCGTAGACTGACCCAGAATATCAGGCAGTCGTACAAAACGCTCGACCGAATTCGGAAGCCTGATGAGAGCGTTCAACGTCCGTCCGTCCGATATTCGCATCAGCAGGAGAGCAAGTGAAAATCCGAGATTGGGGATAAACGGAAAGGGATGGGCAGGATCAACCGCAAGCGGTGTCAAGACCGGAAATATATGGTCCAGAAAGTACCCTTCCAACCAATGCTTGTCATCATCACCAAGATCCTTGCCATCGACAAGAGAAACCCCCGCTTTCGATAGCAGAACCACCAGCTCGTTCCATCTTTTCTGCTGGTCTCCTGCAAGAATCGAAACAGCATTTCCAATCAATTTCAACTGTTGTTCTGGTGACAAACCGTCTTCGGATTTTTCAATCACGCCGGAATTCAGTTGCCCTCTGAGACCCGCGACGCGAACCATGAAGAACTCGTCCAGATTAGCCGCTGAAATCGATAGAAAGCGAAGTTGCTCGAGCAAGGGATGCGATGGATTCGATGCTTCTTCCAGTACACGTCGATTGAATTGAAGCCAGGATAGTTCCCGATTGATAAAGCGCTTCGGTGAGTTGACCAGAGACCTTGGTGTCCGCTGGCCTGAGCCGCGTGACTTCGCCCGCCTTGCGTCCGTTTCGGCGTTGACCATCATTTGTTGCTTCCCGGCGTGTGAGACTCGCCATCTGCCCTCATCTTCGCAATCTGGCACAAATTTCGCAAAGATGCACCGATCATACAGAGTTCAATCATTTGGATTGGCCCCGAATTTCTGCAGACACTTCGAAACAAGCGCCTTGTTGATGCGTTGTCGGCGGCTCAAGCCTTCTCGATCGATCAGTTCGACAAACTTCTGAACGGACTCGACCGATCGCTCAATCCTCTGACGGATATATTCCACAATCGACGTATCGACGATCATCTGGCGATCCAGTAGTAGTTTCACGAGCAACGCCCCGAGCAATGCGTCGTCCGGTTGCTCGATCTCGACTGAGACCGCCCGTCTTAATCGCGACAGGAGGTCAGGTGTTCTGATTTCCCAGCTGTTGACTGGCTGGCGAGATGTCAAAAGTGCCCACCTTCCCTTTTCTTCCATCGCGTTGAGCAAATGAAAAAGAGCCGATTCATCCCGTGGCTGTGTTTCGCAATTTTCGATTACAAGCGCCGAATACCCCACAAGATGAGGTATGCGGTCAGCGGTGAGGTCCTGTAAATCAAGAATCCACGCCTTTGCTCGCTCAGCCCAGATCATTGACAAATGCGTCTTTCCCGATCCCGGCGGACCGACCATGACGAGCAGCTGACTCGGCCATTGTGGCCACGCTTCAAGCTGACCATAAGCACTCTCATTGCTCGAGCTTACGAGGAAGTCCTCGGGGTCCATTCGGGGGAAGACCGGCAGATCGAAAACCAGTTGGTGCGGTGTCTCGTTCATGGCGTTAGTCCGCCATGTGCTTCGTAAACTGCGCCAGATAGGTTGCCATCGAGATGCTTGTCAAAGCTGCGACGACAATGATTCCGTAGTCCAAAAACCCGTCTACCGGCAACGAAAAAGCTTGCATTGCGAGAACAAGACCCGCGAATGAGATTTGGATCAACGTATTTAACTTCGAGATAAGGTTGGGACTGATCGGCAACGGTGAACCCAGAAGCCACGCCAGAAGAATTCCACCAACGATCATCACGTCACGTGAAACAACCATGATCGCTACCCAGCTTGGCACAAGTCCAACGATACTCAGCATGACAAAGATCGAGACCAGCAAAGCCTTGTCGGCAATGGGGTCAAGATATGCACCAAGCTCGGTCTGCATCGAATACCGGCGCGCGATCGTACCATCGACCGCATCTGAAACGCCCGCGAGGGAAAAGCAGACAAAAGCGAGAATCCAATTGCCCTGTCCGATTGTTACAATGATGACGGGCACGAGAATGAGCCGCATCAGTGTGATGATATTTGGAATCATGTCACCCCGGAACCAATCAAAGAATGCGCAATCCTATGAATTTGATGTGTGTAAATATGGCAGCACTTGCAAGCCGACAATAAGGTCCTTACTCGGTTGAATACAAGGAGGATGTGATCATGGCGAAACAGCGGCAGAACGGCCTCACCTACGCCGATTCCGGTGTCGATATTGATGCGGGAAACGAACTGGTAAGCCGTATTAGGCCGTTGGTGAGATCAACGCAACGTCCCGGTGCCGATGCGGAAATCGGTGGATTCGGGGGGTTGTTCGATCTGAAGGCTGCCGGTTTCAAGGATCCTGTCCTCGTCGCAGCCAATGACGGGGTCGGTACTAAAGTCAAAATCGCTATCGAAACGGGCATTCACCACACGATCGGTATCGATCTCGTCGCCATGTGCGTAAACGATCTCGTGGTACAGGGCGCGGAGCCTCTCTTCTTTCTCGATTACTTCGCAACGGGCAAACTTGAAGCCGGTATCGGGGCGGAAATCATCAAAGGAATCGCAAAGGGCTGTATCGAGTCGGGCTGTGCATTGATCGGCGGCGAAACCGCAGAAATGCCCGGACTCTATGGGCAGGGCGATTATGATCTCGCAGGCTTTGCCGTTGGTGCCGCAGAGCGCGGCACATTGCTGCCAAAACCTGATATCGGCCCCTCCGATGTCATCATCGGGCTCCCGTCCTCGGGCATCCATTCGAATGGGTTTTCTCTCGTCCGCCGCATTGTTGAACTCTCCGGCCTGAGATGGTCCGATCCTGCACCTTTTTCTCCTGAAGAAACGCTCGGTGACTCGCTACTAAAGCCGACGCGCCTTTATGTGAAACCGATTCTTTCGGCACTCAAAGCCACCCAAGCCATCAAGGCATTCGCTCATATCACCGGCGGCGGCTTTCCCGACAACATTCCCCGCGTTCTTCCCGAAGGATCAAACGCCGAGATCGACCTCGCAACACTTCCCGTTCTGCCGGTCTTCAAATGGCTCGCCGCCACCGGTGGCGTCGCCCCCCATGAAATGCTTCGCACTTTCAATTGCGGCGTTGGAATGGTCGCAATCGTTGCAAACGAACACGCCAATGACGTCATCGAGATCTTTGCGAAGGTGGGTCAACCGGCCTTCAAAATTGGTGAAATCACCGAAGGTGTCGGCACGCACGAGCGCGTCTCGTACACAGGCACCCTGAAACTCTGACATGAACAAGGTCAAAACTGCCATTCTGATATCAGGTCGCGGGTCGAATATGACCGCGTTGATCAATGCGGCCAAGAGCCCCTCTTTTCCCGCAGAGATTACAATTGTCATCTCCAGCGACCCCTCGGCTCAGGGCCTGAAAAAGGCCCAGAGCTTCGGCACAAGAACCCATATCATCGATCACACAAAATACGCTTCGCGTGTCTCATTCGAGGAAGCGGTCCATCAATGTCTGACCTTGGAAAGCGTCGAACTTGTTTGTCTGGCGGGATTCATGCGCATTTTGGGACTAGAATTTATAACCCGTTGGCAGGGACGCTTGCTCAATATTCACCCCTCCCTTCTCCCTGCCTTTCGTGGCCTCCATACCCATGAAAAGGCGCTCCAAGCGGGCGTAAAAATCCACGGATGCACTGTCCATCAGGTCGTGCCCGATCTCGACGCCGGTCCCATCATTTCCCAAGCAGCTATTCCTGTTTTGGAAAATGATAATGACGCCACGCTTGCCGCCCGTGTGCTTGAGGCCGAACTTCAGCTCTATCCGGAAGCACTACGACGCACCGCTCTGGCACTGCGGGGCGCAGACCCGCCGAATGCCGGGCGCGCCGACGAGATCGTCAGCCTCTTCTCTCCACCGTTTGGCAAAAACTAGCGCTCACTATCGGAAATATGCGCCACGTCTTGTCGAGAACACGATTGGACGCTATAGACCGCGCGTACCACAGACAAAACAAGGATTCTGACCATGGCGCTTCAGCGCACTTTTTCTATTCTCAAGCCAGATGCAACCGCCCGTAACCTGACAGGTGCGGTGAACGCCGTCATTGAAAAAGCCGGCCTGCGGATCGTCGCGCAAAAGCGCATCCACATGACCACGCATCAGGCTCAGACCTTTTATGCCGTCCATAAAGAGCGCCCCTTTTTCGGTGAACTCGTTGAATTCATGACCTCCGGCCCCGTCGTCGTTCAGGTGCTTGAAGGTGAGAACGCGATTGCGCATTATCGCGATGTCATGGGCGCAACTAACCCCGCAAATGCAGCCGAAGGCACAATCCGCAAGCTTTTTGCCAAGTCAGTCGGCGAAAATACCGCGCACGGTTCTGATTCTGCCGAAAACGCAGCAATTGAAATCGCCCAATTCTTTTCGGGGAATGAAATCGTCGGCTGATTAAATCAGCCTGGTTTCGTAACGATCTACTGAAATGGCGGCTTCCGGGCCGCCATTTTGCCAACAAACTTCCTTCTCGACCAAACGCACCTCTTCGGGCATCCTGCGATATCACCAGCTGAAGGTCGATCCATGAACCGCCCCCTGCCCGTCACGCGTAAAAACTCCGTCTGTCCGCATGATTGCCCGTCAACCTGCGCGCTTGAAATCAAGATCATCGACGGCAAGCGGATTGGCCGCGTCTATGGCTCCTCCGAACAAACCTACACGGATGGCGTCATCTGCGCGAAAGTTGCGCGCTATGCCGAGCGCAACCACCACCCCGATCGCCTACTCTATCCATTGATTCGCACTGGCAAAAAGGGCTCGGGCGAGTTCCGACGTGCCAGTTGGGACGAGGCGATGGATCTCGTCGCGACACGCTTCCTTGAAATTGAAACAGCGCACGGTGCGCAATCGATTTGGCCCTATTACTACGCCGGCACAATGGGGCTCGTCATGCGAGACGGTATCAACCGTCTCCGCCATACCAAGAAATATTCCGGCTTTTTCTCCACCATTTGCATCAACCTCGCCTGGCCGGGCTACATGGCTGGAACAGGCCGCCTTATGGGCCCCGATCCGCGCGAAATTGCGAAATCCGATTGTGTCGTCATCTGGGGCACAAACGCGGTCTCGACCCAAGTCAACGTCATGACACACGCGATCCGCGCCCGTAAAGAACGCGGCGCGAAGATCGTCGCCATCGATGTCTATCAAACCGCCACAATGCAGCAGGCCGATCTCGCTCTGTGCCTCAGGCCTGGAACCGACGGCGCACTAGCCTGTGCCGTCATGCACATCCTGTTTCGCGATAATCTCGCAGATCGTGCCTATCTTGCTGAATTCGCTGATTATCCCGATGAGTTTGAAGCGCATCTTTCGACAAAAACACCTGAATGGGCCTCGAATATAACGGGGCTTCACGTTTCCGAAATCGAAGCGTTCGCACAGACAGTCGGAACCACGAAGCGCACCTTTTTCCGCCTCGGTTACGGCTTTTCACGCCAAAGAAATGGCGCGGTGAACATGCATGCCGCCTCGTGCATCGCCACCGTTACAGGAGCTTGGCAATATGAGGGCGGCGGTGCTTTCCATTCCAACAGTGGCATTTTTCACTGGCGGAAATCCTTGATCGAAGGCCTCGACATGGCCGACCAGACGATCCGCAAGCTCGATCAATCCCAGATCGGCCGCATTCTCACCGGTGATCAGACCGCTTTGAAAAGTGGTGTTCCGGTACATGCCCTTTTCATTCAAAATACCAACCCAATGTCGGTTGCCCCCGAGCAAGAACTGGTTCGGCAAGGATTTTCACGCGACGACCTCTTC
>JBJTDR010000117.1:0-3498 GCA_046092445.1 Hyphomicrobiales bacterium | reverse complement strand
CTCATTGAAGCGAAGAGGTGTTCGTCACTGAAGCGGAAATGCTGACCCCGGTGCGGAAGGTGGAGGAGATTTGCCAGCGGCATAATGTGCCGCCGGGTGCCGTGGCTTTGCAGTTCTCGATGCGGGACAAGAGGATCACATCGACGATCTGCGGCGTGACCAAGGCGCAGCGTGTTCACGAGACGATTGAATGGGCGCAATGGCCGGTGCCCGCGGCAGTCTGGACCGAGCTTGACGCTCTCTCGTTCACACGGGATGACCCGGAGGCAACGCGAGCTTATGTTTTGGGGTGAGGGGTGGAAGGAAGGATCGGCGTTTCAGTTTTAAGCGCGTCCGTCATGTAGCGGGTGTTGGTGACTCCGAAGTGGCGGAGTTATGCATGGTTATTTGCGGTTCACTTGCGCTTGCATTTCTGTGAAAGCACGGCTTAGTCTTCCCTAACGGGATCACAAGGCTCAGATCGTTGATTCGACTGCAACAAAACCTTTTGTTCGGATTGTTGACGAGCCCGTTCAGCAAATCTGTCAGGGTTTTGGAACTTGATGGGGATCGTCTGCGGATCATTCGGCATAGTCGCGTCGACTCAAAGCCGGTTCAATCACTTGCCACCGCGCCTGTCGTCCGGAAGGGAATTTATGGAACGTCACTGAAACTCCATTCAGGCGACTATGGGGATGTCATTCTCAGGGGCGCCAACCATTTAGCGGCCCGTAAGTTTTCGGATGCGCTCAGGGACGCATGGGTCAGGGTCAACCTGTCTGAACTTGAGAACGGCAACGGACCTATTGAGAGTATTCTTGACCGGATAAGGATGCTTTCAAGCCCAACGCAATATCCGGCGGCGTGCCGGGTTTCACCGGTTCTGGCTGATGCCCGTTCTCTAGATGCATCGTTGTTGTCAAAGTTGCAGCCTGAGGCAATTGGTCCGAAGGCAACAGAACGCATCGAGGTTGTGCGGAAATTCGTATCGGACCCACGTACCGCTCGTGAAAACAGCATTGCTGCCTTCGTCAACGCCGAACTAGATCGTTGGCAAGATTTTTTTGATACGATCGAGAGCAAGCCGCTGACACCAGAACAGCGCCTTTCCGTTGTCGTTGATGAGGACGCAACACTTGTTCTTGCGGGAGCAGGGTCGGGCAAGACGAGCGTCATCACTGCCAAGGCGGCTTATCTGGTGAAGGCTGGTTTTCGGCACCCTGATGAAATCCTGTTGTTGGCTTTCGCGAAGAATGCCGCCGAAGAAATGTCGGAACGCGTTGAGGCGCGCTCCGGTGTGCCCGTTGCGGTGAAAACGTTTCACGCTCTGGCCTATACAATTATTGGCATGGTGGAAGGGTCAAAACCCGCACTGGCCGATCACGCCAGCGACGACATGGCATTCAATAATCTGATCAAGCAGATCCTGAAGGATCTGGTTGATAAGCTGTCAAACGTGTCATGGGCAATCATCCGGTGGTTTGCGCATTTTCTGGTCGAACCGAAGACCGAATGGGATTTCAAGACCAAGCATGAATTCTACAGCCATATGAAGAAGCATGACCTTCGCACATTGCAGGGTGAAAAGGTCAAGAGTTACGAAGAATTGCAGATTGCCAATTGGCTCTATGGAAACGGTATCGAATACGAGTACGAACCGGTTTACCACCATAAGGTCTCGGATGGTGGCAAGCGGGACTACCAGCCGGATTTCCGATTGAAGGAAAGCGGCGTCTATATCGAGCATTTCGGAGTAAGACGGCGGAAAATGTCAGATGGACGTGAGCAGCTATTCACGGCACCATTTGTTGATCGCGATAGCTATCTGGCCAGCATGGAGTGGAAGCGCAAGGTCCATGCAAAATATGGAACGACCCTGATCGAAACATACAGTTATGAGCGGCAGGAGGGACGCTTGCTAGCTAGTCTCGCGGAGAAGTTGACGCCATACGAAACGCTGATGCCTCTTGCGCCCGACACAATTTATGACCGCGTAATCGAGTTGAAGCTGGTTGATGACGTCTCTAAACTGGTCGGGACATTCCTGCGCAAGTTCAAGAGCGGAGCCTACAGCTTGGAGGAATGCGAGGCTAAGTCCGAGCGGATGAACCTTGGTACGCGAGCCAAGGCGTTCCTCGATATCTTTATGCCGGTATTTAATGAATACCAGAAGCAGCTTGGCGGCCGGATTGATTTCGAGGACATGATTTTGCGTGCCGCGCACTATGTCGAGACCGGTCGCTATGCCAGCCCATTTCGCCACATTCTTGTCGATGAATTTCAGGATATTTCACAAAGTCGGGCACGGTTGTTGCGGGCGTTGAAAGCCCAACATCCGGATGCGCGAATCTTCGCTGTTGGCGACGATTGGCAGTCTATCTTCCGCTTTGCCGGATCCGACATTCACCTCATGCGCCATTTCGCGCGAGAATTCGGCGGCAGTTTTGATGGCGATACGGGAGTGCACAGGACCATCGATCTTGGCCGTACCTTCCGGTCGGTTGACCAGATCGCCTTTGCGGCACGAGCCTTTGTGCTGAAGAACCCGGACCAGATCGAGAAGCACGTTGTTCCCGCTGGTACCGCAACAAAGCCGGCGATCAGGATTGTTTCCATGTCGAAGGGCGAGCACCAGCAGGTGCTGTTCGATGTCCTTTCCGAGTTGTCAGCTGACCTAGCCGCCGACGCGAAGCCAGCAACGGTTCTGCTACTCGGCCGCTATCGCCACGTTAAACCGGATATGCAGGAATTGCAGCGGCAGTTCTCGCGGCTGGAGATCAGCTTCAAGTCTATTCACGCTTCAAAAGGGCTCGAAGCCGATCATGTGGTTCTCCTGAACGCCGACAGCGGACGCAATGGGTTTCCGTCAGAAATCGTCGACGACCCGCTGCTGTCGCTGGTTTCGCCGGAGGAGGAGGCATACCCCAATGCCGAAGAACGGCGTGTCATGTATGTCGCGATGACCCGGGCGCGTTACACGTTGACGATACTTTCCTCAAAGGACCGGCCCTCGTCCTTTGTAACTGAGATGAGGGAAGACCCAGCCTATGGAATTGTTGCCGAATCCGGTACTGGGTCGGAAGGCCATATCTGCGGGGAATGTGGCGGTCTATTGCTGGGTGTCACCAGCCAAGGTGGTCGAAACTGGTACCGGTGTGAGCATGTCGAGTATTGTGGAAACCTGCTTCCAGCCTGCTCGTCCTGTGAAACGGCTCTTCCACGCGCTGCGGCTGGAACACGCGAGGTTCGCTGTAACTGCGGTGCAAGTTATCCGTCCTGCCCGGAATGCGAAGATGGTTGGCTGGTTGAACGCATCGGCAAATATGGGGATTTCCGAGGGTGTATAAGATTTCCGAGTTGCAGGGGGAAAGCTAGAAGCTCATTGAAGCGAAGAGGTGTTCGTCACTGAAGCGGAAATGCTGACCCCGGTGCGGAAGGTGGAGGAGATTTGCCAGCGGCATAATGTGCCGCCGGGTGCCGTGGCTTTGCAGTTCTCGATGCGGGACAAGAGGATCACAT
>JBJTDR010000116.1:0-5264 GCA_046092445.1 Hyphomicrobiales bacterium | reverse complement strand
TACGCATCACGGCATGACGAATGCCGTTTTCATGCCGTATGTGTTGCAGTTCAACCGCTCCGCGATCGAGGCGAAGATCGTACGGCTTGCGGCTTATATCGGCCTTGCGCCGACATTCGAGGCGTTCATGGCGTGGATTATCGATTTGCGGAAGCAACTTGGTGTGCCGCACACGCTGAAGGATTTTGGCGTCGACAATACCAAATTCGAGCTAATGTCGGCGATGGCACCGGAAGATCCAACTGCGGGAGGAAATCCCGTGCCGCTTGATTCAGCAAGTGCACACGCGCTCTATGAGGCGACTTATTCGGGCAAGCTCTGATCGGGGCAGACTGACGAGGGAGGCGATTACGGACATTCTGGTTTGCTCTTCCCGCGTGGCGGAAGGCTCGGTTCAAGCTTGGCACCCGTGATCCGGAAGAGCGCATAGGTTTCAAGCTTGACGTCGTGATCCTTCCGGTCAAGCGTTCCGAGCGGTTCGAACTGAACATTGCAGTTTTTCATACGTGAACGATAGGCTTCCGCTTTCGAAGCGGGTGCAACGAGCAGTCCGGCCGACTTGATGAGGGCAGGATCGGGTTCGGGCGCAAACACATAGCGGATACGCTGATCAATCTGGATAACCGGGGCGATGTGATCGAGCTGAAAGGCAAGTTGTCCGGTTTCGGTGTACGAGAGTGTAGCCACCCACGCGGCGCCCGAGGCTTTTCTCCGCTGATCTACTTCTTGCGCAAACCCAGCCCAGCCGCGCATTTCGGCAAGCGGCGTGACGGATGTCGCGATTGGCAGGAAGGGACGCAGGACTTCGAGAACAACAAGCGTCGATAGAATGAAACCCAGCGGCGCCGCGACCTTGACGCATTGTTTTTTCCATCGCGCGGATGTTGTGGAGTTGACGATCAGGCTAGCGGCGAAGGCTGCAAGAATTGCAAAGGCGGGCATCATCGGGACGGGCCAATTACCCTGCACGCGATCATGTAGGGAATGGCTGACGAGATAGACGAGGAATGGAACGCTTGTCAGGACGGGAAGGGCCAGTTTTGAGTTTCCGCCGAGGGAAAGTCGCCCAGCCCTGAACAATCCGATGAGGGCAAAGCCAAAAATGAGCGGTGTAATCAAGAGGACCATCGCGCCGATGAATTCCGGAAAATATTGCAAGCTCCAGCTTTTCGATATTGTGCGTCCGAATTGTTTCAGAAAGGAAACCCATTCATGGGTCGCGTTCCAATAGAGGAGCGGGCTTGTGACAAGGGCAGCGATAGCTCCACCCGTCCAAAGGCCCCACCGCCGAAACCAGAAACGGTTCGCGGGGATAAGGGCGAGCCAGAGCAGGATGCCTGGGCCAAGAAACAGAACGGAGTATTTCGACTGTATTCCCAACCCTGCGGATATACCAACGAGAAGCCACCAAACGTCTTTTCGAGATCTGTTCGCTTCCGCAAGCGCCCAAAGTGCCATGCCCCAGAAAAAGACCGAGGGAATATCGGGTGTCATGACGATGCTGCCGACGCCGACGATCAGCATTGCATTGAACCAGATTACTGTTCGATCGGCTGACTGGCGGTGGAGCAAAAGAGCTGCTGTTCGCCACAGGAAAAGGGAGCCGACGCCGGCAGAGACCGGTGCCATGAAACGGAGGGCAAAATTTGTGTCACCGAACAGCGCCCTGCCAAGCGCCATCCACCAGGCAACCATGGGTGCATGATCATAATATCCCCAGTCCGGATAGAGCGACCAGAGACGATAATAGGCTTCATCGCCTGTCAGCGGTGCAAAGGCAGCGACGGCCAGCCGGATTGCCGTCACAATCCCGATAAAGCCGAGGATATTCCGGGACGGGAAGCGTGGTGCTTCTGGGTGAACGGCGCGCGACATCTGTTCGATGTCGCATAGGGAAGGATAGAATTGCAAGCTGTCGGTATCTTCACAAATGCGCCCACATCCGGGCTAACCAGACCTGATTTAGAACAGAGCGCACCACCCGTTGATGGATGAAATTAACCTTGTTTGTTCAAAGGCAGATTGTGAAACAGGAAAAGAAAAGTAAAGCTGATGACAGGTTGGATCTAGGGTATTCTGTGCCAAATGCGGTCTTTTGATGCTGCTATTGCAGTATCAACGACTTTTTGAATTTCCCAAGCCTCGCGAAAGTCTGGTCCCGGGACAGGGTCACCGTCTATGGATGCCAGAAATTCGGCAACCTCGATGGTTTTCAGATCGTTGAACCCGATCTGGTGTCCGGGCGCGACGCAAAACAATCCGTAGGGATAATGGGCGGGACCGGCTTCAATGATGGTGAAACCGGCATGGCGCGGATCGCCACCCACTTTATAGTATTGAAGTTCATTGAAGCGTTCTTGCGTAAAGACAAGTGATCCCTTGGTTCCTGCAAGCTCGAAACCAAGGTGCATTTTACGTCCGGTTGCAACCCAGTTTGCTTCGATGGATCCCGTGCATCCGCGCGCAAAACGTACTGTGAGACGGGCAACATCATCGACTTCGACTTTGCGGCGCTCGGTTGAGCCGGCGGAAACGGGACGCTCTTTGATGACTGTTTCAAGCTCGGCAGAGAGTTCGACAATCGGGCCAACGAGAAAACGGGCGATGCCGATGATATGGCTGCCGAGATCTGCGACCGCGCCGCCGCCACCGCGCGGGTCAACGCGCCAGTTCCAAGGCCCTGTCGGATCGACCATGTAATCCTCGGCATGAATGCCACGGAAACCGATAATGTCTCCAAGCTCGCCCGATGCAACCATTTCGCGGGCGAGTTTGAGGATCGGGTTTTTGATATAATTATAACCGACTTGGGTCCGTACACCGGCCTTTTCAGCCGCTTCCATCATCACACGCGCGTCATCGGCGGAAGGCGCAAGCGGCTTTTCGCAATGAACATGCTTGCCTGCGGCGATGGCGGCGAGCGCCATTTCACGGTGCAAGAGATTGGGTGATGTAATGGAGACGATCTCGACTTTCGGATCATTGACGAGTTCACGCCAGTCTGGGGTCACGCGCTTGAAGCCTAATTGACGATGGGCAGCGGCACCTGTTTCCGGATTGATATCGGCCACCATTTCAAGAACGGGATTGCGTGTGACCGGAAATTGTCCCGCTACTGCGCGGTAGGCGAAACCATGAGATTTGCCCATAAAGCCGGTACCGATGATACCGATGCCGATGTCTCTCATTCGATCTCCTGCCGGCTATGTTTTTTTGATTCCCCGCGTGAGTGCAAGGAGGGGGCGTGTCAGGCGATTTTTTTAACCGGCTTCGTATTGGAAAGAATACGGCACAAGCGCGAGAGAGTTGCCTTCAGCTCATGCCGATGAACAACCATATCGACCATACCATGGTCCTTGAGGTATTCGGACCGCTGGAACCCTTCCGGCAATTTTTCACGGATGGTTTGCTCGATGACGCGCGGTCCCGCAAAGCCGATCAGGGCGCCCGGCTCTGCAATATGGATATCGCCGAGCATCGCGTAAGAGGCTGTGACTCCGCCGGTTGTCGGGTTTGTGAGGACAACGATGTAGGGAAGCCCTGCAGCGCGTTGACGTTGAACCGCGACAGTCGTGCGCGGGAGCTGCATCAGCGAGAACATGCCTTCCTGCATGCGGGCGCCGCCCGAGGACGCGAACATGACAAAAGCCGTTTTGCGTGCTGTTGCCGTTTCAAGTCCGCAGATAACTGCTTCACCCGCCGCCATCCCGAGCGAGCCACCCATAAAGTCGAAATCCTGAACGGCGATGGTGACTGCATGTCCGTCCATTTTACCGACGCCGATCTTGATCGCGTCGACAAGACTGGTTTTTGCTTTGGCATCGCGCAGGCGGTCAACATACCGCTTTTCATCGCGGAATTTCAGCGGATCCAGAGGAACTTCCGGTAGGGTGATGTCCTCGAAAGTGCCTCCGTCAAACATTGATTTCAGGCGGATCATGGCTGACATCCGCATATGGTATTCGGAGCCGGGTATCACATATTGATTGGCCTCGACGTCTTTGCTGAAAACGAGCTGACCACTCTCGGGGCATTTGATCCAGAGATTCTGTGGCGTATCCCGCTTCAGGAATGACCTGATCTTGGGACGTACAACGTTTGAAATCCAGTTCATCGTTTCCATGGAGACTTTCCCTGTCGGATCTATTTTTTCGGCTTAGCGACCGAGTGGACGCCCGAAGCGATATTTTTTACGAGTGCAACAACAGACTCAACCGTCTTTGCCGTTGCCTTGCCATTTGCGTCCAATGAGTGACGAACCGCGTCGACGAGTGTCGACCCAACAACAACGCCGTCCGCACCAGCTGCAATCGCAGCTGCATCAGCGGCGGTTTTGACGCCAAACCCAACTGCAACCGGGAGATTTGTGTGTGATTTAATACGCGCAACGGCCGTTGCAACCTTGCCGAAATCAGGAGTTGCCGCGCCGGTGATGCCGGCGATCGAGACATAATAGACAAAGCCTGATGTATTGGTGAGCACCTTGGGCAGACGTGCATCGTCGGTTGTTGGCGTCGCGAGGCGAATGAAATTGAGGCCGGCCGCGAGAGCAGGCTTGCACAATTCGTCGTCTTCCTCCGGAGGGAGATCGACGACAATCAAGCCATCAATTCCTGCAGATTTTGCATCGACGAGAAAACGGTCAACGCCATAAATATAGATGGGATTGTAATAGCCCATCAGGATAATCGGCGTTGACTGATCGCCGGCGCGGAATTCGTGGACAAGCTTGAGTGTTCCGGCCAATGTTTCGCCAGCCGCTAGCGCACGCAATCCTGCCGCTTGAACAGCGGGGCCATCGGCCATCGGGTCGGTGAACGGCATACCGATCTCGATAAGGTCGGCGCCTGCTGCTGGAAGAGCCTTAATGATTGCAAGCGAGGTGGCCGGATCAGGATCGCCGGCCATCACGAAGGTGACAAGAGCGGCGCGTCCCTCAGCGCCAAGTTTGGCAAAGCGTGTGTCGATGCGCGTGGTCACTCCATGCCCCCAGATGTTCAGCTACCGAGAAGATATCCTTGTCGCCACGACCGCACAAATTGACGATCATGATGTGATCTTTCGGCTTGGTTGCGGCAATCTCGACGGCACGCGCGATCGCGTGGGCGGGTTCGAGTGCGGGGATGATGCCTTCGAGTTTCGAGAGCAGCTGGAAGGCGTCGAGTGCTTCCTGATCGGTTGCGGAAATATATTTGACGCGCCCCATGTCATGCAACCAGGAATGCTCGGGGCCGATACCGGGATAATCCAGGCCCGCCGAAATC
>JBJTDR010000115.1:0-35185 GCA_046092445.1 Hyphomicrobiales bacterium | reverse complement strand
GTTTCAGCGACCACGCCCATATCATGGGTGATCAGAACCAGACCCATGCCGTTTTCGTGCCGAAGCCTGAGCAGCAGATCGAGGATCTGCGCCTGGATTGTTACATCAAGCGCTGTGGTGGGCTCGTCGGCAATCAGAAGCTTCGGCTTGGATGCTAGCGCCATGGCAATCATCACCCGCTGGCTCATACCGCCGGAGAGTTGATGCGGATAGGCATTGAGGCGCTTTTCGGGATCGGTGATGCCGACCTGTTCCAGCAATTCGAGCGTCCGCTTTCTTTGCGCGTGCTTGTCCATGCCGAAATGCGTTTCGAGCACTTCGCCGATCTGGAATCCGACCGTAAAACAGGGATTGAGCGAGGTCATCGGTTCCTGAAAGATCATCGCTATGTCGCGGCGGATGATCGTGCGACGCTGGGTGTCGCTGATTGTCAGAAGGTCGAGGCCGTCAAACAGCATCGTGTCGGCAGTCACAGTCGCCGTCCATGGCAGGAGGCCCATCACGGCCAGCATGGCAACGGACTTTCCGGAACCGGACTCGCCGACAATTGCCAGAACGTCATCGCGGTCGACCGACAAATCGACGCCGTTCACAGCCAAAAACGGGCCGGACCGCGTATCAAAGGACACAGAGAGATTGCGAATATCGAGGAGAGCCATCCGGTCAGCTCCGTCGCAGTTTTGGATCGAGGGCATCGCGGAGCCCGTCGCCAAAAAGATTGATCGAGACAACCGAAATCAAGATTGCGAGGCCCGGCAACGTCACAATCCACGGATTGGACCGGATAAACTCGCGGGAATCGGCGAGCATCGACCCCCATTCCGGCGTCGGCGGTTGCGCGCCGAGCCCCAAAAATCCAAGCGCAGCCGCCTCAAGAATCGCATTCGAGACCCCGAGCGCCGCCTGAACGATCAAGGGCGCGAGGCAATTCGGCAGGACCGTGACAAACATCAGACGTAGCGGACCAACGCCTGCAACCTTCGCCGCAATCACATAATCCTTGCTGAACTCGCCCAGCGCCGACGCGCGAACGAGGCGCACATAATTCGGCAGATAAACCACTGAAACCGCGACAATCGTGTTCGGCAGGCTCGGACCCAGAATGGAAACGACAAGAATTGCAAGCACGAGACTGGGGATCGAGAGAATGAGATCCATGACGCGCATGATCAGGGAATCAACAAATCCGCCGAGAAAAGCGGCGACAAGACCCAGCGAGACACCCGCAATCACCGACACTACCATGACTGCAATGCCGATGAAGAGCGAAATCCGTGCGCCGAAAATCAACCGGGACAGCATATCGCGCCCGAGGGCATCGGTTCCGAGAGGAAAGGCCCAGTTTCCGCCTTCCACCCATGCGGGAGGCAGTTTTGAAAAAGCGCGGAATTGTTCAATTGATGAATAGGGAGCGATGAATTCGGCAAAAATCGCGAGCAGGACAATACCAATCAGAACCAGAAGACCGCCGACTGCACCGCGATTTTGGGAAAACGAGTCCCAGAAAGCGCGGAGGGGGGTCGGAGGTGTCACTGTCTCCCGTGTGGATGTTTCAGCCCGCATGCCTGATCCTCGGATTGATCGCGCCGTAAAGCACGTCAACCAGCACGTTGACGATAATCACAAGCGACGAAATCAGCAGAATGCCGCCCTGCAAAGCTGGGTAATCACGCCGCGCAATCGACTCGATGAGCCATTTGCCAACACCGGGCCATGAAAAAATCGTTTCGGTCAACACGGCCCCTGCGAGCAAGCCGCCGACCTGTAAGCCAACCACTGTCACGACAGGAATCAACGCATTGCGCAATGCATGCAGTGAAATCACGCGGAATTCGGCAAGACCTTTCGCGCGCGCCGTGCGCACATAATCCTCGCTCAGGACTTCCAGCATCGAGGAGCGCGTCATGCGCGCAATCACGGCCAGCGGATAGGTACCAAGCACGATCATCGGCAAAACGAGATGATGAAGTGCGGAGAGAAACGCGCCTTTCTGGTCGGAAAGAAGGGAATCGATCAGCATGAAACCGGTCACGGGCTCGAAATAGAATTTGATCATGTCGATCCGCCCAGAAACAGGGGTCAGGCCCCAACCTTCCGAGACCAGCATGATCAACAGCAGACCCCACCAGAAGATGGGCATCGAGAAACCGGTCACAGCGGCACCCATCAGGGTGTGATCGAACCAGCTGCCCCGTTTGACAGCAGCGACAACGCCCGCCGGAATACCGATGATGATCGAGAAGAGCATCCCGGCGAGCGCCAATTCGAGCGTGGCCGGGAACAGCGTGAAAAATTCTGTCAGCACCTTTTCGCTTGTCGAGAGCGACGTACCGAAATCGCCATGCAGCAATTGCCATACATAATCGACGAACTGCTTCCATACGGGCTGATCAAGCCCCAATTCGTGACGAAAATAAGCGAGGCGCTCTGCTGAAATACCGCGTTCGCCCGTTCGGACCTCAACCGGATCACCGGGAACCAGACGAATGGCGAGGAAGGTCACGAACATCAACGCGATGAACGTCGGAACTGTCAGGAGCAGGCGCTTGACAAGGAATTTGATCATGAGAAGCGGCTTGTCCTGCAGATAAATTCATCTTGCTTCTCCTTGACGGAGAAGGTGGCGCCGGAGGCGACGGATGAGGGTCCAATGGTGACCATCAGAACCTCATCCGACCTCTTCGCGGTCGCCTTCTCCCGCGAGGGTGAAGGCAAATGTCATATTACTTCACGTCGACGCCTTGGAATTCATGGCTGCCAAGCGGGCTCTGCTTGAAGCCGGTGACTTCCTTACGCATGGCTTCGTATACGATCGAATGCGCAATTTTCATGTCTGGCGCTTCTTCGTGCTCGATGACCTGCATTTCCTCGTAAAGCTTGGTGCGCTCGGCCATATCCGCGCTCGCCTTCGCCTTGTTGAGCTTGTTCGAATAATCCTCGTTGCACCACTTTGTGAGGTTCTGGCCACCCGGACGGGCTGCAGAGCATCCGCGCAGGAAGAAGAAATTGTCCGGATCACCATTATCACCGGTCCAGCCGAGTTGCGCCGTCATGTGCTCACCCTGCTGGGCGCGTTTGCGATACTCGCCCCATTCAAAGGTGACCAGTTTCGCGTTGACGCCAACCTTGGCAAGATCCGCCTGCATCATTTCAGCAATGCGCTTTGCATTCGGGTTGTAGGGACGCTGAACGGGCATGTACCAGAGGTCGATATCGAGCGAGGTAATGCCCGCAGCGGCCAGCATCGCCTTCGCCTTGGCAGGATCGAAAGGATAATTTTTCACGGAGTCATTATACGACCAAAGGGTCGGCGGGATCAGGTTCTTCGCGGCCGTTCCCGTGCCGAGATAGACGTCCTTGATGATCGCAGCCTTGTCGATCGCCATGTTGAACGCCTGACGCACTTCCTTTTTGTCGAATGGCGGCTTCTGGACGTTAAACGCCCAATAAGCGATGTTCAGACCGGACTGGTTGATCACATTCAGTGCCGGATCCTTCTTCATTTCCTCGAGATCAGCCGGGCGCGGCGCGATCATGAAATGGCACTCGCCTGCACGAAGCTTGGCGAGACGGGCGGTCGGATCAGGCGTAATTGCGAAAACGAGATCGTCAACAAGCGCCTTTTCACCCCAATAGTCCTTGTTCGCCTTGAAGCGGATCGCAGCATCTTTCTGATAGGCGACGAAGGAGAAGGGGCCTGTTCCAACCGGAATCTGGTCAAACTGCTCAGGCTTGCCTGCCTTCAAAAGGGTATCGGCGTATTCGGCCGAACCAATAGCAGCAAAATCCATCGCCAGATTGGCGAGAATCGGCATATTCGGCTCGTTGAGCTTCATGACGATCGTGGAATCGTCAGTCTTTTCAATGGATGCCAGCAAAGCAGGCATATCCATGTCGTTGAAATAGTCATATTTGCCGCCGGACACCTTCGCGTAAGGATGATCTTCCTTCCACTGGCGATTGAACGACCAAACCACGTCATCCGCGTTGAAATCGCGGCTCGGCTTGAAATTATTAACGCCCGAATGGAACTTCACACCCTTGCGGAGCTTGAAGGTGATCGTCTTGCCTTCGTCCGAAACCGTCCAGCTTTCTGCGAGACCCGGAACAACCTTTGTCGATCCGCGTTCGAATTGAACCAGCTTGTCATAGACAGGACGTGCAGCATCGAAGCTGGTGCCCGTCGTGTTGATCGCCGGCGTAAAATTTTCTGGTGAACCTTCCGAGCAATAGACCAACGTCTTTGCCGACGCTGCCGAAATACTCAGCAGCATTGCTGCGGCACCAATGCCTGCAGCCCATTTCAATCGTGTTTTCATCATGGGTTATCCCTTGTTTATATTTGTCCCGATCCAATCGGATCAGTCACCCTTCACGCGGTGGAGTTTTTATCGAACGCCTTTTTTTATTTTTTTGCAAGTTCGGACAAATAGGATTTTAGTTGGAGAGAATTTTCAACTATCCATCTTGAGCGCGGCAATGAAAGCTTCTTGCGGAATTTCCACGCGCCCGAACTGGCGCATCCGCTTTTTGCCTTCTTTCTGCTTGTCGAGCAGCTTGCGCTTGCGGCTGATATCGCCACCATAGCACTTCGCCGTCACATCCTTGCGCAAAGCCGAGATCGTCTCGCGGGCAATGATTTTTCCGCCAAGTGCCGCTTGAATCGGAATCTGGAAGAGATGCTGCGGAATAAGCTCCTTCAGCTTCTCGCACATGGCCCGCCCGCGCATTTCGGCGCGGGTTCGGTGAACCAGCATTGAGAGCGCATCCACCGGCTCGGCATTGACGAGAATCGACATGCGCACCAGATCACCCGCGCGATAATCGGTGATCGCATAATCGAAACTGGCATATCCTTTGGAAATGGATTTCAGCCGGTCATAAAAATCGAACACGACTTCGTTGAGCGGCAAATCATAGACAACCATGGCGCGTTTGCCGACATAGTTCAGGTCAACCTGCGAGCCGCGGCGGTCCTGACACAGCTTCAAGATACCGCCGAGATACTCATCCGGCGTGAGAATTGTCGCGCGGATCCACGGCTCCTCGATCTCCAATATCTTCATAATATCCGGCATATCCGCCGGATTATGCAATTCGACTTCCTCGCCGTCGCGCAGCTTGAGCTTGTAGATCACGCTTGGCGCAGTGGCGATCAGATCGAGATTGAACTCGCGCTCGAGGCGCTCCTGGATGATTTCGAGATGGAGAAGGCCCAGAAAGCCGCAACGGAACCCGAAGCCCAAGGCCGCCGACGATTCCATTTCATAGGAAAAACTTGCATCATTAAGCCTCAAACGCCCCATCGCCGCCCGCAAATCCTCGAATTGCGCGGCATCAACGGGGAACAGGCCGCAAAAAACGACCGGTTGTGCCGGTTTGAAGCCCGGCAATGCACCGTCGCAGGGTTTGCGCGTCTCGGTAATCGTATCTCCGACGCGGGTATCGGCAACTTGCTTGATCTGCGCCGTGATAAAGCCGATCTCCCCGGGCCCGAGCTGACCCACATCATTCATTTTTGGCGTAAACACACCGATTTTTTCGACATGATAACGAGCATTCGTGCCCATCATCGTGATATCCATGCCCTTTTTGAGTACGCCATCCAGAATGCGTACGAGGACAACAACGCCGAGATAGGGGTCATACCAGCTATCCACCAGCAACGCCTTCAGCGGCGCGGTCTCATCGCCCTTCGGCGGCGGCAGACGTGTGACAATGGCTTCGAGCACGCCTTCAATGTTCAGGCCTGTCTTGGCCGAAATCGGCACCGCGTCCGAAGCATCAAGCCCGATCACTTCCTCGATCTGTTCCTTGACGCGATCAGGTTCGGCGGCAGGCAGATCGACCTTGTTCAGAACCGGCACGATTTCATGCCCGGCATCGAGCGCGTGATAGACATTCGCCAAGGTCTGCGCTTCAACGCCCTGCGACGCGTCAACGACAAGCAACGAGCCTTCGCATGCAGCCAGCGACCGCGAGACCTCATAGGCGAAGTCGACATGGCCCGGAGTATCCATCAGATTGAGGATATAGGTTTTGCCGTCCTTGGCCGAATAGGAAAGCCGCACGGTTTGCGCCTTGATCGTGATGCCGCGCTCGCGCTCGATGTCCATCGAGTCGAGCACCTGCTCCACCATATCGCGCGCTGCAACGGCACCCGTATGCTGAATCAGCCGGTCGGCCAGCGTCGATTTGCCATGGTCGATATGGGCAACGATGGAGAAATTACGGATATTATCAAACGAATGCTGTGTCATGGATGCGGGAATAGCAGCAAGAGCGACGTTTTCCAAGCGGCAAGGGAATCATGTGCGTCGGATCAATCAGGTTTCGGATTTCGCCTTTTTCACGAAAGGGCGATAGAATGAAGAGAAATCTTACACCACTTGATTCGCATAGCCGCATTTGACCCTTCTCGTCTTCCTTTCAGCACTTCTCAGCGCCATGACCCATGCGGGCTGGAACGCGGCAGCACGCTCGCGGGATGATCCAAGCGGGGCCGTTACGGCAACGGTTGTCATGGCAGGTGTCGTCGCGATTCCTTTTGTGATCTGGCTTGGTCTGCCGCCTGTTTCGGCACTTCCATGGCTCGGCCTAGGCACAGTGGTGAATTTGATCAGCCTCAGACTATTGATGGCGACCTACCGCGCCATGCCGTTTGCGATGGGATATCCAATTTTTCGCGGTTCGATTCCGCTGGCGATTGTGGCGATGAATTTCATCTTTCTGCCCGAGCAAGTCCCGCATTCTTTCGGACTCATCGGGATTATCCTGATTTCCGCCGGCGTCATGTTGCTCGCCCGCTCCGGACGCAAAATCGAAAATATCGGCATCAAGCCGCTTCTGCTCGCGATCAGCGGCGGCTTTTTTGCAGGCGCTTATGTGCTCACCGATGTCATGGGGATTCATGCTTCGGGTAATGCCATTGTTTACGGGATGGCAGCGGCGATGATCAATTCGATTTCAATGCCAATCGCCCTGAAACTCGAAGGAATGCAAGTCGGCGCGATGCTCCGGAAAAATCTGGCTTTCGGAACGCTGGCCAGCATTGTTTCCATGATCTCGTACGGCTTTTTTCTCTACGCTCTGACCCACGGCCCGGTAGGGCCTGTCTCTGCGATCAGGGAAACCAGCGTCCTATTCGCGCTTCTGATCGCAGTCGTGACATTGAAAGAGCGCGTCGGGCCGATGCGGTGGCTCGCTTGCGCGCTCGGGTTCACGGGTGCGGCCTTGTTGCGACTTTATTGACGCTTTCTTCTTTCAGCGTCCTTGTTCGAGCAATTTCGAGACGACTTTGGCCGTGTAATCCACCATCGGGATCACCCGCGCATAATTCAGGCGGGTCGGGCCGATAACGCCCAGAACGCCGACGATTTTTTGATTTGAATCGCGAAACGGCGCGGCGATCAGCGAGGAGCCGGACAGCGAGAAGAGTTTGTTCTCGGAGCCGATATAGATCCTGACACCTTCGCTGGTTTCCGCCCGTGACAACAGATCGATCACGTCTTTCTGGGTTTCGAGATCCGACAGCAAGAGCCTGATCCGCTCGAGATCCTCGGCGGCGTTCAAATCCTCGAGCAGATTGGCCTGTCCGCGAACGATCAATTGCCGGCCGTCCGGGTCGCCTGCCCACCCCGCGAGGCCCGCCGCAACCAGACCGGCCGTCAAACCATCCAGCTGTTTTTCCGCGTCAAGGCAGGCGGCTTCAAGCTCGTTCCGGACATCCGCCATTGTCTTGCCGCGAATCCGTTCAGACAGATAATTCGAGGCCTCGACCAGCGCCGAAGCGGGCAGACCAGAGGGGAGTTCAATAATCCGGTTTTCGATCGAGCCGTCCTCCGACACAAGAACGGCGAGAGCGCGTGTCTTTTCGATGCGGACGAATTCGATATGCTTGAGCGGCGTGCTCGCCTTTATTGTGACAACGACGCCCGCACCGCGCGAGAGGCCTGACAGCAGGCTTGTCGCCTCTGTCAAAAGGCTATCCGTCGTTTTTTGTTGCCCGGACGCCCGCACTTCGGCCTCAATCCGGGAGCGGTCATCTTTCGACACATCGCCGATCTCCATCAGTGCATCGACAAAGAACCGGAGTCCGCTTTGTGTCGGCAGACGGCCGGCACTGGTATGCGGCGCATAGATGAGACCAGCGCTCTCAAGGTCGGACATAACATTTCTGACCGAAGCCGGCGACAACGCCATAGGCAGCAGGCGCGACAAATTGCGCGAACCCACGGGCTCGCCCGTCGCAAGGTAGGAGTCGACAATCCGCTTAAAAATCTCCCTGGAACGGCTGTTGAGATCAATCATGGTTTGCCTTGATCAGCAATCATTTGGTCACCTCATCAAGCGGATTACTACCACATTGCAATTGCGCCAAACAGCTATTCTGCGCTGTCACTTTCGCTTGATCAAGACTGAAACGCTTGCGGGAACTCCGGAGGCCGCTTAGAAGTCGGCAGATCGAAGTTGGAACCATCAAACATGCGTCCGTCAAACCGTGCTCCCGCCGAAATGCGCAAAGTCAGCATCGAGCGTAACGTCGCCCGCTACGCCGAAGGCTCCTGCCTCGTCAAATTCGGCGAAACCCATGTCCTGTGCACGGCCTCGGTCGAAGAAAAGGCACCGGCATGGCTTCGCGGGTCGGGCAAAGGCTGGGTGACGGCAGAATATGCGATGTTGCCACGAGCAACAGTGGAACGGACGCGGCGGGAAAGCACGTCCGGCAAGCAATCCGGCCGCACGCAGGAAATCCAGCGCCTGATCGGCCGCTCGCTGCGTGCCGTCGTTGATCTCACCCAGATGAGCGAACGGCAGATCACGATTGATTGCGACGTGATTCAGGCCGATGGCGGAACCCGCACCGCAGCAATCACCGGCGCATGGGTCGCGCTGCATGATTGCATCGCATGGATGAAAGCGCGCTCGATCATCACGGGAAACCCGCTCAAGGATCACCTCGCCGCCGTCTCCTGCGGGATTTATGAGGGCAATCCGATCCTCGATCTCGACTACCGCGAAGACTCGGCTGCCGAAACAGATGCCAATTTTGTGATGACGGGGACCGGAGGGCTGGTCGAAGTTCAAGGGACAGCAGAGGGAAAGCCGTTCAGCGAGGCTGAACTCATGGAACTTCTCAAACTGGCGCGCAACGGCGTCACGCAATTGGTCGCACTGCAGAAATCGGTCATTTTGTGAAGGTTTCATCCATGATTGATCGGCGCCTGTCCGGCAAAGTCGTCATCGCGACGCATAATTCGGGGAAACTCTGCGAAATGCGCGAACTGCTTGCGCCTTACGGTATTGAGGCGGTCTCCGCGGGCGAGCTTCACTTGGCGGAGCCGGACGAAACCGGCTCTACCTTTATCGCGAATGCCTATATCAAGGCAAAAGCCGCTTGCGACGCCTCGGGTCTTCCGGCGTTCTCGGATGATTCCGGCCTGTGCATTGACGCCCTTTATGGCGATCCGGGGATTTATTCGGCGCGATGGGCCGGACCCGAGAAGGATTTTTCCGCTGCCATAGAAAAGATCGAAGCGGAGCTTGCGAAGAAAGATGCGAAAGAGCCGTCTCGAAGGCGCGCCCATTTCATTTCCGCGCTGTCAATCGTATGGCCGGATGGCGAACAGATCGAGGTTGAAGGCCGTGTCGATGGCACGCTTGTCTGGCCGCCCCGTGGTGATGCCGGTTTCGGATATGACCCCATGTTCCTGCCCGATGGCCATACCCGTACATTCGGGGAGATGACCTCGATTGAAAAACACGGCCTGCCGCCGCTTGGGCTTGGTCTCTCGCATCGCGCCCGTGCGTTTACGATACTGGCCAAACTTTGCCTCGCACCGTGACCGCAAACCCATCAGAAACCGGAATTCAACCGCCCTTCGATGCCGGCTTCGGGGTCTATGTCCACTGGCCCTTCTGTGCATCGAAATGTCCTTATTGCGATTTCAATTCGCATGTCCGGTATCACAGGATTGACGAAACCCGCTATCTGGCGGCCTTCAAACAGGAACTTGCGGCGCAGGCTGCAATGGCTTCGGGGCGGACCGTCGGCAGTATCTTCTTCGGGGGCGGCACGCCGTCGCTGATGCAGCCTTCGACTGTCGGTGCGATCCTCGACATCATCGCGGGGCTCTGGCCAATCCATGATTCCGTTGAAGTCACACTCGAAGCGAACCCGACAAGTGTCGAGGCAGAGCGGTTGCGCGGGTATCGCGCCGCCGGCGTCAATCGCGTTTCGCTCGGCATTCAGGCGATGAACGACCCCGATTTGTGCGCACTCGGCCGCCTTCATTCGGCTCACGAAGCACGAACTGCCATTGCAGCGGCAGCCTCGATTTTTGACCGCTATTCGTTTGATCTGATCTATGCACGGCCCGATCAGGACCCGAAGGCATGGGCTGCAGAATTGGCGCAGGCCATCAGCCTTTCAGCGGAGCATTTGTCGCTCTACCAGCTCACGATTGAACCGGGCACGGTTTTCGAGCGTCTGCGGGACGCAGGCAAACTCATGCCGCTCGATGATGAACGAGCCCGTATCCTTTTTGACACCACACGCGAAACCTGTGACCGTTTCGGCCTGCCGGCCTACGAGATTTCAAATCATGCCCGTCCCGGCGCGGAATGCCGCCATAATCTGCTCTATTGGCGCTATGGCGAATATGCCGGTGTCGGGCCCGGTGCCCATGCCCGGCTTTTGACGCAGAAAGGCCGGATGGCGCTCTCGACCGAACGTCATCCGGAAAAATGGCTCGAGCACGTCGAGACGCACGGGCACGCCTTTGTCGATGAGGAGATCCTGAGCGCTGAAGCCCAAGGCGACGAATTTCTCCTCATGGGCCTGCGCCTGAGCGAGGGCATTCTCCCGCAGCGATTTGAAGTGCTGTCCGGTCGCCCCCTTGGTCAATCGTCCATCGCCTCGCTGATCGAAGGTGGCTTTCTCGAAGAGATCGCTACAGGGGCTCTGCGGGCGACAGTAGCAGGTGTTCCGGTGTTGAATTCAGTCGTTCGTAATCTGGCGGCGTAAAATTTACCTGCGCCAGCCCTAAAACGTCTTCGGGGGCGCATCGATCCTAACGGCGTTGCCCTTTTCGACTTTCATCATCGCCAAGGCGCGTTGGTTGGTGCCGTCCTTGAGTAGGCGGAACAAACCGTCCGTTCCGATCACACCATCGGAAATGGTCAGATTTTCCTCGGTAAACGCTGAAGGTCCCAATCGCGCATTCAGCGCGTTTGCCAGAAACACCGCGTCATGGACAAGCGTTGCAATCCGCACAGGCTCTGCACCAAAACGGGCCTGATACCGTGCTGAGAAAGCCGCAAAACCGGTTTTGTCCGGCATCGCGAACCAGCCATTATTGAAAGTAGATTGGTCCAGAACGCGCGGATCGTCCCATGCACTGGTGCCGATCAGCTGTACTTTTTTGCCATCAATGCCCGCTTTCAACAAAGCCTGCGCCATGGCGGCAATTCCGTCACCGTTTTCAGGCACAAAGAGCGTATCAAACTGGCCCGCAACACCACCAACCCGCTTTGCCGCCGCCGAGAGCGTCTCGGCCGTGTACCGTTCGATGGCAATAATTTTCATCGCCCGCCGTGCCGCCGCAATTTGCAGCGCTGCATTCACGGCAGAGCCATAAACCGTTTCGGGTATCAGCGCCGCAATCGTTTTTTTGCCCTGCGCAGCCGCATAATCGACCGCACGTTCAACATCGCCCTGCGGCATAAAGCTGATCAGATAGACCCCGGGAGCTGCAACGCCCGCATCTGTTGACAGTGCCAGCATCGGCTTTCCTGCCGCCTTCGCAATCGGACCCGCAGCCTGAACCGATGTCGCAAGAAGCGGCCCGATCATCGCAGAGGCTCCCTCGGCGAGCGCCTCTTTCACCGCGCTCCTTGCTCCCTCAGGCGTTCCCTTGTCGTCCTTGAAAATGAGATCGACAGTCGCGCCCTTATATTCCGCGGTCGCCATCTCTGCGGCATTTTTGAGCGATAGCCCTGCAACGCCCGTTGTGCCTGCTGCTGACAGCGGAAGAATCAAGGCAATTTTTGTCCGCCCCGAAGAGGACGGCACCGGGAGTGGTTCCGCCACAATCCCGTCGGCAGGCGCAATGTCCGTCACAATGTCGCTCTGGTTTGTTGTTCCGGGCGCGGCTGCAGAGGGATCGGGGAATGTCGACACCGCTTCTACGGGTCGCGACGCGCCACTAATTCGATTGGAGCCCACACATCCAGCAAGGGCGGCCGCAACAATAACCGCGCAGAGCATCCGTGAAAACAGCTTCATCCGGCCGTCAAAATAAAATAACGAACTACGAGGCATGAATTGGCTCCCGAAAAACGATTCACGCCGTGGCGCCACAGCTCAGAACACCTTATAGTAAGCGTCAAAATAGGCGCAATCGTGACTCGGCAGGTTTTTTGATTTTCATCGGTCAAGAAGCCTTCTTATGGTGGCAATTCAGGAACGCATGACTCATCCTCCCGGCAGCTCTTCTTACACGGCGTTCGGCATCAAGGCGGAAGCCCAGTCAATTGCGCCAGGCCTGCACGTGGTCGCAACACCGATCGGCAATCTCGGTGACATCACCTTCCGCGCCCTCGGAACATTAGCCGCTGCAAAAGCTGTGCTCGCCGAAGATACACGGGTGAGCCGCCGTCTTTTGGCGCATTACGGTATCACCACGCCGATGATTGCCTATCACGAGCACAATGCCGCGGAAATGCGCCCGAAAATCCTCGCCCGACTTGCTGCCGGCGAGGCGCTTGCTCTGATTTCCGATGCTGGCACCCCGCTCGTGTCCGATCCCGGCTACAAGCTGGTTGAAGCTGCGATCGAGGAGGGGTTTCACGTGACCTCCCTTCCGGGCCCGTCAGCCGTTCTTGCGGCGCTTGTTGTTTCGGGATTGCCGACGGACCGCTTCTTTTTCGAGGGATTTCTGCCGCCAAAATCATCTGCCCGTCAGGAGAGATTGTCTGCTCTTGCCGCAATCCCCGGTACATTGGTATTTTTCGAGTCACCCCGCCGCGTTGCCGCCATGCTCGCCGATGCTGCGGCCATTCTTGGCAATCGGTCCGCAGCGGTCGCGCGCGAATTGACAAAATTCTACGAGACCGTACGCCGCGGCACACTGAATTCGCTCTCGGATGCCTATGGTTCCGAAGATACGCCCAAGGGTGAAATTGTTGTTCTCATCGGCCCGCCGGTGGCGGGACCAGTTGACGCAGACGATGACGTCAACCTCGACCGTCTATTAACCCGCCACCTCGGGACCTTGTCGATCAAGGACGCCGCATCCGTTGTCGCAGAAGAAACGGGTCTACCGCGCCGCCGCGTCTATGCACGGGCCATTGCCCTGTCACGGATCGAGGATGGCTGATGGCACGACCGGATGTCTCACGCCGGCGAAAAGCCTACCGGCTCGGTTATCTGGCCGAATGGATTGCGGCGGGATTTCTCCTGATAAAGGGATACCGCATACTCGCCCTTCGCTATTCGGCCCATAGCGGCGAGATTGATATCATCGCGATGCGTCGCGATATCGTGGTCTTTGTCGAGGTCAAAGCGCGCGCGCATCGCGAGGCAGGGCTGATGGCTATCAGTCAGGAAAAACAACGCCGTTTCGCACGCGCCGTGCATCATTGGGTCGGACGAAATCCGTGGTCCATGAACCGGACATTACGCTGCGATGCCATTATTGTCCTTCCCATGCGCCTCCCGTATCATCTCGAGGATGCATTTCAGCTCTCAATGGCTTAGAGAGCAGTGAACTTTGTAAGACAGGACAGCGCCGTGAAGCATTTATCTGTAGCGGTCCAGATGGACCCGATCGAAGCAATCAACATCACGGGCGACTCGACCTTCGCACTGATGCTTGAGGCCCAAGCCCGCGGTCATGCGCTGTTCTATTACACGCCGCACACGCTTTCGATGCGTGACGGCATTGTCAGCGCCCTTGTCAGGAGCGTTGTTGTCCGCGATGTCAAAGGCGACCATTGCACGCTTGGAGAACCGGAACGCCGCGATCTCTCAATGATGAATGTCGTCTTGCTGCGTCAGGACCCGCCCTTTGATTTGTCCTATATTACAACGACCCATCTTCTCGAGCGGATCCATCCCGAAACACTCGTCGTCAACAATCCTGCCTCCGTCCGTGACGCACCGGAGAAGATTTTCGTTACCGAATTCCCGGATCTGATGCCGCCAACGCTGATTTCCCGCGACCGCGACGAAATCGGCTCGTTCCGCAAGGAGCATGGCGATATTGTCATGAAGCCGCTCTACGGCAATGGCGGCGCGGCCGTGTTCAAAGTCGCTGAAAAAGACCCGAATTTTGGTTCGCTCTTCGATCTGTTTTCCGTCACCTTTCGCGAGCAATGGGTTATCCAGAAATTCCTGCCCAAAGTTGTTGACGGCGACAAACGGATCATCCTCGTGGACGGTGAGGCCCTTGGTGCTGTCAATCGTGTTCCGGCCGAAAACGATATCCGGGCGAATATGGTACGCGGTGGTGCCGCGCTCGAAACCGATTTGACACCTCGGGAGCTCGAGATATGCGCCCGTTTGCGCCCGTTTCTCAAGGAGCGCGGGCTCATTTTCACCGGTATCGACGTGATTGACGGCAATCTGACGGAAATCAATGTGACATCGCCAACGGGCTTGCGCGCTATCAAACGCCTCGGTGGACCTGATCTGGCCGCTGTAATCTGGGATGTGATCGAGAAGAAAACCAGCTAAAACGGCCGCTGCCCGCCTCTGCTTAAAGCGCGCGCTGGAATTTGATCTCACCCATCTGGCCGCGCAAAATCAGGAATCCGTCTTTTTCTTCCCATTGTGCTGATGTCCGGATGCCAAGCAGAAAATTCTTCTCTCTTTCCATCAGCGCTTTGTCGCAAACCTTGCGGGTGACGGCGACCGGACCTACCGCAAAACCCTGCCGGGCCATGGGATAAGCCGTCGCGGAATAGGTGTTGCATCCGCCAAAGCCTCTCATTCTGAACTGCCCGTCGAGCTGCATCGTCGGCGTCTCACGGGACACCGCCTTGCCACCGATACTGACCGCTCGCCAGTTCACGTTCACCGGAAACTGTTTAGGCTGCATGGGTGCCAGAATACCGGGCGCTTTCTTGGCGGGTTGCTCCGCAACGGTCTTGGCCAATGTGGGCAGCAGCGCCGCCAGGAGAGCAAAACAAGCGACAAAAAAAGGCCTCACCATGCAAACCACTCCCTTCGGTTCATTGACAGGCTATAAAGAAGCTTTCCTGATCAGGCAATCCGGCTAACTGTGCCCGGACACGAGAATATCAGGTGTCGATCGCCGAAAGAAGTTTGCTGACGAGAGGATTAATCGGCGCAAATATATAATTGATTTCGCTCACCGAAACACGATCCGAACCCTCGGTCATCAGCCATTCAGCCAAACGATAAACGTTGAATTGAGCGCACTGGAAGGAAAGCAGACCCGCCTCGCGGCGGATGAGGATCGCTTCATACTTCTCCGCTGCTTCAACCCCCAAACCTTCGGGAATGACGGCAAACCGGGCATGGACCTCGCGGTGGGTCCGTGCCTCTTCCTCGGCTGCGATCCGCGACAGGATTGAACTGACAGCGTTCCGGGCATGGCCCGTCCAGGGGGCGGCAAGCGATGCAACGAGGTTGGCCTCGCTGCGAAGGATCACGCCATCATCGAGAATCTTGAGTGCATTGGCCGCCAGTGTCGCACCTGTTGTCGTGATGTCAACAATCAGTTCGGCGGTGCCCGCAGCGGGCGCGCCCTCGGTCGCACCTAGACTTTCGACAATCCGATAATCCGAAATACCGTGCTCGGCAAAAAACTGCCGCGTCAACGTCACATATTTCGTGGCAACCCGCAGCTTCCGGCCATGCCTCGCGCGAAATGACGAAGCCACATCCTCCAGGTCGGCCATGTTTCTTACGTCAATCCAAGCCTGCGGAACTGCAACCACGACATTGGCATGCCCGAAGCCGAGCGGTGTCAGAAATGCAAGGCGCCTTTCGGCTTCCGGGACAGACTCCCGGATGAGATCTTCTCCGGTGATTCCTAAATGTGCGCCGCCAGCCGACAATTCCCGCGCAATCTCGGAAGCGGAAAGGAACAGGATATCGACGCCATCGATTCCGGCCAGCGACCCACGATAGTCGCGCGCTCCACGAGACTGTATCAACGTCAGTCCTGCCCGTGCAAAGAATGCAGCCGCATTCTCCTGCAGTCGGCCCTTTGACGGCACAGCAATAACAAGTGGCTCTGGGCGTTCCGCGATGTCGCTCATCGGGTCACCCCTGGAAGGCGGTCAATGAAAACGGCACATCCGACCGCAGGAACAGGTTCCACCGAACCAAGCGACTGTAACAAACGATCGTATCGCCCGCCGCCGACAATCGGCTTTGACTCTGGGAGTCCTGCCTTGCGTATCTCGAATACGGCACCAGTGTAATAATCAAGATTGCGGCCGAAACGCGTAGAGAATGTCAAGTCTTGCGGTTTGATTCCCCGGGCAGCGATGAACCCGATCCGCGTATCGTAGGCGTCAAGAACTGCATCCAGTTTCAGACCGGCATCGTCGCTCAAGGTTTGTATGCTGGCCGAGACATCATCAGGCGCGCCTTCCATATCGAAATAGCGCGCAAGTATGGTCCTCGCCTCTTTCGTTAATGACCCGGGAGCATTATTCGACGACTGGCTGAGAAACCGTTCGGCAATCTCCGCGGCACTTCTTCCGCCGACCGATGAAATTCCTGCAATCTTCAGGATATCTTCTACAAAGGCCCTTGCGGCCCTTGGGTCCTGACCCGCCAGGGTGCCAAGCAGACCCGCATGTTGACTGGTCGGCGGAACAAAATCGGCGAGTTCATCGAGCGTCTCGCGCGTCAAAATTCCTTTGGCGAACGCCCGTTTCAATTTTCTGACCCATAAAGGGGCCAATCCCAAGGCATTCAGCAACGCGTTGAAAAGCCCTGTGTCGCCAAGGCGAACGTCGACATCTCCGGCATCAGCCGATTGCAGGGCCTCAAGTGCCCGTGCAAGAATCTCTGCATCTGCCGCTTCCCGATCCGACCGGCCGAATGACTCAATCCCCGCCTGAATGAATTCAGAACTCTCGCCCGGGCGCACCCGGAAAACAGGCCCGGAATAACAATAGGAATGCGGCTTTCCTGCAGATAAAGATTCTAGATAAAGACGGGCGACGGGAATCGTGAACTCTGGCCGCAACGTCAATTCACGTCCCTCGAAGTCTGTCGTTAGGAACAGTCGCTGGCGTATCTCCTCGCCCGAAAGATCAAGAAAAATATCAGCCGGCTGCAGAATTGCCGGATCAATCCGGATAAATCCCGACAATTCAAAAAATGATATGATCCGTTCGGCAGCCTGTTGAAACTTCACCGCTTCATCCTTCTGAAGAAGATGCTCTTTAGCAGGAGAAGTTCCGTCGCGCGATGTAAAATTTCGCCGTGCCCGCAGGATCATGAGCCGTCAAAAACGGTGCGAAAAGATATCCTTCGCAATCGATCTACCGTCACGTTCAATGGTATAGGAAGCCTCGTAAATTCCGGAAATCCAGCCAGCTGCCGGTCTGCGATATCCGACATAGAGCATCTGCTGGGCGAGCGGCTTGGCCAGCGGTTGAATAAATGTGTCCGCGATCAGCGCGCCCTCCGGATTTCTGAGCGTCAATCGCTGAACATCTCCCACCTCGAGTCCGATCGCTCGGACATAGGCCACGATGGCTCCGGAGCCAGGCGTAGGCTTTCTACCGGCAACTGATCCCGTTTCAACGTCCGCAGATGCAACCGGACCGTCCGAGAACCCCCTGTTCAGCACAACACGACTCCGATGGAAGAGACGATCGCGGATATCAGCTGCCCAGAGCGACTCCTGAGGTTTGCCGCATTGTCCCGGCTCCGCCAATGGTGCAAACGGATCGACAATTTCTCCGTTCAATCGCACACTCAGATGGAGGTGGGGAAACTCGGTCCTGCCGGAGAGACCAATCCTTCCAACCAAATCTCCCCGTTTCAATTTCTGGCCTGGTCGTACGGAAACGGAATTCAGAGCGAGATGGCAGTACTGCGTTTGCCAGTGGTTCCCATGATCAATGACAACAGCATTGCCGCAATCCCGCCCGGAACCGATCTGTGCGCCAAGCGAGCGGAAAGAAATATCTGGCTCCCCGTCACGAACCCTTAAAACGACGCCGTCCGAAGCCGCCAACACCGGAACGCCCGCCCGCTGTTCAACGAGCGAAAGCACCCGAAAATCCGTACCCTCATGGCCGTCATAGGTCATGGCGCGGCATTGAAAGTCCTGCCTGCCGGGTCCGGGGTCATGATCGACATAGTTTTGCACAAAACACGTCTTGCCGATCTCGCAATCGACCGGAAGCGACAGCGAAAACGGCTCCTCCGCATGTGCGTGCGTCACAAGGCCCAAAAAAAGGAGGATTGATACTGAAAGCACGGTTTTGAAATTCATGAGCGCGATATGCTTTTGGGACCTACAAATGTCGAGTCAAAAGCCGAAATGAGGTAAGCAAATCCTCAATCCTTGGCACCATGCCGCGCCAGCACCTTGCGCACGGCGTCAATCATGCCGGTTTCCGGCAATGCAAACTGCGCTTCGGCCTGCTGCTTCAAATAGGCGTCACGATCCGGCGCCGAGGAGAGCGTTGCCCCCAGCACGAGATCCTTGATCAGCACCTCGCCCTTTTTCCGCTCGTCGGATCCCTGAATGACCACGCAGACCGAACCGCGCTTGTCGGCATATTTCATCTGCGCCTTCATGCCCGAACCGCCAAGATAAAGTTCCGCCTTGATGCCCGCCTGTCGAAGGGTAGAGACAAGCTTTTGGTAATGCGCGATCTGGTCCTTATCCATCACAAGCACGACAACAGGGCCCTGCGCCTCCGCCTGTCCGCCGAGCTTGCCCAACACGGAGACCGCCGAGAGCAAACGCGATACACCAACCGAAAAGCCCGTCGCAGGGACAGGCTCGCCACGGAAACGGGCGACCAAGCCGTCATAACGTCCGCCACCCGCCACTGAGCCAAAGCGCACGGGCTTGCCGTCGTCGCCCTTCACTTCGAATGTGAGTTCAGCCTCGAAAACGGGGCCGGTGTAATATTCGAGGCCACGGACGACGGAAGGGTCAATCACCACGCGTCCATCATCATATCCGCCAGCAGCAACAAGCGACCCGATATCGGCCAGCTCGGCTACGCCTTCTGCACCAATCGCAGAGCTTGAAACCACCTTGGCGAGATTAGCCATTGTCGCTGACGCCGTATCGGCTTTCGCAGACGTGAAGGCCAAAATGGTTTCGATGGCCTTGGCTTCAAGCCCCGCACCCTTGGTAAAATCGCCGCTCTCATCCTTCCGACCCCCGCCCAGCAAGGCGGCCACACCTTCCGGTCCGAGACGGTCCAACTTGTCAATTGCGCGTAACACAACCAGCCGCCGCGCGGCATTCTCGTCCCCCGCTAAGCCAATGGCCTCCATCACGCCGTCGAGCACTTTGCGGTTATTCACCTTGATCACATAATCGCCGCGCTTGATGCCAACTGCTTCCAGCGTATCGGCCATCAGCATGCACATCTCGGCATCGGCCGAAACGCCCGGCGCACCCACCGTATCCGCATCAAACTGCATGAATTGCCGGAAGCGGCCGGGACCGGGCTTTTCATTGCGGAAGACAAAACCATTGCGATAGGAGCGATACGGCTTCGGCAACGCATCAAAATGCTCGGCGACATAACGCGCCAAAGGTGCGGTCAAATCATAGCGCAGCGACAGCCACTGGTCGTCATCATCCTGGAACGAAAACACGCCCTCATTCGGGCGATCCTGATCCGGCAGAAATTTGCCAAGCACTTCGGTATACTCGATAAAAGGCGTCTCCACCGCCTCGAACCCGTAGAGCTCGAAGGTTGCGCGGATCTTCTCCGACATGGCGCGCATGGCGGCGAGTTCGGCAGGCCCCCGATCCCCAAAGCCACGCGGCAGCCGCGCCGCCACCTTGCGGGGGGCAGTGTCCTGGGCAGTATCGGCAGAAGACGTCATCGGGCGGGCCTTATTCTGGTTAAACTGACACAATGCGTCCTAACGCAGAGCGACACCCGCGGCAAGGGAGCTTGAACCCCCACTCCGAATAGACTAGTCTATAGACCAGTCGGAGAACACCATGGCAAATAACATCGAAATCGGCGCCTATGAGGCCAAAACCCACCTGCCCCGCCTGTTGCGCGAAGTCGCAGCCGGACAGAGCTTCACGATCACGCTTCGCGGGAAGCCGGTGGCGGAGTTGAAGCCTTCGTCGGAAGTCGGAGGCGAGAACAAAAACGCGAAATTTGTTCATGCAATGCGGGAATTCAGAAAGCGGTCGGACTTGCCGTCGCTGACGGCCGAGCAAATCAAAGAGATGATTGAATATGGGCGGCGCTGATGGCGTTCGTGCTTGACGCATCGGTCACCATGCGATGGTTGACGAAAGACGGCGGCATCGCAGACCTCGCCTATGCGAACTTTATCCTCGATAAATTCCTTGAGCCGAACATGCACGTTCATGTGCCCTCGCATTGGCCGCTCGAAATTACCAATGTGATGCTGCGCTCGGAGCGGCGTGGTCTGATTGATGAAACCGCATCAGAAAATTTTCTCGATACACTCAAACTCGCACCCGTAATGGTCGATCTTGCAACAGACGCCCGCGCTTTTGAGGATACGCTCGCAATCGCACGAGAACATCGCCTCACCCCTTACGACGCGGCCTATCTCGAACTCGCTTTGCGCCTCTCCGCGCCACTCGCCACGCTCGACAAAGACCTTCGCCTGGCCGCCGAACAGGCGGGTGTTATCGTAGCATAACGGCCGGGGTTCCCGGTCTTTCCAAATTATCGTTCAAACGGCAACGCAATTCACCTGCCGGAAGCGTCGTGCAAGATAAGGCAGCGGCCAAAAGAAAAGATAAAGGTTGGCCGCCCACCTAGCAACATCAGGTTCCATTCTAACCGCCAGATTGATATCGCCATCAGACCCGCACAGGATCTCATCGTCACAGAAAAGATCGTCAAAGATTGCCAGCGAGCGTCGCCCAATCCGGCCAGACGCACACCGGCAAGGCCAATAACTGAAAGAATGATGTCAAACGGCAAAAAGAACCGGTCTCACGAAACAACAACCGGATTTTGAAAATCTGAATAAAACCAATCCATCGGCAATTCAATCGGGCCCGTTACACCCAAAAAAGTCACGAGTCAGCCGGTTAGAAGGCCACCATCCGTTAATAGAATGAGTGTTTTGAGCCTCGGTGTCATGGAGACACCTTCGTCCAGAATTCAGATTGGCAGATCAGGCCAAAAAACGCGCACCCTTTCAATTCCAGTTTATCGGGACCTTGCTGTTGAAGCCTGCCGACGTAGATCCTTCCATCGCGCGGATTGTAGAGATTGCCCTCCCAATAGCCGGGCGCCACCGCTTTCAAATCAGAGATAAATACCAACCCTCTCAGCGGTCTGGATTTAAGTGTCTCATCCGGATTGAATTTATCCGTCCACGCCTTTCCCGTTTCGGGATCGGTGTCCTCTTCGAGCCACACAATCTCGCCACAATCGAACGAGTTGCACGGATGAAATTCGACGTGTGAGTCCCGCTTCTCTGTCAGCCATTTGCCCGAGAGCCGATCTGCCGCAAGTGTAGGCTGAGATGCCATCGTCAAGAACGGGAGAGTTAGAATGATGAACTTTAGGTTTCTCACTGGCACTGTTTTCCCGTATTGAGGAAAATAAAACTATTGGCCTAACAAGACGATGACACGTCAGGGCACCGGGGAGCCGACGGTCGATGAAGACCTTCGGCTTCTGCTGTATACGATCCAAGCCGTCGCCCACAGACCAATGAAAAAGAAAACGGCGCGGGCAATAATCAGTGGTCTCGCCATCGTCAGCGGTACGACAAAGATGGCACATCCAAGCGGCAATTGAACCCAGCGCAAGGCGAATACTGTGACTTTCTCGATCAGCGACTTCGATGGAAGTACAAACGAAAAGAGCAATATTCCAAACGAACTGGCCAAGAATTTCACCTGACTTTCAACTTGCTGCCAGGCAATTTCATTCTGAGAAATCGGCATTCCCTGTTCAGCCATGGATAAAACGGCGAGCAGATGAGAATTTTCAATGGCATCGAGGAGCGCCGTCAACACCAAAGCACCAGTCGCAAGCCGAGTGACGCTCGTGAATTCAGAAGGCGCTCCATCTCGGCGTTGCCACGCGGTGAGTACAGCACAGAGAAAAACGAAGTAAGTTGCGTAAACGGATAGAAACAGGAAATCCAATCCTAAATCAGCCCGCAAATAAGGCGCGCGGCTGAGCAACATTGCCCCATACTCATTAGTGGGCCAGTTGATCTGGAAGAGTCCCTGCGAACTCCCCGACATAATCGCGAGTAAAAACAGTGAAAGAGCGAGTATGCCGGCGATCGCGCCCAACGCGGATGTGATATGTTCCAGTCTTGTCATATGACTTGCCCCTCGCTCATACTGAGATACGTCAAAAGCAAAAATTCACTGAAATCGGCATATCACGATGAGGATTACCTGAGATCCAGTGACACCGGTGCACAACAGAATGACCAATTCCGACCAAATGGACCTGATGCCCTTCAGACCCCGAATTAGATACCTGTTCAGCATAGTTTCAACTGCTCGAACACTTACCACTCAATATGGACAATGTCTATATAAATTGACATGACGGTAAAAATGAAATCCTATCACCATGGCGATCTTCGAAAGGCGCTCCTCCGCGGAGCGCTAGAAATTCTGGATGAGCAAGGCATCGAGGCTGTGACAATCCGCGCTGTCGCTCAACGCGCCGGGGTCGGGCACTCCGCTCCCGCCAATCATTTCAAAGACAAGAAAGCACTGCTCACGCAAGTCGCAACCAATATTTTCATTGAGTTGGGATCCAGAATTTCAGGTGCGATCAGCGCCCAAACAGTGCAGAAGACCGATCGGTTTCACGCCTTGGCTGCGGCTGTCTATGTTTATGCTTGGACACATCCTCACCGCTATCGGCTTCTATGGCGTCGAGACTGTATCGACCATCAACGGCCGGACTACAAGGAAGCGGGTGATACAATCTACAACCAACTCAAAATCGTGATGGAGCATGAAACCGATGTGGCTGCGCTGGGCGCGGAGACAGGGGTTATCGCTCTATGGTCCCTTGTCCATGGTTACATATGCCTCCGGTTAGACGGTATCTTGGTCAGCGGCATCGATGAAATAACGGGCAAGCCTCGCGAACGCGCCATTATCGATGCGCTACTCGAAGGAATCCTGTAAAAAAGGCCGGGGTTCCCCAGCCTTCAATTCCGAGCTCTCGATCTCAACCCGTCAAGCGACGGCAAGAATGCATTTCTTCACTTTTTCGATCAGCTCATCGATCTGATTGTCCGAGATAATCAGGGGAGGGGTCAGCGCAATCGTGTCCGCCGTGATCCGCAGCATAATGCCGTGCTCGCGGAACCCCGCATCCATCGCCTCGAACGCGCGCCTTCCAACACCATCCGGAATCGATGCCAGATCAATCGCGGCAACAAGCCCGATCGTGCGAATATCAAGCACATTCGGCAGGCCCTTCAGCCCCATCACCGCGTCCATCCACCGCGACTCAACCGCTTTGGTCCGCTCGAACAGCTTTTCGTCCCGATAGAGATCGAGCGTTGCAAGCGCGGCAGCTGCCGCAAGCGGGTGGCCTGAATAGGTATAACCGTGAAACAATTCAATGACGTGGTCCGGACCCTTCATAAAAGTATCATGGATGCCCTTCCGCGCGATGACACCGCCCATCGGCACGGTGCCGGAATTCACCGCCTTGGCAAAGCAGATCATATCCGGTGTCACGCCAAAGCGCTCGGCGGCAAAGGCATGGCCAAGACGACCAAAACCGGAGATCACCTCGTCGAATATCAACAGAATGCCGTGCTTGTCACAAATTTCGCGTATCCGCTTCAAATATCCCTTCGGTGGTGGAAGCACGCCTGTGGACCCTGCCATTGGCTCGACAATGACGGCGGCAATGGTTGAAGCATCATGAAGCGCAACGATCCGCTCGAGATCGTCCGCGAGATGCGCACCCCATTCCGGCTCGCCCTTGGTGAAGGCCTGTTCCTGACGGTTATAGGTATGCGGCATGTGATCGACACCAGTGAGCAGCCCGCCGAAGAACTTGCGGTTATTCACAATGCCGCCCACCGAAATGCCGCCAAAGCCCACGCCGTGATAGCCGCGCTCGCGGCCAATCAACCGCGTCTTCTGGCCCTGGCCGCGCACGTTCCAATAGGCGAGCGCGATTTTCAGCGCCGTATCGACGGCCTCGGAACCGGAATTGGCGAAAAAGACATGGTCAAGATCGGCAGGTGCCATCGCCGCAATGCGCGATGCCAGAGCAAAGGCAGTCGGATGACCGAACTGGAAGGCTGGCGAGAAATCAAGTTCGGCGGCCTGGTGCTGAATTGCCTCAACGATAGCCTGTCTGTTATGCCCGGCATTACAGCACCATAACCCTGCAACAGCATCAAGGATTTGCTTGCCATCAGGGGTGATGTAGTGCATGTCTTTCGCTCGTGAGATCATGCGTGGATTCTTCTTGAAAGCGCGGTTGGCGGTAAAAGGAAGCCACCACGCCTCGAGATCGTTGGGCGATGCATCGCGACGTGCCTGATAATCTTGAGCGAGCGACATGGAACTTCTCCTTCGATCGTGCGTTAGTATTAATCCGTAGACGTGTTCGTAGGTGTCAGAGTGCGTGATCCAATTATATCAGTCCAGTCAGAATTTGACAGAGGAAGTGCCCTCTTTTTTCTATGACACGGTTGCGAAACCTCAGGAGAGTAGTCGCAAACAGCCATAGCGGTTTGGCCGGACACCGGGTTCAAGGATTTAGACGATGAGGAACCTTAAAGAAAGTGAATGGGCTGGAGGCATTGAAAGCCGCAAAGAGGAACTCGCCGCGCTTGAAAGTGTGTTGACGTCACCGGATTTCACTTTTTCGCCTCATCTGGCATCATTCCTTACCTATTGTGTCCGTGAAACCCTCGAAGGTCGTGGACCAGCGTTGAAAGCATACAGTGTCGCAACAGGTGCCCTCGGCCGCCCGCCGACTTTCGATCCGCAGAATGATCCGATTGTGCGCGTAGAGGCAACGCGACTCCGTCGGGCACTGGAACGTCACTACAGCGGGAGTGGCGCAGCGGAGCCCATGCAGATCATGATGCCCAAGGGAGGCTATCAGATCAGGTTTGTTCGGACACAAATTGTCGAAACGCAGGAATTCCCCCGCAGCGCCTTATCTGCTGAGCGCCCAACAGTCAGCGCGAAATCATGGTTGCGTATGCCGTCTTTTCAGCGCCATCCGTCCTGGGCAGTTCTTTTTGTTGTCTCTATCATCAGTGCCGGATGGACATGGGGCGTATTTCCGGATCGCTGGGCGGCAATCAATGCCTCTGGGTCATCCAAGGCGTCCCTGCTCGCTCTTCATGTCGACCAAAAGGATTTGGCACCACAGGCGCCCGAACCGACCAAAATGGCCCCAAAAATCGGCCGCAGTTTCCGCCTCGGTGGCGTGAAAGTCGGCACCTTCGCCGTCGAAGGCAATGCGTCGATGCCGTGGCATGTGGGTGCAAAAATATCGGAAGAGTTCACGGAAGCCTTGAGCCGGTTTGATGCCATATCAGTTTATGATTGGCGCTCTCCGAGCCAACCGAACGATCCGGATATCTATGAATTGTCGGGTCGTGCCTTTGTAGATGGATCACAAACGAATACAATCAGCGTCAGAATTGTCCATGTCGCAAGTCAACGCATGGTCTGGAGCAAGGATTATGTGCGGGTGTCGACCAGCCGACCGGGGTCGTTCTGGCGGCAGGATGTGATCCGGGCGGTCGCTACAACAATTGCCTCGAATGATGGCGTCATCTTGCGCGACTCAACAGCGATTTCGGTGATCGACGATCCGGCAACGGTTGCAAAATACTGCATCCTTCGCGCGACAGAAGTGCTTCGTCTTCCGGGGCAGGAGAGGGTGGCCTCGGCTCGGCAATGCATTGACGAAGCACTTGAAATCTATCCCGACTCGCCGAATTTGCTCGGCCTTTCTGCCCGCCTCCGTCTCGACCTGCCAAATGCCAGCATGGAGGAGCTTCGACTTGCGTTGAATGAAGCACAACGCGCAAACACAGTTGCTCCGCAAAGTGCCTTGATCCTGAACATCCTCGCTGACGTAAATACCCGGCTCGGCTTGACCGAGCGCGCAACGCAGCTTGGGAAACTGGCTGTAGACCTGAATCCATACGACGTAACTGTCCTAGCCTCTCAAGCAGCGCGTCTCGCATCAATCGGCGACGACAATGGCGCAATGGAACTCCGAAGCCAGATCGAGCCCGAATTCAAAGGGCCGGCTCTCATCAGCCAGCCCTGAGGCGTCAACTGGGGCTATCCTGCTGTTCATACGGATAGTTGAGCTGCGCAATTCTCTGTAAAAAATTATCCAGAGATCATTGCGCTCAGGAGTTTCCCGTCTTTGCCATCATCATCCGTCTTTCGCTCAGCTCGTTTCTGGAGCACCTCGGTCTTCGTCATTATTTGCCTCGCGAGCGCATTTTATTGGATATTTGGCCGCGGCGAGCCCGTCTCAACAGTGCTGGCCATTCGTGGCGATGCCGCAGAAGTTGTCTATGCAACAGGCGCGGTCGAGCCCGTTCGTTGGGCCAAAGTGGTTCCCATTCAGAGAGCCCGCCTTGTTTATTTATGTGATTGTGAAGGAAAAGCGGTTCGCGCGGGAGATATTCTTGCCCGACAGGATGGCTCCCAGCAAAAGGCGCATCTGGACGAATTACTGGCCCGCCATGATCAATTGGAGCGCGATGTTCAGCGTCTCAATAATCTTCTGGATCGGAATGCTGCTACCGTTGCAGCGGTCGATCAGGCTGTGACGTCGATGAAGGAAATCGATGCACGGATTGTTGCAGCACAGGACGTGCTGAATGATCTCGTTCTCCGGTCGCCCATGGATGGTGTCGTTCTGCGGGAGGATTTTTCCGTGGGTGAAATCATCGGATCAGGCGATGTCGTATTCTGGGTGGGGCAACCCTCCCATCTCCGCATTGTTGCCGATATCAACGAGGAAGATGTTGGCCGCATCAAAATCGATGATGTGGTCCTGCTCCGTCATGAAGGTTTTGGCGACGAGTCGCTCTTAGCCAGCGTTAATTCGATCACTCCGAAAGGTGATCCGGTCACCAAAACGTTCCGCGTCTATCTTGCTCTCCCCGAGACAACGCCCCTTCGGATCGGAATGAGCGTCGAGGCCAATATCATCATCAAGGAGAAGAAAGATGCCTTGCTCGTTCCAGCCGAGGCTTTGGTCGGTCAAAGCGTTTTTGTGATCGAAAATAACCGCCTGCTGCGCAGTCCCCTCACAACCGGAATCCGGGGCACACGAATGGTTGAAGTTTTAACCGGTCTCGAAGCGGGCGATGAAATCGTTTCACCGATCAAACCCGCCTATAAGGAAGGTCTGCGGGTTTTCCGACCGGAAGCCACAAAACCATGAATCTTGTGCTTCACATAGCACTTACACATGTCAGTTCCCGGGTCCGGCAAACACTCGTGGGTGTGATGGGTATTGCGACAGGTGTCGGTTGTTCAATCATGATGGCAGGCCTCCTTGAGGGCTCCCAGATCGATTTCATCCGGCAGCTTGTGGACTCAATACCGCGTGTCTCAGTGAGCGACGAGAAACGCGACCCGTCGGTCCAGCCCTCCGAACGACACTTTGCCAGCATCCAATTTCATAATCTCTCGAACGAAACGGAGCGCCGCGGATTTAAAAACCCTTACGCTGTTCTCGCTGATCTGGAAGAGTGGCTACCCGGCGCAGTGACTCCCTCGGTGCAGACCAAAGCGCTACTGCGTTCCGGGACGCGGGATACGGCGGCATCCCTCATCGGAATTGATCCCAACCGTGAAGCCCATGTCTCGAAACTTGCGACCCAAATGAAAGCAGGGACGCTCGATTCGCTCTTCAAGGCCTCAAACGCGGTGATCCTCGGTGATACCCTCGCCGAGCGACTCGGAGTTGGTGTGGGAAACAGCATCACACTGATAGCATCCGGCGGAGCGCCGATCCTCGCCCGGATTGTCGGTCTGTCCCACTCCGGCATTCGCCAGATCGATGACAATCAAGCCGTCACACTCATCAAGACGGCGCAGATACTGGCTGGCAAGACGGCGCTTCTCAACGAATTCCGTATTCGTGTGGATGACGTTATGTCATCGCGGGACATTGCTGCCCGGGTGGAGAAACAAACCGGATACAAAGCGGTTTCATGGCAGGAAGCTCACGAGGACATTCTGTCCGCGTTCCAGATCCGTAATGTGATCATGTTCATGGTGGTCGGCGCCATATTGCTGGTCGCCTCGTTCGGAACCTACAATATCATTTCAACCATCACCCATGAAAAGGCCCGAGATATCGCGATAATGAAATCGCTCGGCCTTCGCGAGCAGACAGTGCGCCGCATTTTTGTTCTCGAATCCGCGATCATCGGGGCAGTCGGTATCTTTTTTGGATGGCTTCTCGGCTATGCCCTTTGCATTGTCATGGGCTCGATCGAGTTCAAGAGCTTCATGACAGACATGACTCATCTGCCGATTCTTTACTCGCCTCGCCATTATGCCATTGCCGGTGCTGTCGCACTGACGTCCTCGCTCCTTGCAGGCTTTCTGCCTGCCCGGAAGGCTGCAAGCGTGCAACCCGTCGAAATCATTCGTGGTGCTTCATGACCACTCCCTTGATTGAAACAAAAAATGTCACGCGTACCCTGCCGGGTGCCGTTCCGGTGACGCTTGTCAAAAACATTGACTTTGCCGTTCAATCGGGAGAATTCATTGCCATTACAGGCCCCTCGGGTTCCGGTAAATCATCCCTCATGTATCTTTTGGGTCTCCTCGATGTTCCATCCGAGGGGGATGTGATCTTGATCGGCGAATCCACCCGTTCGCTTGATGAAAATCGCCGTGCTGCGCTCCGCCTGGCAAATATCGGCTTCGTCTTCCAGTTTCATTTTCTGCTGCCGGAATTCACGGTCCTTCATAATGTCATACTGCCAATGCAGGCGCTTGGGCGGATCACCACCGACGAGCAGCGTACGCGTGCCAAAGCCCTGCTGGCGTCCCTCGGACTTGCCGACCACATAAGCAAACGACCGGAACAACTCTCCGGGGGAGAACGTCAGCGGGTGGCAATCGCCCGAGCACTTGCCAACGAACCGGCCCTGATCCTCGCCGATGAGCCCACCGGAAATCTGGACACACAGGCCAGCGAGCAGGTGATTACAATCCTCAAAGACATAGCGCGATCTGATCGACGCTCGGTAATCATTGTCACACATGATTTGGTTTTGGCGGCGCGCGCGGATCGTCGTATCAATATCATTGACGGCCGCATTGACGGCGGGATCGTCAATAAAAACTGAAATACGGATTACAGAGAGGCAGCCTTATAACCAGCCCGCGAGATGGCCTCAGCCAGAACGCGACTATCCGCGATCGTGTCGACATCTACCCGGCCCGCACTGAGATCAACCGTCACCCGCGCTTCCGGATCAGACTTCTGGATCACCTTTGTGACGGCCTTGGCGCAACCGCCGCACGTCATCCCTTGAACGGCGAAGGAGAGGTTTTGTGTCTTGTCCGTCATGGATAGCTTCCCCAAACTGGTCAGAAAAATCAGGAAAAATCAAAAGATCTTAAATATGGTTAATGCGAAATTGACAAATCTGCTATACGCTCCGTCGAATCAGATGGTACGATCGGTTTGTCTGCGTCATTGGACATCGTAATCTTTTTCAGCGGACGCTTCAGTACGTATGGTGCAATTCAACTCCTTTCAACGCCGAATTCCTGCTCCATTGTTCATCGGTGGGGCATTTATCGTTATTTTTGTCGTCGCCCTGATCATTTTTCAGTTGTCCGAGTCGCTGATCGTATCAGCCGCATTCCTGATCGTATCATCCATTGCGGCTTATCTTTTCATTCAGAGATTTGAAGAAAAGACAGCGCCCGTCAAGACACAAGCGAGTGCTTCCCAGGCGGATCTATCCCGCACCGAGCACAAGCTCAACGTCGTATCAAAACGCATGACGGCCCTTGAAACGCGCATGACATCAATGGAAGCCTCATCGGATAACATCGGGGACGCCGTCTCGAACTCGATCTTGGAGGAACTCGAGACCGTCGGCCATGCGCTGCGCGATATCGCCGATATCATCGTTGAGCATCACCGTATCCTCGTCGAAGTCGATCAGATCGGTGATACAGAAAAACGGTCGATGGCGCCGGGTGCCATGAAACTTTCCGACGGGGATCAGCCTCCCTCGCCCTCGGCACGGGCAGAGAACGCGAAAGCAGATGATGAAACGGTCGTCTCGATGTCGAAGCGCCAGATGGAAACACTGCTCCGGCAGGAAATGCTCAGTGGCCGGATTGGGGCCTATTCTCAAGGGATCATAAGTCTGCCGTCAAAAAAGAAGGCTTTCAACACGCTTTCCTTCTGCATCGAAAACAGTCAAGGTGACGCCATTCTCGAGAGGGATCTCGTGCAGATGGGGGTCAGCCGAAACCTGCTTCTGCTTTTCGACCGTGTGCGTTTCGGATACACCCATGAAATCGCCCGTCACGGGTCGAATAACACGTTGCCCCTCATCTGTCCCATGTCGATCATCACGTTGCTGGAGCCCTCGGCGACGTCGGAAATGATCGCGACCTTGCGGCGCAACCCCGGACTTGCGGGAAAAATCATATTTCTCTTTTCCGAGTATACGCTTGAAAACTGCGGGGATATCGGTCGCGAGAACATGGCGAGGCTGCACAAAGCGGGGATCACATTTGCACTCGAAATCGCCAACGATCTGATGATCGATGTGGTCACTCTCGCAAATATGGGATTTCGTGCCGTATTGATTCCGTTCAGGCTGCTCCGGGACGCAGAGTCGGGACAGGTCCGAACCGAAATTCATCCGTCCGACCTGCCCGGCCTGATGGATCGCTACAACATGGAAATCGTTGCAACGGGCTTGAGCGATGCCGCGGAACTGTCGAGGCTCAGAAAATTCAACGTGTATCTCGCACACGGACCTTTGTTCGACACGCCGAGACTCGTACGTTTCACGGCACTTCAGGAGCAGATGCCGGTTGATAGCAGTGGGCCTCAGTCTCTGTCCGATAATGATGCGCTGAACTCAGACGTCGTGCACCGCGTTGTCAAAACGCGCGAGCAACTAAAACCAACACCCCTGCGGGATCATCTGCCGAAGGTCGGCTCTTGACACGTGGAGGACGCCGTTTTAGCCCGCCCTGAAATCGAAATCATCAACGGGCTTTCGGCGCTCGCCCATGACATTGACGTCGTCCTCTGCGACATTTGGGGTGTTCTCCACAATGGTGTCAAAGGATATGAAGCCGCATCCCATGCACTGACGCGCTTCCGTCAGGGTGGCGGTCGCGTGATACTCGTGTCGAACGCTCCACGTCCCAACATTGATATCGTCCCTATCCTTGACCGCTTTGGAATTTCGCGATCTGCATGGGACGGCATTGTCACGTCGGGCGATATTGCGCGCGATATCCTGGTCCGTTCGAACTGGAAGAAATTTTTCTGGCTCGGCCCCGAGCGGGATCAATCGCTCTTTGACAGACTCCCGCTCGACACATCTCCGCTCGAACAGGCGGACGTCATCGTCTGCACGGGGTTGTTCAATGACATAACGGAAACACCCGAAACCTATCGTGAAATGCTCGAAACGGCGCTCGCCCTCAACAAGGTAATGCTGTGCGCGAATCCTGATCTCGTCGTCGAACGTGGCGGTGAACTCATCTATTGCGCCGGCGCGATTGCCGCGCTCTATGAACAAATGGGTGGCCGAACATGCTATTCCGGTAAACCCCATGTCGATATCTATCAGGCAGCCGTCAGCGTCGTGGCATCGCTCAATGGCAAAAATACTGATCGTTCTCGCATCCTGCTCATCGGGGATGCGATCCGCACCGACATCGCCGGAGCAGTTGCATTCGGATGCCCGTCACTCTTCGTCCTGCGCGGCATTCACATGCACGAACTCGGACTGTCAGAGAGCGCCTTCGATAACGGCACATTCATGAAGTTCATGGCGGACGCGGCGTTTCGTCCAAGGTTTGCAATTGATTCCCTAAGCTGGTAGCGGCAATTCCGCCAACGCGTCCCGAATCTGTGTGAGTTTGTTCGCAAGCGACCGCGCAGAGAAGGGCGCGATGGCATAGCCGTCGGCTCCGGCACGATAAGCTTCCAAAACCTTCGCCGGCTCGATATCGGCGGTTACCACAAGAAAACGCGTCTCGAAAAGCGTCTCGTCCGCCCTGACAGTTTGAATGAACTCGGCACCATCCATCGGCTCTGTCTGCCAGTCCGTAATCACAATGTCGATTTTCTTCTCTCGAAGGCGCGCCAGCCCCTCGACGGGACCGATCACCGTTTCGACCTCCTTGATCCCGATCTGGGTCAACATCTGTGTTAAAACCGGCGAGACTTCCTCTGTCGGATCAACGACCAGAATACGCAGTGAAGGATCAATATACATGCTGGATAACTCCTTCGCGCAGCCCTGTCGGTTCCGTCAAAACCAGAAGGGCAAAGATTTGCCACTTCCCTTGACTACGATGGTCGAAGACAATTATCCGTTTCGCAATTCAATTGAATTGAATCAATCCACCGACATTTCCAGTGCCAATGATCAGATCATCCGATGAGAGACCGTCACTCCGCCTTCTCGTCTAACCGCACCTTGATCGTTGAACCGCTCCTGCTGCATATGAACGCCAGAAACGGAATGTGAGTCGGAAAATGTCGGTGAGTCGGACTGAAAAGTCAGCGTCTGGAGAGGCCTTTGATCTTGTTCAAGGCCTCACGTCGTTGCCCGCATCGCTTAGCGGCCCTGTCGTGGCGATTGGCAATTTTGACGGTCTACATCGGGGCCATCGCGCCGTCATCGACCAGACCCGCAACCTCGCCGCCCGGTTGAGCGCTCCTGCCGCAGTGCTGACCTTCGAGCCACATCCCCGCGCCTATTTCAAGCCGCAAGAACCCCTTTTCGAATTGACGTCAATCACCCTGAAAGCATCAATTCTGGCGCAATGGAACGTCAACGGAATGATCGTTCTCCCATTCAACGCGGAATTGGCTGCGACTTCCGCGCCGGATTTTATCGCAAACATTCTGGTCAAAACCCTTGGCGTCACGGGAGTCGTCGTCGGCCACGATTTCCATTTCGGACGCGGCCGCGAGGGCTCGCCCGACGCTTTGAAAGCGCTGGGCGCGCAGAACAATCTTCCTGTCGAGATCGTCACGCCCTTGGTCGTCGGCAAGGAGCTGGTCTCGTCGAGCGCCATTCGCGCCGCCTTGGCGGAGGGCGATGTCGGCAAAGCGGCCCGTTTGCTGGGCTATCGCTGGTTGGTGCGCGGTGAAATCATTCATGGCGAAAAAATCGGCCGCACCCTCGGCTACCCCACCGCCAATATCCGATTGTCAGCAAATTGCGGCCTCAAGCACGGGATTTACGCGGTCCGTCTCTCGGTTGACGGTGTTGTCCGTCTGGGCGTTGCCAGCTATGGTCGACGCCCCACTTTCGATAATGGCGCGCCGTTACTCGAAGTTTTCGTGTTCGATTTCAAGGGAGATCTCTACGGCAAAACCGTTGATGTCGAATTTTGCGCGTTTCTGCGCGGCGAGAGAAAGTTTGACGGCATCGATCCGCTGATCGAACAAATGGATCTCGACAGTCACAATGCGCGCAAAGCACTGGCCCGCAATCCCGACATTCCGGCCCCGAGCCTGCTGCCGTTGTAACCGCTTCACGCTCAAACCCATAGCTTCCACACGCGGAATGGTTTATTCGGCATTTCATCCTTTTTGACAGCATCCTTTCCGACCGAGTATCTGACCCCATGACCGACACTGCCGAAAAGCGCGATTATTCCGAGACCCTGTTTCTCCCGCAAACGGAATTTCCGATGAGGGCAGGTCTGCCGCAGCGCGAGCCGGACATTCTTGCACACTGGGCAAAGATCGACCTCTACCGGCGCCTTCGTGAAACCGCCGCCGGTCGCCCGCGCTTTGTGCTGCATGACGGTCCTCCTTATGCGAACGGCAACATCCATATCGGCCACGCACTCAACAAAGTGCTCAAAGATTTGGTCACGCGAAGCCAGCAAATGCTGGGCTTTGACTCAAACTACGTCCCCGGCTGGGATTGCCACGGTCTCCCCATCGAATGGAAGATCGAGGAGCAATACCGCGCCAGGGGCAAAAACAAGGATGAAGTCCCCGTCATTGAATTCCGCAAGGAATGCCGCACCTTCGCCGAACATTGGCTCTCCGTGCAACGCGAAGAGTTCAAGCGCCTCGGCATTACGGGCGATTGGGATAACCCTTACTCCACCATGGCCTTCCACGCCGAAGCCCAGATCGCCCGCGAGATCATGAAGTTCAAGGATAATGGCCTGCTCTATCGCGGCTCGAAGCCGGTAATGTGGTCGGTTGTCGAGAAGACGGCATTAGCCGAGGCCGAGATCGAGTATCACGACCATACGAGTGATATGGTTTGGGTGAAGTTTCCGGTAACGGAAAAACCGTCTTTCATACCAATTGAAACCCGAAGAGATGGTGAAATTGTTAGTTCCAATTTTGATGTTTATAATCAGGTGCAAGAATTAAAGAGCGCATCAGTCCTCATCTGGACGACAACACCTTGGACACTACCGGGCAACCGCGCGATCTCGTTTTCTCGCAAGATCGAATATGGTCTTTATGAAGTGACTGCGAATGAGCGCGACTTCGGACCAAAGGTTGGTGAAAAATATATCATTGCAAAGAAACTCGCCGACGCGGTGGCGTCATCCGCAAAAATCACGCTCGCCTATCATGAAAACATTCCGGCTAGGGTTATAAGCCACGTCGCGTGCGCTCATCCGCTCAAGTCACTTGGCTATGATTTTATTGTTCCCCTGCTCGATGGCGATCACGTCACCGATGATGCCGGCACAGGCTTTGTCCACACCGCCCCTTCCCACGGTCGTGA
>JBJTDR010000114.1:0-10556 GCA_046092445.1 Hyphomicrobiales bacterium | reverse complement strand
AATCGGCGGAGGTGAGACGCGCTTCCAGCCCGTGTTTGTCGGTGATGTGGCTGAAGTCGTGGCCCGCGCTGTTGATGGCAGTCTAAAGGCGGGTGCAACCTATGAATTGGGTGGTCCCGAAGTTAAAACCTTCCGCGAATTGCTCGAAACCCTGTTGCGCATCATCCGTCGCAAACGTTTGTTGCTCCCGTTGCCGTTTCCGCTCGCACGGATTCAGGCGGGAGTGATGGAGTTCGTCAACAGTGTCACATTTGGCCTGACGCCGAAGGCGCTGATGTTGACGCGTGATCAGGTGACCTTGCTTGAACGGGACAATGTCGTCTCACAGGAAGCCAATGCTGCCGGATTGACCTTAGAGGGCCTTGGCATCAAGGGTGAAACGATCGATTCAGTCTTGCCGGGATATTTGTATCGTTTTCGTAAAGCGGGTCAATTCGACCGCGCCGTCGAAGTCTGAACATTGTTTAGAGACTGTCGATCTTGAAGTCCGGGTCACTCAGGCGGTGCAATCTGCTCGCTGTCGCCCGCGCGAGCCGAACGAGCATCGCCTTGCGTCGGGTAGCAGCCAATTTGTGTTCGGGAGCATCGCGAAGGAGCGCCGCACCGTAAGAATCGGCTAGTATCAAACCAGTATCCTCTGGAATGAGAGATTGCGGGACTGAATCCGAGATTGCAAAGAAGAAATGATCGCAATATTCGCGATATTCGGGCCATTTCCGGTCAACGCGAAAGTCTTCGACACTTGATTTGATTTCAACGATCCAAAGTGTTCCGTCGTCGCTCAATGCCACGAGATCAGCTCGACGATTTGATGCGAGTGACAGCTCAGTGACGCTCACGAGGCCCATTTGGCTCAAAAGCCGCCGTGTTCCGCGCGCGATCATCAAAGCGGTCTGTGATTGTCGCCCGTCAGGCGGGAGAACAAGACTGTTCTCCAGGTCGATGTCTTCAGTCATTGCAATCCTGGTCGGCACTCGAAGAGATAGATATTAGCGATTCAAACTTCGTCGTTCAACACGATGAAAAAGCGCACTAAGATGACTCCCACCCGTTGCATTACCCCGCCATTCCCTCTATACACCGCATCTTCGAACCGCCCGGCTGATAGGGCTGCCGTGGCGGTTCATTTCGCTCATGATGAGACGAACAGCGTGGTAACACGTTGCACATAACGAACAAGGACTGTTTCGGCGGTCCGATGGAGAGCAAAATGCCCAAGATGAAGACGAAGTCGAGCGCTAAAAAGCGCTTCAAGATCACCGGCACAGGCAAGGTGGTTTATGCTCAGGCCGGAAAGCGGCACGGCATGATCAAGCGGACAAACTCGCAGATCCGCAATCTGCGCGGCACCGCCGTGATGTTCGACACCGACGGTTACAACGTCAAGAAATACTTCCTGCCCAACGGCTAAGTGTCAGGACCACAGGATTTCGAGAACACCGTTTTTTTGAACACTCAGGAGATCATCCATGTCACGCGTCAAACGGGGCGTTACGTCCCACGCCAAGCATAAAAAGGTTTTTAAGGCAGCGAAGGGCTTTTATGGCCGTCGCAAAAATACGATCCGCACGGCCAAGGCTGCTGTTGATCGCGCAATGCAATACGCAACCCGCGACCGTAAGGTCAAAAAGCGGACGATTCGGGCACTCTGGATCCAGCGTTTGAACGCAGCAGTTCGGGAACACGGCATTGTTTATTCGCGTTTCATCGACGGCCTGAACAAGGCTGGGATCGCGGTCGATCGTAAGGTCTTGTCGGATCTTGCAATTCACGAGCCTGTGGCGTTCACGGCGCTGGTCGAAAAGGCCAAGGCCGCATTGCCTGCGGCAGCGTGATCTGTTCGGCCTGAACGGGCCTGCTCAGTCTCAGGCCCGCGACTGATCTCGCGGGCCTTTTTCTTGAGAGGGCCATTTTCGCTCTCCGGCATACGAGCTTTTCCAATGACCGAATTTGCATCCCTTGAGAACGATCTCGTCACCGCCATTTCCGCCGCTGCCGATGAAGCTGCGCTTGAAGCGATCCGAATTGCCGTGCTCGGAAAATCCGGATCCATCTCAGCGCTTCTAAAAACGCTCGGCACGATGACGCCCGAAGAGCGTAAGGAAAAAGGCCCATTGATTAACGGGTTGCGTGACAGCGTAACGGAGGCGCTCGCATCACGGCGTGCTACTTTGCGTGATGCTGCGTTGGAAATCCGGCTTGCCTCCGAGAGCATCGATGTCACTTTGCCGGTTCGCCCTTCGGCGGCGACGCGCGGGCGAATTCACCCGATAAGTCAGGTGATTGATGAACTCACGGTCATTTTTGGTGATATGGGGTTTGCTGTTGCAGAAGGTCCGGATATCGAGACCGATTTTTTCAATTTCACCGCACTCAACTTCCCGGTCGGTCATCCTGCGCGCGAGATGCACGATACATTCTTCTTCAATCCCGACGAAAAGGGCGAGCGGAAACTGCTTCGCACCCATACGAGCCCTGTGCAAATCCGAACGATGATGAGCCAGAAGCCGCCGATCAGGGTGATCATTCCCGGGCGGACCTATCGCTGTGATTCCGATCAGACCCACACGCCGATGTTCCATCAGGTCGAGGGACTCGTGATCGACAAAGGGTCGCATATGGGCCATTTGAAATGGATTTTGGCCGAATTCTGCAAGGCATTTTTCGAGGTTGATGACGTGAAAATGCGTTTCAGACCCTCGTTCTTCCCGTTCACCGAACCATCTGTCGAGGTCGATATCCAGTGCTCACGCAAAGGCGGCGAAATCCGTTTTGGCGAGGGTGGGGATTGGCTGGAGATTTTGGGTTGCGGTATGGTGCACCCCAATGTCATCCGCCATTGCGGCCTTGATCCCGATGAGTACCAAGGGTTCGCCTGGGGTATGGGGATCGACAGGATTGCCATGCTGAAATATGGCATGCCGGATTTGCGGCCTTTCTTCGAGGCCGACGTAAGGTGGCTATCGCATTATGGTTTCAGACCATTGGATTTGCCGACGCTGACCGGCGGCTTGAGCGTGTGAGGGGACCAACATGAAATTCACACTCTCCTGGCTCAAGGATCACCTTGAGACCACTGCATCTCTTGATGAAATTGTCGATGCCCTGACCCGTGTCGGTCTGGAAGTCGAGGGCGTTGAGGACCCGGCGAAGATGCTGGCGCCTTATGTGACGGCCTATGTGATTTCGGCAGAACAACACCCGAATGCGGATCGGTTGAGAGTGTGCATGGTCGATACCGGATCTGGAACACCCGTTCAAGTTGTTTGCGGCGCACCCAATGCACGCACCGGGATGATGAGCGTGTTTTCGCCGCCCGGAACGTTTATTCCGGGAAAGAACATCACGATCACGACAGGCATGGTGCGTGGGGTCGAGAGTGCAGGGATGCTGTGCTCGGGATTTGAGCTTGGCCTTTCCGAAGATCATGACGGCATTATCGACCTGCCCGCGGATGCCCCGATTGGCGCGCGCTACGTTGATTACGCGCATCTGAATGATCCCGTGATCGACATCGCAGTCACACCGAACCGGTCCGACGCTCTCGGTGTTTATGGCATAGCACGCGACCTCGCAGCCGCAGGTTTGGGAACACTCAAGTCGGCTGCCATTGCCACGATAAAAGGTGAGGCGCCTTGTCCGGTCAGTATAAAACTTGATTTCCCCGATCACGAGAAACACTTGGCTCCAGTGTTCGGATTGCGCCTCGTTCGTGGGGTAAAAAATGGACCGAGCCCTGATTGGCTTGTTCGTCGCCTGAAGGCAATCGGGCTACGTCCGATCAGTGCCCTTGTCGATATCACGAATTATCTGACCTTTGACCGCGGCCGCCCGCTTCACGTTTTTGATGCCAAGAAAATCAAGGGCAACCTTGTTGTCCGGCGTGCGCGTGACGGCGATGAAGTTGTCGCGCTCGACGGCAAAACCTATCGGCCGGATAGCGATGTTGTGGTGATCGCCGATGATCACGGCGTTGAATCCATCGCCGGTATCATGGGTGGCGAGGTGTCGGGCTGTGACGAGCATACGACCGAGGTGCTGATTGAATCGGCGCTCTGGAACCCGCTGAATATTGCTCAATCCGGCCGTAAACTCGGGATCAATAGCGATGCGCGGTACCGTTTTGAACGCGGGGTTGATCCCGCATTCTGTCTGCCCGGTCTTGAACTCGCGACCAAGTTGGTACTCACGCTCTGCGGCGGGGAACCGAGCCAGGTGGTGGTTGCTGGTGACGTGCCTGTTGACGATCATGTCATCACTTTCCCGTGGAGCGAAGTGAAGCGATTGACAGGGCTCGATCTTTCGGTACCGGAAATGAAAGTTATTTTGACGGACCTCGGGTTCCGGGTTTCCAGTACGGAAGCAAGTGTCAAAGTTGCGGTTCCGTCGTGGCGGCCGGACGTTGAGGATAAAGCGGACCTTGTTGAGGAAATCATGCGCATCGCTGGGCTTGAGAGAGTTCTGCCGGTTCCTTTCCCACGCGAGCCCGCCACGGTCGCAAAGCCGGTTTTGACGTTGATCCAGAAGCGAACGAGGCTTGCCAAGCGCGCTTTGGCGTCGCGCGGGCTTGTCGAGGCCGTTACGTGGTCCTTTATCAGCCATTCGGAGGCCTCGCATTTTGGCGGAGGAAGTCCGGCGCTCGCTCTCGCAAATCCGATTGCTTCAGACTTGTCCGATATGCGGCCGAGTTTGCTCCCGGGTCTTCTGAAAGCCATTGGACGGAATGTTGATCGCGGATTGACCGATATTGCGATTTTTGAGGTCGGCCAGATCTTTAGGGGAGATAGACCGCAGGATCAGTCGATTGCGGCGACTGCAGTCCGGCGTGGCCTCGGCGGTCCTCTTGGATCAGGGCGCTTCTGGCGTGATGGCGGGGCTATTGATGCATTCGACTCCAAAGCTGACGCTATGGCACTTCTCGAGGCGCTTGGTGTTTCGGTGGCTGGGCTTCAGGTTCAGCGTGGCGCACCGGGCTGGTTCCATCCTGGTCGCTCAGGTGTTCTACAATTTGGCCCGAAAGCGATTGTCGGGGCGTTTGGTGAAATCCATCCGCGGATTCTTGAGGCGCTGGATGTCAAAGGGCCTGTGGTTGCCTGCGAAATCAATCTCGATGCCTTACCACCCCCAAAACAACGCCCGACCCGGATGAAGCCGAAGCTGAACCTGTCTGAATTCCAGCCCGTCAGTCGCGACTTTGCATTCATTGTCGATGATGCTGTTGCCGCTGGAGAAATCGTGAAGATCACACAGGCAGTTGATCGGGCGTTGATCTACGATATCACAGTTTTCGACGTCTATCGCGGTACAGGGGTGCCTCAGGGGAAAACCTCAATTGCAATTGCCGTTACCCTTCAGCCGATGGAAAAGACCCTCACGGATTCGGAGATTGACGCAGTATCGGCGCGGATTGTTGCAGAGGTCGCGGCAAAGACCGGCGCTGTTCTGCGGAGCTGATGTTTTGATTTCGTTGGTGGTCGAGAGAGTTATTCCGTGTCATGGGTAGGGTATCTGGCGTCATTATTTCGAGAGGCTTGATCCCGTTGTCGCTCGCTTTGTCAGGGTGTCAAACGGTTCCTGTTGATGAGTTGCCGAAGAGCGCAATTGCACCGATGGAGAAAATCGCTGTCCAGGATCGGGAGTGGTATGTCGGGCAGCTCGCGGATTCCCCGTATCCCATTCCGCTTGTCGACCGTTCGAAAATGCGCCCGGAATTGATGCGTCAGGCAGTCCCATTCGTAGGGAGCGAAGTGCCGGGTACAATCATCGTCGATATCGACCAACGCTTTCTCTATTTTGTTGAAGGCAGCGGTCTGGCCATCCGCTACGGTATCGGCGTCGGCCGTCTCGGGTTTTCGTGGCGCGGTGTGGCTGAAGTGGGCCGAAAAGGCGTCTGGCCCGATTGGAGCCCGACGGCTACAATGCGACGGATCATGCCCGATCTGCCAGCTCGGGTGGCTGGGGGGATTGATAGCCCCCTTGGAGCGCGGGCATTATATCTCTATCAGAATGGCCGGGATATCCTTTTCCGTATCCATGGTACGAACGAACCATGGTCAATCGGCGAGCAGGTTTCGAGCGGATGTATTCGCCTCTTGAATGAGGATATTCTCGATTTGTATGGCCGGACCAAAACGGGGGCCACGGTAATTGTGCGCAATGTCAGGAAATTCAGTGTGCCTGCGGCGAAGGAACCGGAGGGTGCTTCACCGTCCTGAACCGTTGAGGATGTTATTCGGGTCCCACTCGTAAGTGATTGTTTCAAAACGCATATCCAGCACGTCTACCATAAGAAGGCGCCCGACGAGGCCTTCGCCGAAGCCGACAATCTGACGGACGACTTCTATGGCCATCATGCTGCCCATCATCCCGGCAAGGGCACCGAGAACGCCGGCCTCGGAGCACGCAGGAATTGTCCCCGGGGGCGGCGGAGTGGGGAAAAGGCACCGATAAGTCGGGTTTTTCGCACCATTCGCGCCTGCTTCATGGGCGCGGATTGTCGTCAAGCTTGCGTCAAAGACGCCGAGTGCCGCCGTGACAAGAGGTTTTCCCAAATGGAAACAGGTGTCCGATACGAGATAACGCGTCGAAAAATTGTCTGATCCATCAACGACGATGCTGGACGATGCAACGAGTTGTTCCACATTTTTACTGGTACATTGGACGTGATGTCCGATGACAGTCACGTGCGGATTGATGCGCTCGATCGCTTTGGCTGCACTCGCCACTTTCGATACGCCGATATCGGGTGTTCCATGAATCACCTGTCGTTGGAGGTTGGAAAGCGACACGGTGTCATGATCGACAATATCGATTGTCCCAACGCCAGCCGCCGCGAGATATTGGAGCAGCGGAGAACCGAGACCGCCCGCGCCGATGACTAACACCCGCGCATTCTTCAGCCGGTGTTGGCCGGGTCCGCCAATGTCGCGCATGATGATGTGGCGCGCGTAGCGCTCCATCTCCGGTTCAGAAAGCGATGACTGGTGCATGATTGCCTTCTAGCGCGGTCGTTAGCTGCATCCAAGGTAGGACCATGCTCAGATGCTTTGATTATAGGCACCAACTTCGGGATTTTTGCGAACGATTCCATCAATGGCGGCGAACATCTCCCGCATGCGCGCTTCCGAGACGGGGCTTTCGATGACTACGACAAGCTCGGGCTTATTTGAGGACGCTCTCACAAGACCCCAAGTCCCGTCCTCGGCGGTCACGCGAATGCCATTGACGGTGACGATATCCCGGATCGCTTGCCCGGCAATTTTCTCGCCCTTCGCTGACATGGCTTCAATATCGGCTCTGACCTTCTCGACAACGCCATACTTGCTCTCATCCGAGCAGTGAGGCGACATGGTTGGCGTGCCGTAGGTTTTCGGGAGCGCACGATAGAGGTCGGCCATCGATTTATCGGGATTTCGATCAAGCATGTCGAGCACGGCGATCGCAGTGACGAGGCCGTCATCATAGCCGCGGCCGATAGGCGCGTTGAAGAAGAAATGCCCGGACTTTTCGAAGCCGGCCAATGCACCGAGATCAGCAACCCGCCGCTTGATGTAGGAATGCCCCGTCTTCCAGTAATCGGCTTTCACGCCATTGGCGAGCAGGACAGGATCAGTCGCAAAGAGGCCTGTTGATTTGACGTCGACAACAAAGGTCGCGCCTTTGTGAAGCGCGGACAGATCGCGGGCGAGCATAACGCCGATCTTGTCCGCGAAAATCTCGTTACCCTCATTATCCACAACCCCGCACCGATCACCATCACCGTCAAAGCCCAATGCCACATCGGCTCCCTGACTACGGACGACTTCAGCCATGGCATGGAGCATATCCATATCTTCGGGATTTGGATTATAGCGGGGGAATGTATGATCGAGTTCGGTATCAAGTGGCACGACCTCGCATCCCAGTCGCTCAAGAATGGCGGGCGCAAATGCACCGGCTGTGCCGTTGCCGCAGGCGGCAATAACTTTCATTTTCCGCTTGAAGGGTGCACGATTGGTTAAATCGGTGGCGTAGCGCTCGGCGAAGTCGGACACGAAGTGGTAGGAGCCTCCGTCTGATGGAATACCAGCTCCGGAGAGTACGATATTCTTCAGCCGCGTCATCTCGTCGGGTCCGAATGTGACAGGCCGTTGCGCGCCCATCTTTACACCTGTCCAGCCATTGTCATTGTGCGAGGCGGTGACCATGGCGACGCAAGGAACGTCAAGTGCGAATTGAGCAAAATAGGCCATGGGCGACAAAGCAAGCCCGATATCGTGAACCTTGCATCCTGCTGCGATGAGGCCTGTGGCAAGTGCCATCTTGATTGATCCCGAATAGCCCCGATAATCATGCCCGATTACGATCTCCGGTTTTGCTCCCATTTCCCTGATCAGCGTGCCAAGACCCAGACCCAATGCCTGAACTCCCATCAGGTTGATTTCCAGCTCGAAAAGCCAGCGGGCATCATATTCACGGAAACCGGTCGGCTTGATCAGGGGAGTGATCTCAAAAGCATGAGTGTTGGCTTTAAGCGCCGACTGCGGCCTCGGGAACATGCAAAATTCCATTGTTCGGAACGACGATACGGTGACGAGGTGGCAGCTCCAAGGGCGCGGCGTTCGTCAGACAGAAGATCAACCTCCGCCGTTTATTAACTAGTCCTTGAGCACAAGGTTCCCTTTGTTGAACGCGAATCCCGTTGCAAGTCTGCCCCAGAAGGTTCGTCCAAGCAGGCTGGATTTCATGGCACCCTTGGGCATGACCATTGCCGGCACATTCCGAATGATGATGTCGCCGACCCGGATCTCGGAAAGCAAGATCTCAGCACCCATGACCGCCCCGTTCGCCGTTTCGATTCGCGTCAGGAAATCGTTTGGCTTCGTCCGGATACCCAAGCGCGCCGCGTCCTCATAGGTCAGCGCCACAACACTTGCCCCGGTGTCGAATACGAAAGAGACCGTTATTTCCTTTATTTTTCCTTCGACAATGAATTTACCACTCGCAGAGGGGGAAACCACAGTCATTTTCGGCTTGATGGTCGGAACCGGAAGCGGCTCTCTCTGTAACGTTCGAGCTTCGGGAGCCGTGATCGTCGGCTCCGGCAAATTCGTCTGCGTACTTTCCGGTATCTCTTTACCGAAGAACAGTTCGGGCGCCATGTAAACGGCAGCGACCGGGGCCACTGCAAAAGCAGCTCCGCTCAGGGCCAGAATCTTTATCGTCGGTAACGCCATGATTAGAAGCTCACCAGTTTATCGAATTGACCAGATCCGTCAAATGTGTCGGATATGATCTTGTCTAAATGAACGACATATGTCCTTCAATGAATCAACAAAATTTTATCTTTTAATTTGCTGTTAACCTTAACGGCGACGTTCTGTCGAACTGAACCGAAATCATTCATCTCGTCTCGGCCCGTCCATGTGCCTGCGGGTATTCTGCCAAGCGTTGACAAGACGGGTTGCCCTCATCTCGATTTCAGGCGCTGTTCTACCCGGCCTGAAGAGGGACGAGCCGAAGCCGAACCCGGCGAGCTGCGTATCACAATAAGCGGAAAAACTGGCTTCCGAGACACCGCCGACGAGCACCATGCGTGCTTGCTTCGGCAGGACAGCGGAGAGTGCCTTCACGCCTTCGGGGGGCATCATTTCTCCGGGGAACAGTTTCAGAATATCCGCGCCCGAGTCCAAAGCCGAAAATGCCTCCGTCGGCGTGAGCGCACCCGGAGCAGAAACGAGCCCGAGGAATTTCGTGTGCGCGATGACATCGCTATTCGCATTCGGTGAGACGATCAATGTGCCGCCGCATTCTGCAACGCGATCCACTTCTGACCGGCGCAAGACCGTTCCCGCGCCGACAATAGCGCGTCCTGTCAGAGATTTTGCCAACCGTGCGATGCTTTCGAACGGATCGGGCGAATTCAAAGGTACTTCTATGATGTTGATACCTGCGCAAACCAGCGCCTCGCCGATCGCTTCGGCTTCATCCGGTTTGATGCCGCGCAGAATTGCAATCAACGGGCAGGTGGCAAACGCGGCGTCAAATTGCTCATGGTGTGTTGGCATTTCACGTCTTTCCAAGTCGGCTTGCACCTAAACGCCTCAGTCCATCGATAAAGCAGGCGTCTGGCGTCATAAAGCTGACATTTATCTCCTTTGTGCGAAAGGCCAGTTTGTAGGCCTCTGCTAGTGCGCCTTCGGCCACGACGATGATTTTTTCTGCATCAGACTGCATGGCAAAGCCTTCCAAAATTTCGCTACCAATAAGAAGACCCGAAATGTAGGAGGCAACGGAATGACCTGATAGGTCGCCCATCAACACGGCGGCGCGTGCAGAAAAAGCCTGATGGCTCAGACCGCCCGGGCCGCGAGCAGCGTCAAGACCTTTTACAAAGCCGCAATGATCGTCCGGCTCTTCACGCAATCGCCCGAGGATCGTGTGAGAAAGTAATATGGCAGAGAGTTCACCCGTCATGAAAGTGGCAAAGCCGACAATACGGCCTTGATCCATTCGAACCCATTTTGAATGGGTTCCCGGCAGCACAACGAGACCGGAGGTTAAGCCGGTACCAATGG
>JBJTDR010000113.1:0-16350 GCA_046092445.1 Hyphomicrobiales bacterium | reverse complement strand
CCTGTCAGATCATACACCCGCACGCCCAGGCTCGTAATCTCCTCGCGGTGCTTCGGATTGGTCAGGTCAAGCGCCCCCAGCCGCTGCCGGTCACCCGCCAGAACGCTCGAGAGCGACAAGGCTCTGTCATCCGTCGAGGCGAAGAGCGAGATGCGCGTCACCTTGCCGACGCGGGCAAGCTGCGAGCGGAACACATCGAGATCGATATCGGGTGCCGCGAGCATAATCTCGCCGATCTTCCCGTTGAGATTTGCTTGTCCGGCCATGGCGTGCTGGCGCATCGCCTCCATGGTCAGCCATGTGCCCATCGAATGCGCGAGAATATGGATCCTGCCAATCCCCGCCGTTTCGCTCAAATCAGTTAGCGCCTGCTCGAGCGCGTCGCGCGAGGCCGTAGCACTTTCCTTGTCGGCGCCATACGCGAGCACCTTGTTCCGCGAGGGCCATGTGAACAAAACCGGGATGCCGGTAAAGTCCGAATCTTCCACAATCTGCGCAAGCCGGAACCGCGCCTCGTCATAGCCCGTATTAAAGCCGTGCACATACACCAGCACATCGCGATTCACGCCGACGCGTCCCGAGATCTGCATCGCAATCTCGGACTTGAAGGACTGCTCGTCGAGATCACGCTGGCCGGCAAATACGAAATGGGATGCCTTGTTGGCGCTCCCGAAGGAGGGTTGTTCGATCACGCCCGGTTGATGGCCCGGCGGGATGCTGACGGAACTCACAAGAAACCGCGTATCCCTGGCGAGGTCGCTGCTCTGTGCCCGCTCGGTCTCCGCCTTGCGGGTCGACACCACATAAAGCGGAACAAGCGTGCTGGTTGTTTTAGCTGGACTTCCAACACCCGACTTTACCGGTGAAACATCTGGTAGAGTGGAGCATCCCGTGAAAACAAGCATCGATAAACAAAGGACTTTTATTTTTAAGTTCCATGGAAATACGCGGTGTTGGACATGAGTCATGACAGTAAACACAGGACTTTCAGATTCGGGCATAAAGATTAAGAGAGTATTTTCCTGACAAATGAAGTCGCCACGAAAGTATGGACGGGCTACCCGGAAATCATGACCAAATTAGGACAAGATAAACCCGTTAACTAGTCTTGGTGAAGTCGAGTACCGATTTGAGCCGTCCTACATCGATCCCGTTCCAGTTTCGCAACACGGGCTCTGCCAGTTTAGTCAGCTCTTGACGCTCGGTCTCCGACATCGGAAGGAAGTGCTGGATGATCGCACCGAGTATAACTTGGGCTGCACGCCCCTCGCCATCGTCGCATTTGACCGCAATACCGAGGCCTTGCTCGGGCATTGTCGCACAATAAACACCTTCCGCACCCGTTTTCATGAAAAGTCTTGTCCCGAAGAGGTTCATGACTTCAGTATCGAACCGGCCTGTCCCTGCAACAAGCAGCGGATACTGTGCAACAGCTTCGCGGATGCGCTGCGCTGCCTCCGCCCGCTTCTTGTCGAGGCCATACCCCGTCCCGAATCGGGCAAAGCCAAGCGCCAGTGCCTTCAATGGCACCGCATAGGTCGGGATCGAGCAGCCATCAATGCCCGTAAACGCGTCTAGATAGGAAAACCCTGTCACTTCCTCGCCAGCAGCCCTGATCTCGCGCTGTACGCGGTGTTCTGATCCGATATATCCCTTCGGATCCTCGTCAAGACCGCAGGACAGGCAGATAAAGCCCGAATGCTTCCCTGAGCAATTATTGTGGAGCGCCGACGGCTTTTCACCGGAAGCGGCCAGCGCCCGCTCCGCTTTGCCTGAAACCGGCCAATGCGCGCCACATTCGAGGTAGTCGGCGTCGCTACCAGCCTTCTTCAGCATGGAAAGTGCCGTTTCAACGTGAATTGGCTCGCCGGAATGCGAGGAACACGCCAGCGAAATCTCCTGCGCCGTTAGTCCCAATCGGTCCGCAATGCCGCTCTCGACGAGAGGAAGCGCCTGTAAAGCCTTGATCGCAGAGCGCGGGAAAATCGGCTTTTCGACGTCACCAAGCGAAAAAATGGTCTTTCCAGCAGCATCTACAATTGAAATGGCCCCTCTATGGCGGGATTCCACGGCTTCACCACGTAAAACTTCTACAGTTACCGGATTTGTCACTTTCGGCCTCATTTTCGATCATCAGATGTCGTCCATGCCAGAACTGGCCCGAGATCGCCAGCGGGATTTCTCGTCCGAATACGTGACTTTCTGCTTGACCTCTTCGGTCCGCTGACCCAGCAAGAAGAAGTAACCATGCGGAAACAGGAAAATATCATGAAAATCACGATGGTCGGCGCCGGTTATGTCGGGCTTGTCTCTGGTGCATGTTTTGCCGATTTCGGACATAGAGTAACCTGCGTTGATCATGATCCGCTGCGGATTTCGGCGCTTGAGCGTGGCGAAATGCCGATTTATGAGCCAGGTCTGGACCTGCTAGTCGTAAAAAACGTCAAAGAAGGCAGGCTTCGCTTTTCCACCGATCTTGCGGAAGCAGCACGTGAAGCGGAGGCCATTTTCATTGCCGTTGGCACGCCTTCGCGCCGTGGCGACGGGTACGCTGATTTGTCCTTTGTCTACGCGGCAGCCGAGGAAATCGCCGCCTTTGCCCATCCTGAAGCCATTATTGTGACGAAATCGACCGTCCCGGTTGGAACAGGCGATGAAGTCGAACGAATCGTGCGCGCGGCGCGGCCCGAAGCAGAGTTTGCCGTCGTCTCGAACCCCGAATTTCTTCGGGAAGGTGCCGCAATCGGTGATTTCAAGCGCCCGGATCGCATCGTCATCGGCACATTGGATCAACGCGCACGCGACGTGATGTACGAGGTCTACCGCCCCCTCACCCTGAACGAGCCCCCGATCGTCTTTACTGATCGCCGCTCATCCGAGATGATCAAATACGCAGCGAATGCTTTCCTCGCTATGAAAATTACTTTCATCAACGAGATCGCCGACCTCTGCGAAAAAATCAGCGCGGATGTCCAGCAAGTCGCCCGCGGCATCGGTCTCGACAACCGGATTGGGCCGAAATTTCTTCATCCCGGACCAGGTTTTGGTGGTTCGTGCTTTCCGAAAGATACTCAAGCGTTTGTTAAAACTGCCCAGGATGCCGGCGCTCCATTGCGGATCATGGAAACTGTCGTGTCAGTGAATAACACAAGAAATATAAAAATGACTGAAAAGGTTATTAAAGCATGTGGTGGAATTGTAAGAAATAAGAAGATTGCTATTTTAGGTCTCGCCTTTAAGCCCAATACAGATGATATACGTGAATCACCTGCTGTGAAGATTATCGATGATCTTTCAAGAGCAGGGGCTTATGTTTGCGCCTATGACCCTCAGGCAATGTCTTCTTTACGGCAAGCGCTACCGCACGTCGAGTTGGCAGACGATGCCTATTCATGTGTCCGTGGTGCCGAAGTGTTGGTGATCGTGACCGAGTGGGATGAGTTTCGCGCGCTTGATCTCAGCAGAGTCAAGACATTAATGCAACTCCCAGTGATCGTAGATTTAAGAAATATATACCGACCCAAGGATATTTTTGAACAAGGTTTTATGTATTTCAGTATTGGTAGATAGTATAAAAATATTTTTATATTTCAAAAAATTCTTCAAGCTGATTTGGAATTCGTTAAGCGGCATAGATAAATATGCCACTCAAAAAGGGGGGGCTATCGACCAAAACGCCGGTTGTTTTAATTGCTACGGGCCGGTTGCCGCTGACCGGCCATAGGATCACGTTTGCCAGACTGCCAACGTTTTCCATGTCTTTGTTCTGTCCGTGCCGCCCCTGATCTGTCTGCCTTTGCATCAGGGCGGCCATTTCGCGCATGATTACCAGGCTTCCCTGAACCGCTCCGGTTCTGTTGTGGGCGACCTTGCGGCTTATGCCTCGAGGCCGGCTTGTTAGATGACTCATCCTCGGCAGGAAACGGCATTCCCGTGCCTTCTCCGAGGGGGCTCTCAATAACTAATAGTTTTTGACGTGTAACGCGTTCGATCGATCGAAGATACGAGCGCTCCTCACGATCACAAAACGAAATCGCGATTCCCTCCGCCCCTGCTCGTGCAGTTCGGCCAATCCGATGCACATAGCTTTCCGGGACGTTCGGCAATTCGAAATTTATAACATGCGTGATTGCATCAACATCAATTCCGCGTGCCGCAATGTCAGTTGCAACAAGAAGCCTTGCGCGGCCTTGCTTGAAGTCTGCTAGCGCACGCTCGCGTTGGGCCTGGCTCTTGTTTCCGTGGATGGCTGACGCGGAAATTCCAGCATCATCAAGGCGTCTAACGACCTTATCTGCGCCATGCTTTGTCCGTGTGAAAACAAGTGCACGTTCAATTGTTTTGTCCGCCAGCACGACGTGGAGAAGCTGTTGTTTCCGAGAGGTATCGACAAATATGACCCGCTGATCAACCCGCTCAGCTGTTGTTGCGACCGGCGTTACTTCGACCTTCGTAGGATCACGAAGAAATTTTTCCGCCAATTCGCCAATTTCACGTGGCATAGTTGCCGAGAAGAGCATTGTTTGGCGCTTAACTGAAATCATTCCGACAATTTTTCGGATATCGCGAATAAAGCCCATGTCGAGCATTTGATCGGCTTCGTCCAATACCAAAATCTCAACGGCTTCAAGTGTTAGGGCGCGCTGATTGATGAGATCGAGTAGACGACCCGGAGTGGCAACAATGATATCAAAGCCCTTCCCAACATCTCTGATCTGGCGTCCAATTGGTACACCTCCAAAAATCGACGTGGATGTAAAAGGCAGATAACGGCCGTAAGTTTTAAAGCTCTCGCGAATTTGACTTGCAAGCTCGCGTGTTGGGCTCAAAATGAGGGTCCGGCACGACCGGCGCGGTGTGGGGCGACCATTGGTATGCAAACGCTGAAGGATTGGCAGGGCGAAAGCTGCTGTTTTTCCTGTGCCCGTTTGAGCGACGCCGAGAAGATCGCGTCCTGTCAGGAGCGCAGGAATTGCTTGCGATTGGACGGGCGTTGGCGTTGTGTAATTCTCTTCCGCAAGAACGCGAAGAAGCATTGGAATAAGGCCAATTTCTGTAAATTGGGTCAATAAGGACATCTCCTTCAATAGTCAAAGTAGCCGCAATGCGATGCATTGCGGCGGTAAGACGGAGTCGGACTCGTCCGGCGATGAGAAAAGTCAATTTGACCTTTGATCGACAGTGGACGCCCCGCGTGTCTGGGAAGTCTTAGGAAGTCTAGGGCTCAATGCCCTGGCGGTCGGCAGGATATTTTACCGCGTAATCAATTCTCGAACGAATAATTACGGGACCAATTTTCACGCAATCCTGTATGCCGAAAACCGACGCTATAAAACTTTTTAAATGATGCAGTGCAATATGTCAAGAAAATCAATTTATTCAGATGTTCATTGCTTCGGGCGAAATGACTTGCAATGAAGAGGATCAGTTTCCAATGAAGAGCCACCAATCAAATCGAGGCAATACGGAATAGCCGGGAAGACTGCATCCAAACATGTACGAATGGCGGATGGCTTGCCGGGAAGATTGACAATAAGGCTTTTGCCACGAATTCCTGCCGTTTGGCGGGATAATATGGCCGTTGGAACCTCCTGCAGGCTTGCAGTTCGCATCAACTCTCCAAAGCCTGGCAACATCTTATCGCATACGCGTTCGGTCGCCTCGGGGGTCACGTCTCTGGGTGCGGGTCCAGTTCCGCCCGTTGTAAGTATGAGCGAGCAATGCTCGACCTCCGCTAGTTCTGCCAACGCCATCTCAATTGCAGATTTCTCATCAGGTACAATGCGGCGAATGGCATACCAAGGGGATATCAGTATTTCGGTAAGCGCCGCCTCAATGCCAGGGCCACCCTTGTCTTCATATTCGCCTCTGCTCGCACGATCCGATATGGTTAGTATCCCGATCGGCGCACTACTTGCCGCTGGATGGTTCATCGTCAAGGCTCCTGAAAATCAATAAAAATATCCTGCCAAACAAGGCATAGCTGGTCAAATATCTTCTCGTACTGTAATATATTTTGTTAGGAGAACGAGCGTCTCGGATATCGATATTGCTGGATCAATGTCGTGCGAAGACCACGCTGACCACGGGTGTCAAAAAATGCTTGCCAGCTCGTGAGTTCTTCAACCGAGAGACGATAGCGTACTCGCGCTTCGTCAAATGTCAGCTGTCCGTGACGAATCGCGTCAATCAACTGGGACTTGCGATGAATTCCCCAACGGATCCCGTTAATCGGGAGTAATTCACCGAGCATTTCTGTACTATAGGTCGATGCCATGGCCGAAATATCGGCTGACTGATCAGACTGCATACGCGTAATACTCTACAAGTAAAAACGAATCACAAAATTTTTATAACAAATAATAAATTACATGCATCTATCATTTAGCGAGCCGGCCTTGCCATTTATGAGCAGTTTTACCAATTGAATTTTTAAGCGAAATTTCAGAATTATTCCCAAAATAATCGGATAGGCTCCTTTTTATATCATTAACGAGGTCAATACCTCTAAAGATCAAAGCGGAATACAGTTGAATGAGAGTGGCTCCCGCTTCAATCTTTGCGATTGCGGTTTCTGCGGAATTGACGCCACCGACGCCAATCAGCGGAAATTGTCTTTCAACGCGCAAAAATGTCTCTGCCAGCATCCATGTCGAGCGATCAAATAATGGTTTTCCGGACAGACCGCCTATTTCATGGGTGACCTTCCCGCTTTCGAGCGTTGATGGGCGAGAAAGTGTTGTGTTGGAAACAATGAGGCCGTCAACGCGCCTGTTGCGGGCTATACGGACAATGTCATCGAGTTCTGTCAGCGTCAGATCCGGCGAAATTTTGAACAGAACGGGCTTACGACCTTCTCTTGCTATTTGCTGATCACGTGCATCGAGAACATGTGCAACCAGTTTGTCAAACTCTGCGCCGTATTGAAGATCGCGAAGTCCGGGAGTGTTCGGGGACGACACATTTACCGCAAAATAGCTTCCTACCGAGGCAAAAGTCTTGATTCCGACGACATAATCTGCTATTTTGTCACCAGAATTTCTGTTGGCGCCAATATTGACGCCGACAATGCCCGCGCGTTGCGCTCGCGCCTCGAGCCGTTTCAAGACTGTTACGGCGCCCTCACCGTTGAACCCGAACCGGTTGATGACGGCCTCGTCAGCGGGCAGGCGGAACAGGCGCGGCTTCGGATTTCCTGCCTGCGGTCTGGGCGTAACTGTTCCGATCTCGGCAAAGCCGAACCCCAAGCGAAGCATGGCGTCCGGCACTTGGCCATTCTTGTCGAAACCTGCAGCGAGACCGAGAGGATTGGGAAAGCAAAGTCCGAATGCGTTGACGCTCAAACGAGGATCGTCAGGGGGTTGTGATATAAAAGGAGAAGTAATTTCAAGGCCTTGTATCGCGAGAGCATGCGCCCGTTCGGGATCAAAGCGCTTCAGAATGGCTTCGCCGAGGTTGAGAATGGCTCGCATGGATACTCCGATGGCGGAACTTTGATAGCACGGCGTTACTGAAAAAGCGTCAAAAAGTGTAATAATTGAGGTCTTTCCTGTTAAAAAGCTTATAAATATCTCAAAAAATGAGGGTTTTGTCTCAAACGACCTCGGAGATCTTGGTTAGCAGGACGGCGGCGTGGGTGCGGCTGTCGACATCAAGCTTCTTCAGAATGGCAGAGACATGTGCCTTGATCGTCGCTTCCGAGACGCCGAGCTCATAGGCGATCTGCTTGTTGAGAAGACCTTGCGAGAGCTTCATCAAGACGCGCATTTGCTGTGGCGTTAATATTTTGATTTTATTAACTATTTCATCATTTTTGGGTGCATCAACTTCCGAGAAAAAGGTGCTTTCGGGAGCCCAGGAATGCCCGTTCAAGATTGACTTCAAGGCGGCCTCGAGGGTTTCCGGGTCGGTTGATTTGGGGATGAATCCGGATGCGCCAATGTTCAGGGCTGTGCGGATTGTTGCCGGGTCGTCGTTGCCCGAGATGATGACCACGGGAAAGTGGGGGAAGTTTGTCCGAATATAGAACAGGCCGGAAAAGTCTGTGACACCGGGAATTTTGAGATCGAGGAGGATGAGGTCGAGGTCTTGTAATTGGTCGAGTTTTTCGCATAATTCGTCAAAAAAGCCCGCTTCAACGAATTCAATATGTCGGTTAAGGCTGAAAAGGGCCGACTTTATCGCAGTTCTGAACAACGGATGGTCGTCGGCAATCAGGATGCGCAGTACTGTCTGGCCTGATTTTTCCATGATCCACCCGTGATTGCCTGATGTATTCAAGGCTGAATTATACTGACAGTCTTTGAATTGGACAGCAAAAACCTTGGCTTTGAACGGCGTGTGATCCGGTGGCAGCGGCTATAATCGGTGCGGAACAGTTCTGAAATGATTTGACCGATTGCGTGACCAGTGTACGTGGACATTTTCCACCTGAAATCAACCATGGAGCCGGCACAACGGGCCCAATTTGGTGGTGCTCTCTCGGTAACGTTGGCGTTGGACATTGACGAGACGCCGGAATTTCCAACAAGAACCGGACATGTCCGATATTTGTTCCAATCGGCTGCCCAATTTTCAGCGCAATGACGTGCTAGCGAAAAACTATTGACGAATGCGCGCTCTTACGGTCGATTTCAATCATGAGTAGTTTTAGCGATACAATTCCCTCCGTTCCGGAAAGTCAGCTTGAGCAGGTGGCGGTATTGCCCGTGCTGATGGAACGCGGCAAGCCGGTTCGTATCGTGCTGATCACGACCCGGGACTCGGGACGCTGGACGATTCCGAAGGGAAATCCGATCAAGGGGTTGGCGCTCTACGAAGCCGCCGCCCGCGAGGCGCTGGAAGAGGGGGGATTGATCGGCAAGGTCGGCAAAGACGCGCTCGGCGTCTATGATTTCTGGAAACGGCGGACGGGACACTGGGAACTTGCCAAGGTCAGCGTTTTTCCGCTTCACGTTGAGGCGCAATTGCAGGATTTCAAGGAACGCAATATCCGCAAGGTGCAGGTTTTTGACGTTGACGATGCCGAAGAAAATGTTCTTGAGCCGGGGCTCAAGACAATCATCAGAAATTATGCGAAAAGCGTCGAGGGCTGGTAAGGTCTCGCCGGTTTTCGTCGCGGCTCCTCGGGGCCGGGACGGTCTGTAATTCCAGTTTCGGTGCCTGACGACACATGGCTCAGCAAGTTGCCCGACGCATCGGAGGATTTCTGGCGGCGCTGCTGCTGGCAAGCCTTGTTGTCTTCACGGCGGTTGAGGTGTTGCCCGGGGATGTGGCGCAGATGATTCTCGGCACGGAAGCGCGTCCGGACACACTTGCAGCGCTCCGGCTGGATATGGGGCTTGATCAGCCTGTAACGCAGCGTTATGCTGATTGGGTTGCAGGCTTCGTTCAGGGTGATTTCGGCGAGAGTCGAACCTATTCCCTACCTGTCTCCACACTGGTTGCCGAGCGGTTGGTTGTCAGTGTTCCGCTGGCGCTTGCGGCTTTGACGCTCGCCGTGGGAGCTGGGTTGTCTCTCGGGACAATTGCAGCGTTGCGCCGAAACAGTTTCATCGATCACGCGCTGACGGCTTTGACACAGATCGGCATTGCGGTGCCGAATTTCTGGTTTGCGATGGTGCTTGTGCTGGTCTTCGCCGTGAACTTAAGGTTTTTTCCGGCAGGCGGCTTTCCCGGATGGGCTCAGGGCGGTTTTGCGGCAATGTCCTCCCTCGTGCTTCCGACGGTTGCGCTCGCCTTGCCGCAAGCGGCCATTCTGTCGCGCATCGTTCGTGCGTCGTTGATCGAGACCTTGCATGAGGATTACATGCGAACGGCGCGAGCCAAGGGATTGAGTCAGGGGCAGGCGATCCGACGACACGCATTGCGCAACGCGATGATCCCCGTTTTGACGATTATGGGATTGCAGCTGGCCTTTCTGCTTGCGGGGGCCATCATCATCGAGAACGTCTTTGCCCTGCCCGGCCTCGGCCGACTGATTTTTCAGGCGATCCAGCAACGTGACCGGGTTGTGGTGATGAGTATCGTGCTTTTGCTTGTCGGTACGATCATGCTGATCAATCTTGCGCTTGAAGTGATCTATCTCGCAGTGGATCCCCGGTTGAGGAAGCGGAACTGATATGGCCTCCGGTTTCAGAACATCGCCTATCGGGCTCAGGATTGGAGCGGGACTTGTGGGGCTTCTTCTTGCGACAGCGCTCGTTTCACTGTTCTGGACGCCCTATGATCCGGCGATGATCGTGATTGCGGAGAAATTGAAGCCAATATCGGTCGCCCATTGGCTCGGAACCGATCATTTCGGGCGTGATACGCTTTCAATGGTGATGCGCGGCGGGGTTATCTCGATTGTTGTTGCGTGTGCGGCCGTGGCACTTGGCGCGGGGATTGGTGTGCCACTCGGGCTTATTGCTGCGGCGCGGGATGGCTGGCTCAGACGGTTGATCCTGAATGGCAGCGACTTTCTGTTTGCGTTTCCGGCTTTACTGACGGCCATTTTGTTGCAGGCGACGCTGGGGCCGGGAATGATGAATGCCGTTCTTGCGATCGGGATTTTCAATATACCGGTCTTTGCGCGTGTGACGCATGGTGCGGCGCTACCAATCTGGACCAAAGATTTCATTATGGCATCGCGGATTGCAGGACGTCGTGACGTTGCGATCTCGTGGCGGCATGTGCTGCCGAATATAGGCAGTTTGCTGATCGTTCAATTGACCGTGCAAATGTCGCTGGCGCTGATTGCCGAGGCGGCGTTGTCCTATATCGGGCTGGGCGTTCAGCCGCCTTTGCCGAGTTGGGGCCGGATGCTGAGCGAGGCTCAAACATTTATTGCGGTTGCACCGCGCCTGGCGCTTGTTCCGGGATTGGCGATCCTTCTTTTCGTGCTCGGATTGAGTCTGCTCGGTTCGGCGATGAGCGGGCGGGATAACCTGACCGGAGAGCGGCGCGGGTTTGACGCGGCGTTCAGCCGTTGACAGGCTGTTTTTTGTTGGGGAACCGGAACATCTCCCGTTTCAATCTGTTGAATCGTATTGAAATGCGAAGCTCAAGCCGCGGGATTGCTTTTGGAGGGGAGATGGGCCAAGGAAGCGTTCATCTCGCAACTGCGAAACGGAGATCCTGATGGTTCAATGGGTGTACAGATTCGGGGATGGCGGCGCCGACGGTGACGCTTCGATGAAGAATCTGCTTGGTGGCAAAGGGGCCAATCTGGCCGAAATGAGCAATCTCGGATTGCCGGTGCCGCCCGGATTTACGATTTCCACTGAAGTCTGCACCTATTTTTATGATCATGGCCAGATCTATCCTGCCGATCTCACGGCTGCTGTCGATAGGGCGCTGGCGCATGTCGGCACGCTGACGGGAAAGAAGTTTGGTGACTCGCAGGAACCGCTGCTTGTTTCCGTCAGATCAGGCGCGCGGGCTTCGATGCCCGGCATGATGGATACTGTGCTGAATCTCGGGTTGAATGATGTGACCGTTGCGGCATTGGCGCGGAATTCGGGCGATGCGCGGTTTGCCTGGGATTCCTATCGCCGGTTCATCCAGATGTATTCCGATGTGGTGCTTGGCGTTGACCATCATCATTTCGAGGATATTCTCGAGACGCTGAAGGACCGGAAAGGATTTTCGCTGGATACCGACCTTTCGGCGGAGGATTGGCAGCGCGTTGTCGCGGATTCCCAGAGTGTTGTGCTGCAGGAATTGGGACGACCCTTTCCGCAGGATGTGACGGAGCAGCTCTGGGGCGCGATTGGCGCCGTGTTCGGCTCCTGGATGAATGCGCGGGCGAACAAATATCGCGAGTTGCATGGAATTCCGGCAAGCTGGGGAACCGCCGTGAATGTGCAGGCTATGGTGTTCGGCAATCTCGGCGAGACGTCGGCGACCGGCGTGGCGTTTACGCGGAATCCATCGACCGGGGCGAAGGAACTTTATGGCGAGTTTCTGATCAATGCGCAGGGCGAGGATGTGGTGGCCGGCATCCGGACGCCGCAGGATATTTCAGAAGCGGCACGGATCGCTGCAGGATCCGACAGGCCCTCTCTCGAACGTGTGATGCCCGAGGCCTATGCGGAGTTTATCCGGATTTGTGCGTTGCTGGAAAAGCATTACCGCGACATTCAGGATGTGGAGTTCACAATCGAACGCGGCAAATTATGGATGCTGCAGACCCGCAACGGCAAGCGGACGGCGAAGGCCGCGCTGCGTATCGCGGTGGAACTGGCAGCGGAAGGCGTGATCACACAGGAAGAAGCGATCGGGCGGATCGAGCCCTCCTCGCTTGACCAATTATTGCACCCGACCATTGACCCGAAGGCGGAGCGGCGGGTGATCGCGTCGGGCTTGCCGGCATCGCCCGGTGCTGCGTCGGGCGAGATCGTGCTGGATTCGGAAGAGGCCGAAGCGGCCAAGGCCGACGGGCGCAAGGTTATTCTCGTGCGGATCGAAACCTCGCCCGAGGATATTCACGGCATGCACGCGGCGGAAGGTATTCTGACGACACGCGGCGGGATGACCTCGCATGCGGCGGTGGTGGCACGCGGCATGGGCAAGCCATGCGTTTCGGGCGCGGGGCTTTTGCGCGTGGATTATGCGAGGGGCACCGTGACGGCGGGTGGCGTGACGTTGAAGCGCGGCGACAGGATTACGATTGACGGCTCGACCGGACAGGTAATACTGGGCGAGGTGAACATGCTGGAGCCGGAACTCTCCGGCGAATTCGCAACCTTGATGGGGTGGGCGGATGGCGTGCGGCGCATGAAAGTGCGGACGAATGCCGAAACGCCTCTGGATGCGAAGACGGCGCGGCATTTCGGAGCGGAAGGTATCGGGCTGTGCCGGACGGAGCATATGTTTTTCGAGGGCGAGCGGATTGTGACGGTGCGGGAAATGATTCTCGCGGATGACACGCAAGGCCGACGTGCGGCGCTGGCGAAATTGTTGCCGATGCAGCGGCAGGATTTTGTCGAATTGTTCACGATCATGCACGGACTACCGGTGACAATCCGGTTGCTTGACCCGCCCTTGCACGAGTTTTTGCCGCATTCAGACGCGGAATTGGCCGAAGTGGCGGCTGCGATGGGGGCTGACCCCGACCGGCTCAGGGCGCGAGCGCTGGAATTGCACGAATTCAACCCGATGCTCGGCTTCCGCGGGTGCCGACTTGCAGTCGCGTATCCTGAAATTGCCGAGATGCAGGTACGGGCGATTTTTGAAGCGGCGGTGGAAGCGGCGCGTGTTTCAGGAAAAGCCGTGACACCGGAAATCATGGTGCCGCTGGTGATGACCAAGGCGGAACTCGACCATGTGAAGGCGCGGATTGTGGCGATGGCGAAGGCTGTGGAAGCGGAGACGGGCACGACGCTGCACTACCAGATCGGCACCATGATCGAATTGCCGCGGGCGGCGTTGCGGGCGGGCGAGATTGCGGAATCGGCGGAGTTTTTCTCGTTCGGAACGAATGATCTGACGCAGACGACACTCGGAATCAGCCGCGATGATGCGGCGTCATTTCTGGGGATTTATACGGCGGGCGGCATTTTGCCCTCCGATCCGTTTGTGACGCTGGATCAGGAAGGCGTCGGCGAATTGGTGATGATGGCGGCGGAGCGGGGGTGGAAAACGCGGTCCGATTTGAAGCTCGGGATTTGCGGCGAGCATGGCGGCGACCCGGCCTCGATTGCGTTTTGCGAGCGGGCGGGGCTGGATTATGTCTCGTGCTCGCCCTATCGCGTGCCGATTGCCCGACTTGCGGCGGCACAGGCCGCGATCGGCGCGAAGGTGGCGAGCAGCGCTTAGGCTTGAGGCGGTGCGGATTGTGATGCGGAATGACCGGTTAAGACGTTCTATATTTTGCAACGTTTATTGACAGGCGTTGCATTTTTTAGTACGCTTCCCAAAATGAGGGAGCGGTTCAAAGACGAGATGACGGTGACGATCTTTGAGGGCACGACTCTCAAAGGTATCAGCCTTGAACTCGCAAAACAGGCCAAGAAAAAAATCGTTCTTCTGATTACGGCGACGCGGCTGGACGATTTGAGAGTTCCTCCGGGTAATCGTCTGGAAAAGCTTGAGGGGGACCGGAAGGGGCAGCATTCGATCCGCGTCAACGATCAATGGCGCATTTGCTTTGTCTGGCGAGATGGGCAGGCGGATGAGATCGAATGGTGCGATTATCATTCTTAGAAGTCGAGAGTATTTTGTGCAGAGTGGAGACAAAATAATGGCCCGGATCAACCCGATGCCGCATCCTGGAGAAATTCTGATGACAGAATTTCTTGAGCCGATGGGTTTGACGATTTACGCCCTCTCCAAGGCGATCCATATTCCCCGGAGCCGGATCCATCATATTTGCAAGGGTGAACACAATATCACGCCTTCGATTGCGGCGCGGCTCGGCAAGTTTTTTGATGTCGATCCGAAATGGTTTCTGAATATGCAAACCGCTTATGATGCCGAGCAGGTCGAGGATTTGCTCTCGACTGATCTGGCTCTGATCGAGCCGTATGATCCGGCGAAGCATCGGGCGCGTGGGGTTCGGGCGCTTGTTTGACGGCGTGCCGATACCGCGAGCGGTTCAGTTGATCTGAATATCCAAACCCACATCCAGCACTTGGGCCGAGTGGGTGAGTGCGCCTACAGAGATCATGTCGACGCCGCTCTCGGCGATGGCCGCAACGGTTTCGAGAGTGACGCCGCCGGAGGCTTCGGTGAGGAGGCGGCCCTTGACGCGGGCGACGGCTTCGCGGAGCCGGGCGGGTGTCATATTGTCGAGCAGGACGACATCGGCACCCTCGGTGAGGACCTCGTCGAGCTGGTCGAGCGTGTCGACCTCGATTTCGATTTTCACGAGATGGCCGATGGCGGCTTTTACACCGTGAAGGGCGGGGATGATGCCGCCTGCGACCGCGATGTGGTTGTCTTTGATCAGGATCGCATCATCGAGGCCGAAGCGGTGGTTGAAGCCGCCGCCGCACAAGACGGCATATTTCTCGAAGGTGCGGAGGCCGGGCGTCGTTTTGCGGGTACAGACGATGCGGGCTTTGGTGTGGGCGACGGCTGCGACATAGAGCGAAGTCAGCGTGGCGATGCCGGAAAGGCGACCGAGGAAATTCAAAGCGACGCGCTCGGCGGAGAGGAGGGCGCGGGCGGGGCCTTCAATGGTGGCAAGGATCGCGCCGGGGGTGACGGCTGCGCCATCCGCGATGCGGGTTTCAAAACTCAGGGCGGGATCGAGCAGGCGGAAGGCGGCTTTGGCGAGATCAAGCCCCGCGACGATGCCCGGCTGGCGCGCGGCAATGACGGCGCGGGCCTGTTTCACCGCGGGAATGGTGGCGTTGGTGGTGATGTCGCCGGCGCGGCCGAGATCTTCGAGGAGGGCGGCGCGGACGGCGTCTTCGACGAGGAGGGGATTGAGCATGATCAGGCTCCGGCAAGGACGGCGTTGACGATGGTGCGGAGTTCCGTGACCGTCAGGCGCGAGCGATGTGCGAGGGTGGGGACGGGGCCCGGGAAATCCGAGCGGAAATGACCGCCGCGGCTCTCTTCTCGGTGAAAGGCGGCGGCGGCAATGAAGAGGGCGGCGCGGGCCATGGCGGCGAGACGGGAGGATGCGGCGGTGGCTTCAATGTCGGCGAGGGTCCAGATCGCGGTTTTGAGCCCGAGGCTGGTGCGGATGACGCCGACATGGTCGGCCATGGTCTGGCGCAGCATGTCGAGGGTTTCGGGATCGGGCAGGATTTCGGGGCCTGCTGCGAAAGCAATAGGGGGCGCGCTGTGGAGCGGAGCGGGGATGGCCTCCGCGATACGGGCTGCGAAGACGATGGCTTCGAGCAGGGAATTGGAGGCGAGGCGGTTTGCGCCATGGACGCCGGTGGAGGCGACTTCGCCAACCGCCCACAGGCCGGGGAGCGTGGTGCGGCCGGCTTTATCGGTGAGCACGCCGCCCATATGGTAGTGCTCGGCGGGGGCGATCGGGATGAAATCGGTCGCGGGGTTGATGCCGGCGGAGCGGCAGGCGGCATCGACGGTGGGGAATGCATCGGCGAAGCGCGCGCCGATAGCGGTGCGGCAATCGAGAAATGCGCCGCGTCCGGCTTGAAGTTCGGCGAAGACGGCGCGGGCGACGATATCGCGCGGAGCGAGTTCGGCATCGGGGTGGAGGGCCTGCATGAAGCGCTTGCCGGCTTTGTTGACCATGATCGCGCCTTCGCCGCGCAGGGCCTCGGTGGCGAGAGGCGCGGGATCACGGCCAATGGCGATGGCGGTGGGGTGGAACTGGACGAATTCCGCATCCGCAATCACGGCCCCCGCTTCCGCCGCCATGCTGATGCCGATGCCGCTGGATTG
>JBJTDR010000112.1:0-73612 GCA_046092445.1 Hyphomicrobiales bacterium | reverse complement strand
TGCCGGTTTCGCCGATGAGCGTCAGAACGCCCCCGCGCGGCACTGACAGCGACACGTCATCAACAAGAGCAGCGCCGCTTCTGTCGTGGATCGAGAGATGGGCGATCGTGAGGGCGGCTTCGGTCATTGCGCACGACCCGTCGACTTCGAAGCAAGCGCTCGGCCTGCCAAAGTCAGTGTCAGCACCGACACAAAGATCATCACGAAAGGGGCAGCCATCTGGACGAAGCCCTCGGCGAGGAAGGGCAGCAGTTCGTTGATCATCGCGCCCCATTCGGGTGTTGGAGGCTTCAGACCAAGCCCGAGGAAGCCGAGCGCCGAGATCGACATGATGGCCTGCCCGACACCGAGAGTCGCCAATGGCATCACAGCGCGCAGCACAGGCGGCAGGACATGGCAGGTGAGAATGGTGCGTTCCGGGAAACCCGCGAGGCGCGCTGCCTCGACATGGCCTTCTCGGAGCACGCCTGTGGCTACCGCCTCGGCCATGCGGGCGTATTGCGGCCAGAGCGCCAGATTGAGCCCGATCAGAAGAGGCCAGATGCCCCCGCCCAAGAAACCGGCGAAGAGAAGCGCGAGCAGCAGACCTGGGAAGGCGAGCATCAAATCGGCCAGACGCATGATCAGCGCCCTGATAAACGCGCCGCCATTGGCCGCGATTAATCCGAGCGCGACGCCCACGCTGGATGCCAGCACCACGCAGAGCACGGCAAGGCCCAGTGAATGCGGCGCGCCAGCCAAGACACGCGAGAGAATGTCGCGTCCAACATGATCGGTACCAAGCACGTGAGTGATGCTTGGCGCCTCCATGACCCGCATCAGGTCCTGCGCATTGGGGTCCTGCGGCGCAAGGAATGGGCCGGTCAGCGCAAGGCAAGCCAGCGCCGCCATAGGCCAGACGGAAGGCGGCAGGCTCCGCGCCCGAACAGGCTCGCGAACGAGGCTCATGCGCGCGCCTCCGCAAGACCACGCGGGTCGAGCCAGAGACGTACGAGGTCAGCCAACAGGCTGACGACGGCGAAGGCGAAGCCAATGATAAGCCCCGCCCCCATGATGATCGGCACATCGCGCGCGATCAGCGCCTTAATGAGCAGTTCGCCGAGGCCCGGATAGTTGAATAGGGTCTCGATGACCACAAAACCATCGATGACGAAAGCGAATTGCAGCGCGGCATAGGTGACGACCGGGATCGCGGCATTGCGCACGCCGTGGTGTCGGAAAGCGGCGGCCGGGCTCAGGCCCTTCACCCGCGCATAGGTCATGAAGAACGCCGAGCGCACCTCCACCACGGCGTTGCGGATCACAGGGATTGAGAAGGCCACGAGCGAGAGCGCCAGAGTGAAGGCCGGCAGCACCATGTGCGCGCCCGTCCTGAAGCCGGCCGGCGGCAGCCAGCGCAGGGTCAGCGCAAACAGCGTGATGAGCCCGATGCCGACAAGGAAGCTGGGCAGCGAAGCGAGCGTCACGGCCAGCGCGTCGGTTATCCGGTCGACAACGCCGCCGGGCCTGAACCCAGCCATGATGCCGAGCGGCAAGGCGATCAGGTAGGAGAGCAGCCAGCCGATCAGGCCGAGTTGCAGGGTGAAGGAGGCGTGATAGGCGAGTTCCTGTGTGACCGGCTTGTCCGACAGCAGCGAGCGACCGAGATCGCCTTGGGCGAGGTTCCCCATCCACTGGCCGTACTGAACGATCATCGGCCGATCGAGCCCTTCCTCGCGCCGGATGCGATCGGCAGTCTCTGGCGTGACGCGTTCGTCGCCGACACGGGCGGCGGCCACGCGCAAGGCGAGATCGCCCGGCAGCGCATGCACGAAAACGAAGCAGAGCGAGGCGAGCACCGCTGCCGTCGCCAGCGCTTGGCCGATCCGAAGCATGATGACGCGCAGGACCGCGTTCATGCCGGCACGCCCTTCAACCGCGCGCCGATCCGGTCGGCGAGGGCGACGCAGGCCGCAGCGATCACGATGAGCAGCGCGCCGAGCAGGCTGATCGGCTCCGGCCAGAGCGCGAAAACGGCGAGGTCGAACAGGATGGCCCAGATCATCGCCGTGTACTCGAACGGCGCCAGCGTCGACACCGGCGCGCGGGCGACGGCTTCCGTCATCGCGATATGTGCGAAGCCGCCGAACAGGCCCGACGCGATCAGCGCGAGGAGCGCTGTGTGGCCGACATCGGCCCAGCCGATTGGCCAGGTGGCAAGCCCGCAGGCCGCACAGACAACAGCGAAGTAGAAGGCGATCGCCGCCGGCGCTTCGGTCGCGGTCAATCGTTTGATCTCGGTCTTGGCGAGCGCGGTCGTTGCGGCGCAGGCGAGCCCAGCGCTCACGCCGATCAGCGTGCCGACCGCGAGTTCTGGCCCGACCATGGCCGGCCAAAGCATCAGCCCGACGCCGAGGAAGCCGAGTAGCGTCGCAGCCACTACAATGATCCCGGGTCGTTCGCCTAAAAGCACCACCGCGACCGGTATTACAATCAATGGCGCGAGGAAGGAAAGCGCGGTTGCCAGCGCCATCGGCAGATGCGAGATTGAGAGGAACGACAGAAACATCGCCAAGCAACCATAGAGGCTGCGCTTGAGGTGGCCCAATGGGCGGCTTGTCTTCAGGCCTTGGCGCAGTTGTCCGCGCCAGCCCAGATAGACAAGGATCGGCAAAAGCGCGACGGCGCTGCGCCAAAACACGATCTGCCCGACCGGAGCCTCGACGGATGCGATCCGAACCGACAACCCCATCAACGAGAAAAACAGAGTTGCGAGCAGGCGAAGGGCGATCCCCGCGCCTGTCGTGATGTTGGTTCGTCGATTGGAAGGCTGAGGCCTACTCACCACGCCCTTAGTCCAGCGAGACGGTGTGTAGCTTGTAGCCCATTTCATACGGGTCAATGACGAGCCCCTTGACGCGCTTATTGACTGCAACCGTATGTTCAAACCAGGAGATCGCGGCGACAGGAACCTCCTCATGGATCACGTTCAGGATTTCCCGGCGTAAATCGGCTTTGCGTGCCTCATCAAAGCTCTGAACATATTCGTCGGTTAGCACTTTGACGCGGTCACGGCCCGCCCAGTTCAGCGTGCCCCAGGTTGAGCGCTCCCGGGTGAAATCCGGGATGATGGTGGCGATGACCTCCGGCACGTTCACATAGGTACGGGCGAACATGGTCATCTGCATCGTGCCCGCCTGTATGGCGGCTGGGACGGCCGAGGACGGGCCAGGCTCCACGGCCAACTCCATGCCGATCTCTTTCAATTGTGCCTGCATGGCCGTACCGATCACCGTGAGTTCGGGGCGGTTTGCAATGGTTAGCATCGTGGCGGCAAGACGGGTGCCGTCCTTAGCGCGAATGCCGTCAGCGCCACGCGCCCAGCCTGCCTGATCCAGAAGCGCGTTCGCGCCAGCAACGTCGTAGGAATAGGCTTGGAAGTTGGCAACATGCCATTCTGGCACGACCGAAGGCAGCAACTGAGTTGCGGCCGATCCGGGATGGCGAAGGATGGCGCTTGCGATGCCCTTACGGTCGATGGCCATACTGATGGCTCGACGGACACGAACGTCTGAAAATTGTGGCAAGCCCGAATTGAAAGCCATCACCCTTATGCGGGGGATCGTTACGCTTTCAACCTTCATCTGTCCTGCGGCGTCGATGCGGGGTGTTGCGGACGGAACGGTGGTAAAAATGATATCCTGGTCACCGGCGATCGCCACATTCGTACGCGTATCGCCGTTGGGAATGGCGGTATAGCGGGCGCGGGCGACCTTCGGCTTCTCACCCCAGTAGCGGTCGAAGCGTTCCAGTTCGATCACCGTCTTGCCGTCGATCGATGTGATGCGGAACGGGCCGGTGCCCAGCACCTTTTGAACCTTGCCGTCGCCACCCCATGACGCGGGCGCGAGAATGACCGAGGCGTAGTCGACCAGCACAGCCGGCAGATGGCTGAACGGCGTCTTGGTCTTGAGAACAAGCGTCTCACCCTCGGTTGTAAGGCTTTCAACGGGAATTTGCTGCATGCTCTCGCCGGCCAGCGAGCGCTTCAAGCTGGCCGCTGCGGCCTCAGCCGTTACCGGCGTGCCGTCATGGAAGGAAACGCCAGACCGGATCTTGAAGCGCCAGGTCAGTTTGTCTTCGCTGACCGTCCAGCTCTCCGCGATGCCGCCGACCAGTCGGCCATCGGGTTCCACCATCACCAGCGTTTCGGCGATCTGCATCCGCGCCATGATGTAGCCGGTGTCGGTCGGCTCGCTGGAGGTCCATTCCCAGGGCGAGGCGACCCGGAGGAAGCCCGCTTCTTGAGCGAAGGACTGCGATGGCAAGGCTGCGGCAGCGACAGCCGATACTGAAAGTGCGAGCGCCGAGCGGCGCGTGATCGAGAGTTTTTCGGTCATGAGAGTCTCCGGACTGTTTGGTTGTGGTGATCAGGTGGCGTGGATAGCTGCGGGCCGGTGATCGACCTGTCGCGCCCCAGTTGTGAGCGGTGGCACCCGGCCGAGAATACCGGCTTGCAGGACTTCAGGTCGCTCGAAGCGCTCCATGAAGCCGTCCGGCCTTGTGCGATAAAGGGCGAAGGCATCCAGCACAGCCGCCGCGTCGCGCGCTGGATCGAGGTCACCGAAGAGATAGGTGAACCGACCTTCGCCGGTGAACGCCACGACGCAGGGCCGCTTGCACTGGCTCATGCAGCGGACATCGCGGAGTACCTCCAGATCGATGCCACGCCGTGTCGCTTCCGCCTCGATCGCATCGGCGAGATCGGCCCCAGGGCGACGCGCGTCGGCGATTCCGGGCCAGCCCTCGGGCTTGCAGCGGAAGCAGATGGAGAGGCAAGCGTCTTGAGCGGGATCTTTGACGCTCATGCCGCCTGCCGCTCCCAGTTCGGGAAAGGATCGGGCAGATGCCTCCACGCGTCTGGCGTGAAGCGGTCGACCATGCCCGTGAGCGCCGCATCCAGTTCGCCACGTATGGCGGCTTCGTCCATCTGGTCGGCAAGGCCGATGAAGACGATTTCCTGCCGCCGGTCGCCAAACGTCTTGTCGAAGTATGGCTTCATGCTCTCGCGCCACTCGGCGCTGTCGGGCCAGCGCTCGCGCGGCATGGCGGACCACCAGAAGCCCCGCTTCAATGTGCGCACCAGCGCGCCGGCCTGGGCGAGTTCGCCCACGTAGTTCGGTCGGGTCGCCAGCCAGAAGAAACCCTTGGCGCGGATCACGCCCGGCCAGGGCTTGTTGACGAAGGCATTGAAAGCCATCGGCGCGAAAGGACGCCGGGCGCGATAGACGAAGGATCGGATGCCGTATTCCTCGGTCTCCGCCACGTGGTTCTTGAAGCCGTTCAGTTCCTTGAACCAAAGCGGATGAGTCTGCGCACGTTCGAAGTCGAACAGGCCCGTATCGAGCACGGCGCCTAGCGGCACGCGCCCGTAATCGGCCTCGATGATGCGGGCTTCGCTGTTGAGCGCCGCGATGATCTTGCGGGCAAGGTCAAGCTGATCTTTAGTCGCCGTGCCCGCCTTGTTGAGGACGACGACATCGGCGAACTCGATCTGCTCGACGAGGAGATCGACGAGCGCGCGATCGTCTTCCTCGCCCGCCGTCTCGCCGCGGTCGCGCAGAAAATCCTGGCTCGAATAGTCCTTGAGAAGGTTCACCGCGTCGACGACTGTGACCATAGTGTCGAGCCGGGCGACATCGGAGAGCGACTGCCCGTCCTCGTCCCGGAAATCAAAGGTGGTCGCCACCGGCAAGGGCTCTGCAATGCCAGTAGACTCGATCACGAGGTAGTCGAAGCGCTTGTCCTCGGCGAGCCGGCGCACTTCCTTGAGGAGATCGTCGCGAAGCGTGCAGCAGATGCAGCCATTGGACATCTCGACGAGCTTCTCGTCGGTGCGCGACAGGCCGCCGTCCTGCTTCACGAGCTCGGCGTCGATGTTCACCTCACTCATATCATTGACGATGACGGCGACCTTCATGCCCTCGCGGTTGTTCAGGATATGGTTGAGCAGCGTGGTCTTGCCAGCGCCGAGAAAGCCTGAAAGCACAGTGACAGGGAGGCGATTGTCCGATTGGGTCTTGGCCATGATCCCCCAAGGGTGTAATGTTGTGACACTCAGGGAAGTGTAATAGTATTACACCGCCGCGATTGTCAAGGAGGTTTCGGCCATGGCCGGCGAAAAAGCGTATCACGAGCGATGCGAGGGGCACGGCCATGCGCACTCGCCCCACTCCGACGCGGCAGCCATGATTGAACGCGCCCGCGCGTTCGCTGCGGAACGGAAACTCCCGTTTACGGAGATGCGCGCGCGTGTTCTGACCGTGCTGGCCCGCGAGGAGAAACCGCTCACGGCTTATGAGATCACGGATCGCTTGAGCGTCACGAAGAAAGTCCAGGCAGTTCAGGTCTACCGCGCGCTCGACTTCCTGCAGGAGGCCGGCTGCGTTCACCGGCTCGCCTCAAAGGCGTCGTACTTCGCATGCGATCACGAGCATCACCCCGGTGAAGCCGTGGTGTTCATGGTCTGCAGCCACTGCGGCACCGTGCAGGAAGCGCCGTCGGATCTGGTAACCCAAGGGCTGCAGGGTGCTGCGCAGCATGCAGGCTTCAAGCCTGCTCATCCCATCGTTGAGCTGGAAGGCGAGTGTGCGCGATGCTCGGAGACGAAGGCGGCATGATGCGCAGGAATTCGGTCAGTTTTCCCTGATTGCACACAAATCTGAGCAGAAGACTCGCATCCGGTTTCCTCTCCCCCGCCATTTTCCCGTCGCAAACTCCAAAACCTGCGCCTCCGCGCTCGAAATTCCTTTTGCGTCCAAAGGGGTTTAGAAACTGCATGCGAACCACGAAGACAGCGCGGGCGCGGAACTTTGGTCTCAGAACCCCTGCAGTCTCGTTCCGAGCGAACATCGGCATGAATTGGTAGGCAAGTAAAACTGACGCTTTTTCAACACGTTAAAAATCCCGCGAAAACGTCCCGTTCGAAACGTTCGTCTCGCCGTCGGTTTCGCAAAAACCAGCGGTGGGCGTGGTGGCACGAAGATCTGCTGTGCGCAGAACTACCCGCGTGAAAATCGCCGTTGGGCGTAGGCGGCGTTGCGGTGACGATGAAGGTCTTGGTCATAGCAAACTCTCTTGTGCGGTCATGAGGTCGAACCGGTGTCAGGCGCTCCCCACCAGACGCACAACACCTGCAGCGGCTTATCCGGGGACACGTTCTTCACGAAATGCCGGGAGAAGCGGGGGAGGTAGACGACATCGCCATTGCAGACGGGATGGGTTTCGTCGTTGACGGTCATGGTGCCTTCGCCGGACAGAAAAATGAACGTCTCTTCCTCGTCGTGATCGTGAGGGATCGAACTCTCGCCGGGCGCGATCGTCATGATGGCGCCGCCCCAGGGGGGTGTCGTTACGCCTTCCCAAGGATAGAGCCGCCGAAAGCGGCCGCCATACTCGTCGGTAACGAGGTCTCGGGCTTCGCTACGTACAAACATGGTTATCTTGCCTTTTGATTGGAGATGTCAGGGAACCGGCAGAGAAATCAGAAAGTGAGAACCGGGATGAGCATCCACACGCCGACGCCGATCAGGCAGAGCGCGAAGAGGATGTTGATGCGCCGGCTGGAGGCTTCGCTCGTGAACAGACGCGCGATGGCAGCGCCTGCGAGCGTCCACACGAGGAAGGCGACGAGGTTGTTCAAGGTAAAGATCGTGGTGATACTCAACACCGCCGCGAGCCCAACATTCGGCGGAACAAGGAACTGTGTGAACAATAATCCGATGATGTAGTACGCCTTTGGATTGAACAGTAGGATCAGTGCACCGTCGACGAACCCGATTTTCAAGAGTGCGCCGCTGCCGCGGCTGCCAGCCTGAGTCCCCTTCGAGGCTTTCAGGAACAGATAACCCAGCCAGAAGACATAAGCAGCGCCGAGAATCGCCAATATGCGTGCAGCGCGTGGCTCTGACAGGAACAGAAGTCCAGCACCCATTCCGATCATTGCCGTGACAACGAAGGTTGCGGCATGATAGCCTAAAAGGGCAGGGAGCGCGGCCCGCAAACCATGGGAGGCGCCGACCGAAGCGAAGAAAGCGTTACCTGGCCCGGGGCTGTAGGCGAGTGGGAACAAGAAGATGAGGAGGGCGGTCATTACGTGAAAATCCACAGATCACCCCTATTCCTGCATTTGATCGGAACATTATATTTAAACTGATCTTAACTTGAGTGGTTTCAAAAAAAACAGGAGGACAATCTGACCTCATTTTCTGCCATAACAGCCGCTGAGCTGCCCAAGGTCATGATGCTTATGTTCAACGGGACCGTCACCCTTGACGCCATGGGTCCCGCTCAAGTTTTTCACAAAGCCCGCAGTGCCGAGGAGCAGCAGCTCTACGACGTCATTTTTGCCTCACCGGACGGAGGCAAAGTTGCGCTGGATTGTGGCGTCGAGGTCGTTACGTGTAGGCTCTACGACGTTGATTTAGAGACCATCGACACTTTGCTCGTGCCTGGCGCGGACGATGGCTTCGCAGCGCTAAATGACGTGCAACTTCTTGGCTGGCTGCGAACAGCGATGGCGCGCGTGCGGCGGATCGGGTCGATCTGCATAGGCGCGTTCCTGCTGGCAGAGACGGGGCTTCTGGATGGCGGGATGGCCGTGACCCATTGGCGTTGGTGCGACCAGCTGCGCGCAAAGTTTCCAGCAGTGAAGGTGCTGCCCGATCAGATCTACGTCCGCTATAATAACATATGGACATCGGCTGGTGTCACAACGGGGATCGACATGTCGCTCGCGATGATCGAAGCTGATCATGGACGTGCTGTCGCTCTGAAAACTGCGCGCTCCCTTGTCGTTTTCTTGCGCCGTCCGGGCGGCCAGTCGCAGTTCAGCGCGCCGCTCCTGGTGGAAAGCCGAGACCAGACGGGTGCATTCGATGGTCTGCATGCCTGGATCAGCGACCACATCGCTGATCGACTCGACGTCGAGATGCTGGCGGACCGTATGGGAATGAGCCCCCGCAATTTCGCAAGGCTCTACCGCAAGCATGTGGGCGACACGCCCGCCAACGTAATCCGCAAGCTGCGGTTGGAGCGGGCGCGTCACATGATCGAGAACACCGGGCATCGGATCACTGTAATCGCCCATCAGTGTGGATTCGGCGACGTTGACACGATGCGGCGTGCGTTCCGCCGGGAACTCGGCATAGCGCCAGAGGACTACCGCGAGATGATCAGTACGGCCTTGCGCGCCTCATGCGCCCCATGATGGATCTATGTCTGCGATCATGGACTTCTGACCTACGGTAAAGAGTGTATTTTCGTGTAAACGTATCCCACGCAGGTTTCCGCGACTACCTCAAGGGCTTGGCTTCTCCTCGCTGAGAAAGTTCGTCACCGGTTTACGATCCTCCGCAATTTTCCGGTCGCAAACTCCAAAACCTGCGCCTCCGCGCTCGAAATTCCTTTTGCGTCCAAAGGGGTTTAGCAACTGCATGCGAACCACGAAGACAGCGCGGGCGCGGAACTTTGGTCTCAGAACCCCTGCAGTCTCGTTCCGAGCGAACATCGGCATGAATTGGCAGGCATGTAAAACTGACGCTTTTTCAACACGTTAAAAATCCCGCGAAAACGTCCCGTTCGAAACGTTCGTCTCGCCGTCAGTTTCGCAAAAACCAGCGATGGGCGTGGTGGCACGAAGATCTGCTGTGCGCAGAACTACCCGTTGATTCAGGGACAAATTTGTCCTGCCTCTTGACTAGTTGTGTTGGGGGATACAGAAGCGCGATATGGGATTATTCAGGAACCTCAAAGCGGCAAGACTGCTCGTCATCGCATTGTATGCGTTGGCGGCGGTGTCAGTCGGGTTCGCTCACAAGACATCAACTACCACTGCAACTTCGATTGAGCTGGCGGCCTACACCCTTCCGGATGGGTCTGTTCCTGTCATTTGCGGTGACGTTGGCAACCATGATGCGGATCATGGTTCGAAGCATACGAGCCCCATATGCGATGCCTGTCGTCTTGTGGGGGCGCCTGGAATGGTCTCGGCAAGTGAGTGCTGGGTCCCCCTCAAGCGTCTGTCGTCTTCGTTGCGCTCGCGGGTTACGTCCGATCGCGTTGTCATTCACAAAGACTCTCATGTCCCCCATCTGCGAGGCCCCCCCGAAATAGGCTGATCGCAATGTGATCGCAGCCTGGCCGGGTCATCGTGAAAAAGATGATCAGGGCAGCACCTGCTGTCAGGCGCACATCTGCAGATCACATGTCTATTTCCTGTACTGTCTCCTGTAGATCCGACCAGTCGACGAAGTATCACGCTGCGCTCGCAGGAAGACTCGTCGATACAATGAAGGGATAAACATAATGATGAACATCACGCGTCGCACGGTTCTCGCTGCATCTCTCGTGCTTGGCCTGCGGCCAAATGTGGCGCTGGCTCATGACGACCAACATGAAATCATTCACTTGATGAAGGGAATGTTTGACACACCTGAAAATCCACTTTCCGTCGAACCAGTCATTGTTGTCGGTGACAGTGCAATTGCCGGTTGGGTGCAGGGCGAACGCGGTGGTCGGGCGCTTCTTTGGCGCGTTCACGGCCGGTGGAAGATTCGGCTTTGTAGTTGTGACGGTCTCAAAGATCCGAAGCTCTTAGAAAGCGCAAACATCTCCGCTGCGGATGCCGCGACATTGGCCTCTCAGTTGGCTGCCGCGGAAGCAAAACTAGATCCCGCTGTGCTCGCTAAGTTCTCGAGCTTTGAAGGGACCATGATGATTGATCCCGAGGCTGGCCACCAAGGACATAAGCACGGGTCAGCCACCACTCCGTAACGATTTTGAAGATTGGCTAGCCGCCAGCGCACCTTGATGTCGATCGCTGGCGGCTAAAGAATATGACTCCCCGCCCAACCATTGATCAGACGTCCATGGCCGTGGTCTTCTATACCTCCTGCGCCAGAGCGATAAGCATTCCATGCCGTTTTTCGATTGAAGCAGAGCTCCACTCGGGGAAGGCTTCCAATTTCGCGTTGATTCTAGAGATGGACATATTCTGCCCGACATCGGTCAACTCGACCAGACTGCGAGTCAGATACTTACTGCTCTTGCGGTACTCGGTCTGTTTGGCGCTGTAGAAATAGTTCCCTGCGACGATGTTGATCGGCTTTGCCAGCAAGGTGAGGTCGCCAAGTCGCTTCTTGAAGTCATCGTAGATCGCATTCGGATTCTATGCTGCCCACGTGGCGCGCAGTTCCGCCTTCGGAGTGTCGGGCAAGATGTGCTTGATTTCCAGTGTGATGAACGGCTCCAGACTGCCCGGCACCTTCAGACCGCTGATCGCCATATCGATGGCAATACCGCCGGACCCGACAGTGACACGACCGACTGAGCGGATCGACCTCCCTCGAGGTGGCTAGAGCGACGTATAACCGCCCTCGATCATCAGGATCGATCCATTCACGAGTTCGGCTGCTGGCGATGCCAGGTAGAGTGCCATATCTGCAATTTCAACGGGTTCACCAAATCGGGCCAGTGGCGTTGCTTTGAGCATTGGCCCACTTTTATCGGTTGGTCCCCAGATCGCCCGTCCCATCGGTGTCAAGATGACCGTCGGGCAGATCGCATTGACCTGGATGTTGTATTTCGCCCACTCCACGCAGAGCGACTTCGTCAGGGCATTCAACCCGCCTTTCGAAGATGCATAGGCAGAATGATCATCGAGAGCGATTACGCCGGTCTGGGACGAGATGTTGATGATCTTGCCCCAGCGCTGCTTGATCATAGCAGGCGCGAGGGCTTGGGACATCAGAAATGGTGCCCGAAGATTTACGGCCATGGTCGTGTCCCAATCGTCAATCGATAATGTCAGAGCAGGAGCCGTAAGGGCAACGCCTGCCGAGTTGACGAGTATGTCGATCGTGCTCCATTCACCGAGCGCGTGTTGAGCGGCACGAATGGGCCCTTCCCCCGTCGAGAGATCCGCTTCGATTGTCAGGCACTTGCGACCCCTCGCAGTCACGTCGTCCGCAATCTCGTGGAGCCCCTTCTGGTCACGCGCGACGGCCACGATGTCAGCACCAGCTTCCGCAAAAACACGACAGATTTCCGCGCCGATGCCCTTGGATGCGCCCGTGATAAGAGCTTTTCTTCCGGCTATCGAGAATCTTTCGCTGATCGATGTCATAATCGCTATATCACTCGAGATTGGTGTGGCGCTCGCGCATCGCAGAGGGCGAGACGTTCAGCCGGTCTCGCAGCATCAGGATCAGCACCTCGAAAGTCAGATACTGGGCTCCTTCGAAGAGAGATCCCATCGGAAGTACGGACGCTGACGCCGCCCCGATGTCATTTGCCATTGTCTGTGCAGGGATTGTGAGAACGGTGTGGCAGACACGCGGTACCTTGCCGTCCCGTTGAGCGGTTACGCAGGCCGTGCGCGCTCCAGCCTTGGTGGCAACGTCCACCAGAGCTTCGATGGTCGAGAAATGGCCCGGACCTGCACTGACAAGTAGCAGATCGCCGTCGCCGACGGGTGGGGCCGACATGTCTCCCGCCACGTGCGCGTCAAGCCCCATATGGTAAAGTCGCATTGCGAGCGCGCGAATCATCAACCCCTCGCGCCCCACACCATGGAGTACGATTTTCCGTGCCCGGGCAATTTCCCTCGCGAGCCGGTCGATCTCCGAGGGATCAACGTTGCCCGCCGCCGTTTTCATCTCTTCGGCGGCCTGCCCGATCGTTTTGCGATAGTCTATCATGTCTGGTCGGTGCTCCCTCACGCGAAATCGGTCGATCGCACGGCGCGTCCGGATGTGTTGCGGATAACCGCTCTGTCAGAGAATAGTATTTCTACAGCACCGTGAAGCAAGCCCGTTTCCTCCAGCACATCGAGGACGGTGTAACGGCTTCGAAGGAATCGCGCATTGAGGACCGCACGGCGCAGTTCGTCCGTCCTGATTCCGATGTCCGACGGAGCGGAGGGTGCGCCCGCCGCCGCAAGCATTGCTGCAAAAGTAGAAGGAGGCATAAGTTGAGCTGCAAGGCGGGTTCTGAGAACCGGCCAGCATTGAACCAGCCGCGCAAGCCTCCCGCGAAGTACATCCTGCTCCACGTGCTTCATGCGAACCTCCTGGATCGCCCGCTCGGCGATCTCGGATGCACCGAAGGCCAGTCGGATGCTGCTCACTTTCTCGGGAAACGTCTGTGCACCCCGAACGGCGTCGTCAATATCGAGACTGCCAATGTCCTGTTGCAGAAACCATTGATAGAGCTCCAGAACCGCAAGCGAGCCGATGGCAACGCAGGCACCGTGGCTTACGGTCTCGCCGCCGTACGTCAGTTCCTGCATTTCCCACAGATGTGCGATCTGGTGGTCGGCGCCTGACGCCGGTCGGGACGATCCGTGTGCTTCCATTGCGAAGCCGGCGACAGCGAGACCGGCGAACAGATTCTCGATCGCTTGACGATTTCCGAGCGCAATCCCTTCAGGCTCAGACATGAAGGCACGCAGATTCCCCTGAACCATTGGCCACGCAATTGCGTCAATCGGTTCGATGCCGAGTCCGTCGGCCAGAATCCAGTCGGCACCGGCTGGCATCTTGCCCGCGAGATCCGCGTAGCCCCAGCCCGACATGTTACGCGGGGCTGCACACAAGACATCGAGGTCACCGATGATGGCTTTTGGCGGACGGCATTGAATGGTCTTCTTGAATCCCCTCTCTGACAAAGGCGCACCCGCCGATGTGTAGCCGTCCATCGAGGCCGCAGTTGCCACGCAGAGATAGGGTCGACCGAGCTTGAAGGCCACATATTTGACCAAATCGCTGATCACGCCGGAGCCGACAGCAACGGGAACCGCACCCTCCTCGGCAAGAAATTCGATGAGGCCAGATGCAAGTTCAACCGAGGGTTTGGGTTTCGGCCTGCCGCCGAGGATCTTGGAGCTGGTGTTGATTCCCGCTGATCTCAAGCATGTTTCCAGCTGTGCTCCAGCCGCCGTCCAAGTGTTCTCGTCGGCTACGAGTCGGATGGAGTTCCCGCTGAAATGCGAGTGCACGATCCGAGGTGCCGATGACAGCCCGCCTGCTGCCAGCGCAATTTCCGCGATGGCAGCCGATCCGGCGATACCGCGCGCGATCGTTTCTTGAGCGGCGTTCAATGACCGCCTCCGTCGTGGCGAAGGACAATTCCCTGTGAGTCGAAGATATGCATACGGTGTTGGGGCAGCATCAAGCCTACCGTCTCTCCTGCGCTGATGGGTGTGTCACCGTCGGTCCTCACGGTCAGCGAGCTACCCTCCGCCAGCGTCAGGTAAAGGTAGGCGTCTCCGCCCAGAGTTTCCTTGAGTCTGACGGACGCATCAAAATCTCCCGAGCTGGGGGCAGCAAGAACGATGTGCTCCGGCCTGATCCCCACCCTTGCAGCCGATGTCATACTTTCGGGGATCCTCGCGCGCAGCCGGACATCGAGATCAAGAAAGTTCATTGCAGGCGCACCGATGAAGCCGGCAACGAATTCGGTCCTCGGATGATGATAGAGTTCCATCGGCGAACCGACCTGCTCGATCCTGCCGCCATTCAGCACGACGATCCTGTCCGCCATCGTCATCGCCTCAACCTGATCATGGGTAACGTAGATCATGGTGGCTCGCAACTGGCGATGAAGAGCTTCCAGTTCGACGCGCATCTGCACGCGAAGCTTGGCATCAAGATTGGACAATGGCTCGTCGAACAGGAATACGGCGGGGTTCTTGACGATCGCGCGCCCGATCGCGACGCGCTGACGCTGGCCGCCGGACAACTGGGCCGGCTTACGGTCCAGATAATCGTCAAGCTGCAGAATGCGCGCCGCTTCGGTAATCCGGCGGTTCCGTTCATCGACAGGAAAATTGTTGATTTTCATGCCGAATTCCATGTTCTCGCGCACTGTCATGTGGGGATAGAGTGCGTAGGACTGGAAAACCATGGCAACGTTGCGCTCGGAAGGTGCCTTGTCGGTGACGTCCTCCCCGCCGATCATGATGGTGCCGCGCGAGATGGCCTCCAGCCCCGCAATAGAACGGAGCAGCGTGGACTTCCCGCATCCGGAGGGCCCGACGAAGACTGTGAACTCGCCATCAGCGATTTCCAGCGTCACATCATGGATCACTTGCTGTGCGCCGTATGACTTGTCGATATTCGACAGCTTCACCCGCGCCATGTTTTCCCTCCCAATATTTCAGCGCCAGAATCTTGTTGACTCCAGAGTTTCCGACTACTTTTATATGCCGAGCGATACACTTGTAAACACATGCTTTGATCGCTCAAAGGGAGGACAATCATGAAATTCAGAAATAGCGTGAGTGCGCTGGCGCTGATGGCGCTGGGATTTTTTTGCGGCACTCAGAATGCGGCGGCCTGGTCGCTTGAGGAAGCCGCCAAACCGTATTCGGGTACAACAGTAGACGTCGTTTTCCTCGACAGGCCGGGGTACAATGCAGCTAAGGGTATGCTGCCCGAGTTCGAATCGAAGACCGGCATCAAGGTCAACATCACGACGTTGCCCTATGAAAACGCGCTCGGGGAACAGGTTCGTGACTTCGTTGCGCAGGGAGATATCGACGTCGCGCTAATTGATCTCGTCTGGATTGGCAACTTCGCAGAAAACGGCTGGATCGTTCCGGTCGATACTTTCACCAAGGATCCGAAACTCGCCGATCCGGCGCTCGACATGAACGACTTCTTTCCGCTGGTGCTCAATGCATTCGGCGGCTGGAACGGCAAGATTTACGGCCTGCCCTTTGATAACTATTCGGGCCTTTTGTTTTATAACAAGTGTATGCTCAAGGATGCAGGCTTCGACGGGCCGCCTGCAACCTGGGCTGACCTGAAGGACAAATATGGCCCTGCCCTGACGAAGGGGGGTAAATATGCCTTTGCGCTCCAGTCGAAGCGGAATGAAACCCAGTCTGCAGACAGCTTTGCTCGAGTGCTCTGGCCTTTCGGCGGCTCGTTCCTGACGAAGGACTTCAAGTCGAACCTGAATTCGCCCGAGAGTCAGGCAGGCCTGAACTTCCGTCAGGACCTCATGAAGTACATGCCTCAGGGCATCGTGTCTTATGATCATGCGGAGACGGTTAACGCGCTCGCTCAGGGCGATGTTGCGATGATCACCGAATGGTCGGCCTTCTACTCGACCCTCACCAACAAGGAGACATCGAAAATCGGTGACTGCCTTGCGATCGCACCAGAGCCCAAGGGTCCGGCCGGGCGTAAGCCGGCACTGGGAGGGTTCTCGCTCGCCGTTGCAACGCAGGCCGACGACAAAGAGAAGGCCGCAGCTTGGCTGATGATCCAGTGGTTGACGTCGAAGGCGAATGCGCAGACATATCTCGAGAAAGGTGGCGTGCCTGCTCGCCAATCTGTCTACCAGAATGCCGAGAATGCGAAGAAGTTCACTTTCATCCCCGCGCTTGTCGAGAGCTGGAAGGAAGGCGTGCCTGAGTTCCGCCCGCGCTTTGCCGAGTGGCCGACCATCACTGAGATTGTTCAGGAATGGGGTTCCAAGATGATGCTTGGCGAGGTGTCTGTCGCTGACGGTGCGAAGACGATCGGCACCAAAATGGAGGAAGTTCTCCAGAAGGCCGGATACTACGACGGCAAGAAGCCGCTGGCTCAATGAGTATCGCGTTCTAAACGATGCGGCGGGACTCTGGGTCCCGCCGCTTTCCGTCAATGCCACCTTGGGAAAGCGAACGTGACAGCCCGCGTGAAAACGTCGACGATCATCGCCTTTCTCGGGCCGTCGGTGTTTGCTCTGGCCGCCGTCGGTATCGCTCCTCTCATCTACGCCGCTTGGAAAAGCCTGCATTTCTTCAATCTGACCAAGGCCAATCAGCAGGAATTCGTCGGTCTGATGAATTATGCTGATGTTCTTGCCGATCAGGTGTTCTGGCAGTCGATGGGGCGTACCGCCGCGTTGTTTCTTGTTTCCGTTCCTCTTCAAATCGGCCTCGGCCTCGGAATAGCTTTGCTCCTTCACCAGCCGGGGCTTGGATTGCTGCGGTCCGTCGCGCGCCTTTCCCTTGTTCTTCCAATGGCGACGACCTATGCCGTGGTCGGGCTGTTGGCGCAGGTCATGTTCAATATAAAGTATGGTGTCATCAACCAGCTTCTTGGTTTTTTCGGCATTGAACCGATCAACTGGATTGGTGATCCCTTGAATGCATATATCACGGTCGTTTTCTGGGATATCTGGCAGTGGACACCTTTCGTGGCACTTGTGCTGTTGGCCAGTCTGTCCAACGTTCCACCGGAGATCGAGGAGGCCGCCCGTCTCGAGACCGGTAGATGGTGGACTATTCTGCGTTACATCCAGCTCCCTTTCCTCGTCCCCGGACTCGTTGCGGTGCTTATTCTCCGTACGGCGGATACGCTCAAGCTTTTCGACATGGTGTTTACGATGACGCGCGGCGGGCCGGGCTCCGCGACCGAGTTTATCGCCATCTTGATCGAGCGGACCGGTAACCGGCAATTCGACATCGGTATGGCATCGGCCCAATCGATCATCCTGCTGGTGATTACGGTGTTTCTCGCACGTGCCTATATCAGGTTCTTCTATCGGGAGGTCAGGTGATGGCGCACGCATCGGCAGGCGGCAGTCAGCCACGCCCGGGTAGCGGCCGCGCAGGAGAGGCGCTTTTGCTCTGCCTTATCTGTCTGTTCTGCATCTTCCCCTTCTACTGGATGGTGACTACCAGTCTGAAGACGCAGGTGGTTGCGCTTCAGTCACCGCCAGCGTGGATGTTCACGCCGAGCCTGGCAAACTATTGGGAAGTACTCTTCGAGGACCGAGTGGGTGTTTCACTCATCAATTCCATCATTGTCGCGGTCGCGACGACGACGCTTTCGATTACGCTCGGCTGCCCTGCGGCCTTTGCGCTTGCCCGCTTCGAGTTCCGCGGCAAGAAGGATCTGTGGTTCTGGTTCATCACCAACCGCTTCGTCTCGCCCGTGGTGCTCGCGTTTCCGGTTTTCCTGATCGCCCGACAGATCGGGCTGAGGGATACCCATCTTGCGCTCATTCTCATGTATCTCACCTTCTGCCTACCGATCGTCATCTGGATCTGCACCGACCAGTTCCGGTCAATCCCTTATGATCTTGACGAGGCGGCAAGCCTCGAGGGCGCTGGTCAATGGCGCATTTTTCGGTCGATCTGTCTGCCGCTTGCTATGCCTGGCGTCGCGGTATCGGCAATATTTTCGTTCATCTTCTCGTGGAACGAGCTCCTGTTTGCCTATATACTTGCTCCGAAGGCGGCCAAAACTGCACCGGCCATGGCAATCACCTTCATGGAGGGATATGATGTTCCGTACGGGAAGATCATGGCCACCGCCACACTGATCGTTGTGCCTGTGCTGGTGTTTGCCATTATCGCGTCACGCCACCTTGTGCGCGGCCTTACCATGGGCGCAGTGAAGTAAGCAAACTAAGCAATCCCCGGCGGTATCCGGATAAAATCCGGCGTCCATCAGTTTTGGATCGCCAGTTGCATGATGTGATGCCTGGCCATTGTGTTGATTGCAATTCAATTTCAAGTCTCGATCTGTTCCGGATGTTGCCTCGCGATCAACTCCTCTTTTCAATCATCCGCGAATCTTGCAGCATGCGGCAAAGGGATCAATCACCCGGATTCAAGCAATGGGCCATTGCGTATTCATGCTGCGGCCGGACTCGATTTATGACGATAGTCCGGCGGAGCAGTATCAATTTCCGAGTCAATATCTTGGGCGTGCCGAGACGTCCGTCAATGACTGGATCGTCTATCTTGAGCCGACAAAGTTGAGAGGCTCACGAGGTTATTTTGCTATCGCCCGTGTTCGAGAGATCATTCCCGACCCGACGATCAAAAACATGTTTCTTGCGCTGATCGAGCCAGGCAGCTATCTGGATTTTTCTGAAACAGTTCCATTCAGCGATCAGGGCGGCCCGATCGAGCGTGGTGTGTTGAACGAGCACGGAAAGATATCAGGCCGCGCCCAATCTGCCGTCAGACCGATATCGTCAACCGATTTTTTGAGGATTATTGAACGCGGGCTCGATGAGCAAGCCCCGATGTTGCCTCGCATTGGCGTGAATGACTTGCTCCCTGGTTTTGCCGAGGATCAGGCCCCCTACCCTCTCGAAACCGGGCGTCAGCGTGTCGCGATGTTCACGAGCCGTGCCGTGCGCGACCGCGTGTTCAGGCGCATTGTTCTTCGGGCCTATGATGAGCGCTGCGCGATAACAGGGCTGAAATTCATCAATGGAGGTGGCCGCGCCGAGGTTGACGCCGCTCATATCCGGCCCGTGCAGAATGGTGGCCCGGATATCCTCCGCAATGGCATCGCGTTGTCCGGAACCGCGCACTGGATGTTTGATCGCGGCTTGATCAGCTTGTCGGATGATCTCGATATCCTGATTTCGCGACAGGTGAACGATTATGAAAGCGTGCAGGGATTCATCAACAAAAGCGGCCGTGCGCATTTGCCATCGCGATTGTTGGATCGGCCAAGTCCCCAGTTTTTGAGTTGGCACCGAGGCAATTGTTTCAAAAATTAAACGTTTCGTCTGTTATCTACCCTTGACTCAATTCATGTATTGCGAGCTCAAATTATTTTTGGCTCGTAAACCCTAAAATATTTATGATCAATTGAAAGGCAGCATGACCGAAACTCAATTTTCCGTATAATTCATCGAGTCAATCTTGTGAAAATACATTTACAACTTTTACCATTGACGAGCGGTCTTTTTTAAAAAAGAATATCAATATTAATTTGGTTAAATTCGACATATTTCTTTATTGGTAAATCCGATGAAAAATCATTCCGACGGGCCGGGTGTTCGGATCATTGTTTTGACGTTTACCGTAATTGGCGTCTGCCTTTTGACCATTGTTGGGCTCGGATTATCGGTTTTCAGCGCCCGGGATCGGACGTTGGAGCTCGCTCGTACGGCTACGGCTGACGCCACTCGATTGATTTCGCAGCACCTCCGGCTTGTATTCGATATGGGAGCTTCCATTCTCGCGGTGGAAGGGTCCACGATCGAGAGGCGCTTTCGCGAGGGGTACGATGATTCGCCCGGTTTGACCGAGCGGTTCCTCGCATTTCAGGCAGCTAACCCCATCATGTCGAGAATGGGAGCCTTTGACGCCAACGGCAAGGTGATTGCGACATCCGTCAGGAATCTCCCGCCAGACTTCACGGTCAAAGGCAGGACCGAATTCGTCCGTCATGCCGCTGGTGAACAAGGCCCGCTCTTCACACCCGTTGAACGAAGCGCTGTGACCGGTGCTCCTGTCATTCTGATCAGCAAGCGGCTCAATCGTCCCGATGGTTCCTTTGGCGGCGACATCAAGATTGGCTTCGATTACAAAATTTTGAATTCCTACCTCCAAGAACTGTCATCCCGCGATTTCGGCTCAACCGTTCAAATCATCGATCTGAGCGGTTTGATCATTCTCGATAGCAGATTTGAAAACCCGCCAGCTCCAGTGCCGGTCGAGGTTGACGTGCTACAACTCATGAAAAATGCTGGCTTCGAGCCAGTGAGCAACGTCCGGAATGCTAATTCCGAGCGGCTTTGGTCGATCATCCGCATCGCGGATTATCCCCTCTTTCTCAGGATTGGCACGGAATCCAAAATTGTGTGGCAATTATGGCTTGTCGATGGAGTCCAATATGGTGTGGTGAGCGTGATAGCGATTTCCGCTTTCATATTTCTGGGCGGAATTGCGATCTTCTATGCTCGCCGTGATCAGCGTTCTCTCAGCGACCTGATAACGGTGAATGAAACGTTGGAGCATCGTGTTGACGAACGAACGGTGCATCTTACCGAGAAGTCGCATGCACTCGAGCGGGTCCTCAACGAACGTTCGCTCCTGTTTCAGGAGGTTCATCACCGGATCAAGAACAGCCTTCAGGCTGTCGCCTCGTTGGTCCGCCTCAGCGCAAACGGCAGTAAAGATCCAGCGGTTCAGACGGTGTTGGATGAAATTGCCCGGCGGATCAGGGCTGTCGGGCAGGTACATCAGACACTGCACGAGCAAAAGGCATTGGAGCGCGTCGATTTGAAAACCTACCTCACCGGCCTCATCAATTCGGAGAAGGATGTCTATGGTGCAGTGGCTCGTAATGTCGAAATCGAACTGAAAGCTGAAGGCGAGCTGGACGTCGACGTCGCCGTATCGGTCGGTTTGATCGTGAGCGAAGCTGTCGGCAACAGTTTTAAATATGCTTTCAATGACCACCGGAAAGGTCGAATTTCAATCGAGGTTATCGTCAGGAACGGAATTTGCCATATATCAGTGACGGACAATGGCGACGGCTTTCCTGCGAGCCTGAAAGAGGGAACCGGCATGATGATTATGGACGCGATTGCCAGGCAGCGAAACGCGACCTTTCAAAGATCGGAGGGATCCGGCGCAGGAATTACGTTTGATTTCGAGGTGACTCCCCAAGCATCGTCAACGCCCTAAACAAAAAGGCACCCGTTTCCGGGTGCCCCTTTTCTGTCGTGGATCGGAAAGCCGGATCTCTTAGAAATCCATACCGCCCATACCACCTCCGCCGCCGCCCATCGGCATGGCAGGCTTATCCTTTGGCAGCTCGGCGACCATGGCTTCGGTCGTGATGAGCAAGCCGGCAACCGAGGCTGCGTCCTGCAGGGCTGTACGCACAACCTTGGCCGGATCAACGATACCAGCGGAGAGCATGTCGACATATTCTTCGGTTTGCGCGTTGAAACCGAAGGTCTGCGACTTGTTCTCGTGGATCTTGTTGACGACGATGGAGCCTTCGACACCAGCGTTTTCAACGATCTGACGGATCGGAGCTTCGAGCGCTTTGAGCACGATGTTGATGCCGGCCTGCACGTCGGCATTTTCCGACTTCAGCTTGGCAACAGCGACCTTTGCACGGAGAAGGGCTGTACCGCCGCCTGGGACGATGCCTTCTTCAACCGCTGCACGGGTTGCGTTCAACGCGTCATCAACGCGATCCTTCTTTTCCTTCACTTCGACTTCCGTCGCCCCGCCGACGCGGATGACCGCGACGCCGCCAGCGAGCTTGGCAAGACGTTCCTGAAGCTTCTCGCGGTCATAATCGGAGGTTGTTTCTTCGATCTGAGCCTTGATCTGGCCAACGCGGGCTTCGATGTCCTTCTTCTTGCCCGAGCCGTCGATGATCGTGGTGTTTTCCTTCTCGATACGCACCTTCTTCGCGCGGCCGAGCATCTGGAGCGTCACTGATTCGAGCTTGATGCCGAGGTCTTCGGCAATCATTTCGCCCGATGTCAGGATCGCAATGTCTTCCAGCATGGCCTTGCGGCGATCGCCAAAGCCCGGAGCCTTGACGGCAGCAACCTTGAGGCCGCCACGCAGCTTGTTGACGACGAGCGTTGCAAGAGCTTCGCCTTCGACGTCTTCCGCGATGATCATAAGCGGCTTGCCGGTCTGAACAACAGCTTCGAGAACGGGCAGCATGGCCTGAAGCGACGACAGCTTCTTCTCGTGAATGAGGATGTAGGGATCGTCGAGCTCGACAACCATCTTTTCCGCATTCGTGATGAAGTATGGCGAGAGATAACCGCGGTCGAACTGCATGCCTTCGACAACGTCAAGCTCGGTCTCGAGGCTTTTCGCTTCTTCAACCGTGATCACGCCTTCATTGCCCACGCGCTGCATGGCGCTGGCAATCATCTTGCCGATCGAAACATCGCCATTCGATGAGATCGTGCCGACCTGAGCGACTTCGTCCGACGACTTCACTTTCTTGGCGCGGGTCTGGATATCCTTGATGGCAGCGGCAACGGCGAGATCGACGCCGCGCTTCAGATCCATCGGGTTCATGCCGGCGGTAACGTATTTTGCGCCTTCACGAACGATCGACTGTGCGAGCACAGTTGCGGTCGTCGTGCCGTCGCCTGCGACGTCATTGGTCTTAGAGGCAACTTCACGCAGCATCTGCGCGCCCATATTCTCGAACTTGTCTTCGAGTTCGATTTCCTTGGCGACAGTAACGCCGTCCTTGGTAATCCGGGGCGCCCCGAAGGACTTCTCGATCACGACATTACGGCCTTTTGGACCAAGCGTGACCTTGACGGCATTGGCGAGGATGTCGACGCCACGGAGCATTCTGTCGCGTGCGTCGGATGAGAAGAAAACTTGCTTAGCAGCCATGATGATCTGCTCCTGTTTTTTGAATGTGAAACCAAACTCAGACGGAAAGACTTACTTGCCGATGATGCCCATAATGTCGGATTCCTTCATGATGAGGAGATCCTGGCCATCAATCTTCACTTCGGTACCTGACCACTTGCCGAAAAGGACCTTGTCGCCCTTCTTGACATCAAGAGGAACCAACTTGCCGTGCTCGTCGCGAGCACCCGAGCCAACCGCAACGATTTCGCCTTCCTGAGGCTTTTCCTTGGCAGTGTCTGGAATGATGATGCCGCCCTTGGTCTTTTCTTCAGACTCGAGACGACGAACGACCACACGGTCGTGGAGTGGACGAAACTTCATATCTGCTATCCTTGTTCAAGCTGGCGCCAACGCGCCGTGCCTCGTTGAAGGGGAGATGTTAGCACTCAAAAAGATGAGTGCCAACATTGCGCAAGATAAATAGGGAGCGGCTTTGCCTCTGTCAAGTTGCTCCTGAAAAATTATGATGGCGGCGATGTTTCCGCCATGGGAACCGGCTTTCGTCGCTTGAGGAGCAAAAATGACGCAAGAATGATCAGCGCTGCGCCGGAATAAACGGTAAGGGTCGGCCATTCGCCAAAATAGAAAATGCCGATCAGCGTCGCCCAGATGATATTTGTAAATTCCACCGTCCCGATGCGCGCCGCCGGTGCCGCACGTAACGCCGATGCAAGCGCGAATTGCCCCGCCGTCCCGAGCAGGCCCATTATCAGAACAAATGGCCATTCGGCCAAAATCGCCGCGACGGGATCGCCAAGGAAAAACGCGATCGGCAGGATGATCAGCGCGGTCAGAAAATTCTGCAGCACGACAATCGTCGTGATCGGATCGCTCCCCGTCCGGGCGCGCAGCAGCACGAGCGAGAGCGCATATGTCCCGGCCGAACCGATCGCCGCGAGAATCCCCAGAATATTACCCGAAATCCCGTGCGTTCCGAGCCCCTTCCCGACAGCAATCACCATGACACCGACGAATGACAAGGCAATGGCAAACGCCGTGGACGGATGCACCTTCTCGTGGAGCAGAAGACTGCCGAGAAGCGCGATAAAAATCGGCGACAAATAGGTGAAAACCATCGCCTCGACGATGGGAAGCGTCGACAGCGCGAAGAAAAACAGAAAGCTCGTCGTCGCAAAAAAAATTGCCCGGATGGAATGCGCGCGCACCATGTCCCGCGTCGGAAGCGGCGGACGGACCATCAGCCCCAGAAGCCCCGCCCAGAAAATCCCCGAGACATAACGGATGGTCACGACATCCAGCGTCGACAGACGCGTGGAAAGTTCCTTGGCAACGCCATCCATTAACGTGAGTAACCCGATCGCGAGACAGGCAAGCAGAACAGGCCCGGCTGTCAGATCATGGCGAAGCGGCGTTTTCATCGGCCAGGCCGATCGGCAAGAGCGATCCGGTAGCCGAATTCCAGCGTGTCCGCGCTGTCATGCAGCGCACGCATCCCGGGAATACGGATAAAGCCATGCTTCTCGTAGAATCTGTGTCCCGATTTGAACCGCGTATCCGTCCAGAGTTCCATCGACCCGGCCCCCGCCTGTCGCGCAAAGCTGAACGCCTGCTCCAACATGAGGCGCGCAATCTCCTGCCCGCGCAAATGGTGGGCAAGGTAGAATTTGAACAGTTCGAACACACCTTCCCGATAGGTCGCCGCCACGGCAATCGAACCGACAATCACGCGCGTTTGGTCGGGTTGCTTCTCCTCAAGCGTCCAAAGCTGGCCGCCCTTTTTTGCATAATGGGTGGCCGGAGCCCGCAATTCCGGGAATTCATCCGCAATGAACGGGCAATTCTCATAGTCTCCGAAAATCCGTTCAATGACTGCGGAAATTCCCGCGCCATCCGCATCAATGGCAGGCCGAAATTCGAGCGTTGAGGGAAAGTCCGTCGGCATTGCCTGAAGTATCTCGTGCTGGCTGATTTGATCCGTTTAGTTACACATATCCGGCGCATGCGAAAGGGCCGGAAGGGGGGCAGCCTTAAGGAGCGAGCGCCTTGTTTCCGATGTCATGCCGATAAAATCCGTCGGCCCAGTCGATCTTTCCAAGTGCGGCATAGGCGCGGTCATGTGCTGCCAGCAGCGTTGCACCCGTGGCTGTCACGGCAAGAACACGCCCGCCCGATGCGCGAAGCGTGCCGTCGGCTGCTCGTTTCGTTCCCGCGTGAAAAACATGCACATCGTCAAGCGTCTCTGCCGCTTCCAGACTTCCAATAACACTTCCCGTCACAGGGGCCGCCGGATACCCCTTCGCGGCATAGATGACGGCCAGCGCCGCCTCGTCCGACCATACGAGATCATCCGCCTTCAACCGTCCCTCAACGGTAGCGATGAGGGCGGCAAGCAGGTCGGATTGAAGACGCGGCATCAATACTTCACATTCGGGGTCCCCGAAACGCGTATTATATTCTATCAGTTTCGGCCCGTCCGGCGTGATCATGAGGCCCGCAAACAGAACCCCTTTGAACGGCGTGCCGCGCCTTTTCATCTCGTGCACCGTCGGCAGGATCATCTTCTGCATCACACGATCCCGGATCGCGTCGGTCACAATCGGCGCCGGTGAATAGGCACCCATTCCGCCTGTATTCGGTCCCGTATCGCCGTCGCCAACGCGTTTGTGATCTTGCGCCGAGGCAAGTGGCACCGCCATATGTCCGTCGACAAGTGCAAAAAACGACGCCTCCTCGCCGAAAAGACATTCCTCGACAACAATTTCGACGCCTGCACTTCCGAAAGCGCCACTAAAAATCATGTCGATAGCTGCAAGTGCCTCATCCAAAGTCGACGCCACGACAACACCCTTGCCCGCTGCCAGTCCATCCGCCTTGATAACAATCGGTGCGCCTGTACCGCGAACATACTCCTTCGCCGCACCTGCTTCTGTGAAGCGGGCAAACGCTGCCGTCGGAATATTGGCTTCGCGGCAGAGTTCTTTGGTGAATGCTTTCGAGCCTTCAAGCCGCGCCGCTTCTTTCGAGGGTCCAAACGCCTGAATGCCTGCCGCTTCGAGATCATCCACAATCCCGGCGACCAGCGGTGCCTCAGGACCGATAATCACAAAGCCGATATGTTCCTGTCGGCAGAAGGCGATGATATCCTGATGATTTCCAACGTCCAGCGGCACATTTGTGCCGTGTTGCGCCGTGCCGGGATTGCCCGGCGCGATAAAAAGATGATCGAGCAGCGGGCTTTGGGCCAGTTTCCAGGCCAAGGCGTGTTCACGTCCGCCCGAACCGATCAGTAATGCCCGCATGCCGCGCTCCACCGTTTCAAGGGTTTCAGGCGTTCGTCGATAATCATGCCGACGTCAACCTGCAGAAGACCTACCCAATGCCTGATTCGCACATTAGAAAGAAACAATGCAGCAGGAACTTGTCTCGAATATTCCCGAATGGTCGGTCAGTGAGCTTTCAGGTGCTTTGAAACGCACCTTGGAGGACCAATTCGGCCATGTTCGGTTACGCGGCGAGATTTCAGGGTATCGCGGGCCGCACGGATCCGGGCACGTCTATTTTTCGATCAAGGATGCGTCCGCCAAAATCGATGCCGTGATCTGGAAGGGTGTTTTCAGCCGTGTGAAGTTTCGTCCCGAAGACGGGATGGAAGTTGTTGCCACCGGAAAAATCACGACTTTTGCCGGCAAATCCAGCTATCAAATCATTGTCGAAACCTTGGAGCCTGCCGGTGTCGGTGCCCTTCTCCAGCAATTGGAGCAGCGGAAGCAGCGCCTTGCAGCGGAGGGGCTTTTTGCCGACGCGCGCAAACAACTCATCCCGTTTCTGCCCCGAACCATCGGCGTCATCACCTCGCCTACCGGAGCGGTCATTCGCGATATTCTGCATCGGCTGACCGAACGATTTCCCTGCCATGTCCTTGTTTGGCCGGTGCGGGTTCAGGGAGAGGGCAGCGGCGAGGAAATCACCGCCGCCATCTCAGGGTTTAACGCGCTGCCCGAGAACGGAGCAATTCCGCGACCCGATTTGCTGATTGTCGCGCGAGGTGGCGGCTCGTTGGAAGATCTCTGGAGCTTCAACCATGAGAGCGTCGTCAGGGCAGCGGCCGAAAGCCTGATCCCGCTGATATCGGCGGTCGGCCATGAAACGGATTGGACGCTGATTGATTACGCCGCCGATCAGCGCGCACCGACACCAACCGCCGCCGCAGAAATGGCGGTTCCTGTCCGGTCGGAACTCTTGGCGACTGTGGGCGATATTGGCCGCCGTCAATTTGGCGCGTTGAGACGGCTTCACGAGCGGCTCGTCTCCGAGTTGCGTTTGACAGCACGCGCACTCCCCAGCGGCGCGGACCTTGTGTCCACTTCGAGGCAGCGATGTGATCTCGCAACAGCAAAACTTCATCGCGGCATGGAACGCTCGGTCGAGTATCACCGCGGGCGGATCACCCAGCAGGCGCGCCGTTTGGCCAAACTGTCCCCCGATGTCCGAATGGCCGGATTCCGCGCACAATTGACGGGTCTCGGCAAACGGCTTTCCGCAGCACGTGGCGCGTCATTGCGGATGGAGCAACGCTCGATTGCACAGGCGCGGGGCGGCCTTGCCGACGTGCTGAAGCGGCGTGATCGTGCCTTCGATGTCACCAATAACCGCCGCCATGCGCGACTGGAAACGATGGGGCAATTGCTTGTCAGCTTGAGCTATCAGGGTGTCTTGGCGCGGGGCTACGCGCTTGTCATGGATATCAACGGCAAACCGGTGCGGCAGTCCGTCGGTATCAAGCCGGGCGATAGACTGGATATCCGTTTCCACGATGGCGGCGTCGCGGTAACGGCGGATGGTGACAGGGCGGATAAGCCATCATCGACGAGTTTGAAAGGGAAGGCTGCAGATCAAAAGAGTCTATTTTGATCCATGCGACCTGATGTTTTATTTGATTGCCAGATAGCGCAGGGCTAGATTGCCCGAAATAGTCTGGTTCTAAAGTATTGATGGTCGGTAGTGGAAATGATGAACCGTTTTGAAAAGAGCCAGATGCTCCCTGCCGAGGCCAAGTTGGAATATCTTGATGGTGACATTCGGGTTATTCGACCAGGCACCTTCGTACGGTGTGGTGTAACGGGAGAGGTCATTCCGCTCGAAGAACTCCGGTATTGGAGCGTCGAGCATCAGGAAGCCTATGCCACCCGGGAAGCCGTACTGAAAAGGGTCACGGTCACGCCGAAAGTTTGAAATCGAGTTTTTGACTGATGAAGTCCGCGAGTTGACGGGCGTTGTCGACGACAATTGACACATCAAGCACATGAATCTGCTCGGCTTTCACCGGAAATGCCCCCTGAATCCGGATGAAATCCTTTGCCGTTGTCACTGCCGCCCAGTGTTTCGCCCGACAAACGGCAAGAATTTCCGAGAGTTCAGCTTCTAAATAGGGATGGTGATCGGGGAATTCCCGTCGCTCCTCGATCACGGCACCGCAATCGGCGAGTGTTGCAAAAAATTTTGACGGTCGACCAATACCCGCAAACGCAAAAACGGAAAGTCTGTTCAAACGCGATTTTTGTTGCGGATCCGGTTCGAGATGTCCGTTGAAAACAGGAATGTCCTCGGGAACCGATAGATTATCCGGATACACCCCGCCGCCTCCGACCAGAAGGACGGCATCAATCAACGGCCATTGTGCGGCGAGAGGAGCCCTTAATGGTCCTGCGGGCAGACAATTCCCATTGCCAATACCGGCCGCGGCATCAATCACGGCAATCGAAAAATCCTTGAGCAGCGCGGGATTTTGCAGTCCGTCATCCATCACGATGCAATCGCCGAGACGGGCTGCCATTGACGCCCCCGAAACGCGATCTTGCGAAACAATCACAGGCGCAATCTTGGCCAGGAGAAGCGGTTCGTCCCCGCAATCGCTGGATGTGTGACGCGCAGTGTCAACTTGGATAGGCCCCTTCAATCGCCCGCCATACCCCCGCGAAACAAAGACCGGACGCCGACCCGAACGCAAAAGCCATTGCGCCACAAACACCGCAGCCGGTGTTTTACCCGCGCCCCCAGCCACGAGATTACCAACGCAAATGACGGGTATTTCAGCCTTCCGCCCCTGTTTTCTCAGGCGGGCTCGGGCTATAGCGCCGTAGATCGACGCAAGCGGTGTCAGCAGAGTCGAGACCAGGCCGGGAGGTTTCCACCAAAATGACGGCGCGCGCATCAATGAAACCTCGCCAACTCGGAGCCTATTGCCGCGTATCGAGATGCATTCGAACCAGAAACGGAGCAATTGCTGCCATTGTTTTTTCGACAGCACCACCGAACTCGCCGATCGCCCCGCCTGCAGCCCTCGCCATCTGACGGATCTGAGCAGGATGGTCAATCAGATGCCCGACAGTTTGAGCAAGCATGTCCGGTTCCGGAATCGAAATTGCACCGCCCGATTTTCCGAGTACAGCATAAATATCTGCAAAGTTCTCTACATGTAGCCCGTGGAGGACAGCGGCACCGAGTTTGACCGGTTCGATCGGGTTTTGGCCGCCATGTGGAATGAGCGAGCCACCCATGAAAACAATCGGCGCAAGCCGAAAAAATAGACCGAGCTCACCGATTGTGTCTGCAATATAGACATCGGTCGCGCTGTCAGGCACGAGTCCGGAAGAGCGGAGCGCCGTGCGCAAACCGGCGCGTGTGGCAAGGGCTGAAATAGCTTTGCCGCGCTCCGGATGGCGGGGGGCAATCAATGTGAGGAGATCAGGAAAATAAACTGAGAGCTTGGCGTGGGCCGACAATACGGCCTCATCTTCCCCCTTGTGTGTCGAGGCGCCAAGCCAGACAGGACGGGATCCGACCAGCGCCTTCAGAGCGGAGAGTTTCAGAGGCGATACCGGAGGGGCACTGCTGTCGAATTTCAGATTACCCGACACCGAGACACGTGGCGCGCCCAGACGCAACAGTCTATCCGCATCCCCCGGAGTCTGCGCAAGGCAGACATCAAAAAGGGACAGTACATGCTTAGCAATCCGCCCGAAATGCCCCCATCGCCGGAAACTCCGTTCGGACATTCTTGCATTGGCCAGCAGGATCGGTATTTCTTTACGCTTCGCTTCCAGCAGAAGATTTGGCCACAGCTCCGACTCGGCGAACAGGATCAGGTCAGGACGCCAATGCCGCAGAAAGCGGTCGGCATAGCGCGGCAAATCGAGCGGAACAAATTGATGTAGAGCACCAGGCGGTAGACGATGTTCGAGGATCTGGGCCGATGTCACCGTTCCTGAGGTGACGACGACGGACACGTCCTGCTTTGTCAGCGCCTCGACAAGGGGCAAAAGCGAGAGAACTTCACCAACGCTCGCGCCGTGAAGCCAGACAAGATGACCCGCGGGGCGTCCCCGCGTTGACTCACCACGTCTTTCGCCGAGCCTTGTACGCTCTTCCTTGCCCCTTCTTGCCCGATGGATCAAAAATGGACGGGCGAACAGCTCAAACCCACCCGAAACGCCACGATAAAGGCGAAGACCAAGCGGCAGTGTTTTCATGCGCGCCTACTCCTTGCTGTGGTGCCTGGATCGGCAATCCCAAGATAAGCGTAGGCACGACGATGCACCTCGTCAAGGCGGGTCTGAAGCAGCAAACGGGCAGTTTCAAGGGCAGCTTCATCCGCATCGCGTGCAACATGGATTGCATCGCCAAGCATCACAATTCCACGCCCGAAAGGGAGGCAAATCGGCGTTCGATCCCAATTCTTGAGGTCAATGCGTCGACTTGTGGCAACGACAATCGGGTAGATGGGTCGACAGGACAACTTGGCGAGCGCGATAATGCCCGGGCCGGCAATACGTGCCACTTTCGGCACATCCGGCGTGAGCACAACCGAAGCCCCCTCTTTCAGCGCGGTCAGCATTGCTCTCAGGCCAGCCGCTCCGCCCTTTTTGTCAACTTGCTTCCTGCCGCCCCCCGATGCGCGAATCGGTTCCAATCCCATCGCAACGGAAGCAGCGGCAACTACGCCGGCATCACCATGCCGCGAGATCAGGACGGCGAAACGCAACCCCCGGCGATGCGCCAGAGGCAGCATGAAATTCTGGCCATGCCACAAAGCAAAAATGCCGGCCCCGTCGCGATCCAATTTGGCGTAGAAATCCGGCGGATCGAATTCCAGACGATTGGTTACCCGCACAAACCGCAGATAAAGCGATAATAGCCAGCCAATACCAGCCTGCACGGCGCCATGTCGAAGAAATCGTTTCAGCATGCGTGTAAAATTTCCAACATAGGTTCAGCGGCTGCCCGGCGCTTCGGGATCCAGCAGGCGATGCAGATGAACGATATAATACCGCATATGGGCATTATCGACCGTGGCCTGCGCCTTCGCTTTCCAGACTGCCCGCGCCGATTCGTAATCCGGATAAACCCCCACGAGATCAAGCTTGGCGAGGTCCACAAATTCCGAACGTTCCAGATCGACCAGCTCGCCACCGAACACCAGATGAGGCAGTTGCTTCTTCGCTGAAAACATGAAAACAGTCCTCCCCTGCTTGAAAAGGCATACGCAGTAGCTTCTAAGAGAAAGCAGTTGCCGCAGCGGTGTTCGTGCCAAGAGCTGCTGCCAATGCTTCGGCAATTGGGCGATGGCCTGCCGCGATCATCCCGTGGACGGTCGATGGTTTGTTGTAGGTAGGGGCAATGCCGCCGACCGAAAGTAATTCGCCCCCTGCCTCGTTGAGGATTGCGTGAGCCGCCGCGATATCCCAGTCATGCGCGCCCTCATCCGCGATCCCTCCGTCGATGATACCGTCGGCAACGCGTGCAATCCGGAAGGCAAGTGAATGGATACGCGCCGCGCGCTCGAACGGACCGTGGTGCTCGTGCAGTTGATCAATCATGCGGCGTGGACCGGCAATCCGGGCGTTCCGAAGGGACGTGCATTTCCTCGCTCTGATCGTCACGCCGTTCAATCGCGCACCCAAGCCACTCCCGGCATCAAAGGTTTCCCGCGTCACCGGTGCGTGAACGACACCCAGAACAGGGCGGCCCTGATCCACAACCCCGATCGCAATGGTCCAATCCTGGTCACCCTTGGCGAATGATCGTGTGCCGTCAATTGGGTCGACGATCCATACATGGCGGTATTTCAACCGGATGGGATCATCCTCTGTCTCCTCGGATAACCAGCCAAATGACGGCGCCAGCGCACGAAGCTTTTCCCTCAGAAAATGGTCGACGGCGAAGTCGGCATCGGTCACAGGCGAGCCGCCATCCTTGTACCGGATCGCCGCGCTTGTCTGGTCGCCTGATCTGAAAAAAGACAGCGCAATGTTGCCTGCTTCCAGCGCAAGTTCGCGAACGCTGGTCAGCAGTCCAGGCAATGTCTCGATGATGTCCGATGAGATCGGTGTATTTACGAAGTGCATGAGGCTGTTTAGCGCTACCGGTTCGAAGCGGCAAGTAAAAGCGGCAGGCCGGCAACTTAAACCGCCATCGCAACTGGAAATGAGCCCTCTTCAGCGCCATATCTTGGTAGTCCCCGGTTTGACGGGAGAGCCACTGCATCCGCGGGCACGGCGCCGCTGGAATACTCGGAAAGACTGTCTCTATGCCCCATCACGAAATGATCGACCTCAATATTGACGGCATGACGTGCGCCTCCTGCGTCAGCCGGGTTGAAAAAGCTCTGGGGTCCGTCGCCGGCGTCCTGAAAGCTGATGTCAATCTCGCAACCAAAACGGCGCGGGTCGAGGTGACAGAATCCTCGGTGAAAGCGGCCGATCTGATCCTAGCCGTCGATGATGTCGGCTACGGCGCCACCCTTGTCGTTCAGGGTGCAGGCATGCGCCAAACCACTGAAAGAGCGCAAAAACGTGCGTCCAAGGCGCTCGCTTTGGCAATAATGGCCATGGTGCTTGTGTCCCCGTTTCTGTTCGGCATGGCGGGCATGGCGTTCGGCCTCGATCTGATGCCGCCGCCAGCGGCACAATTTGCGCTCGCAACCTTGGTCCAGTTCGGTCTCGGATGGCGTTTCTATGTCGCTTCATGGAAGGCGCTGCATTCCGGCGTGGCGACGATGGATCTTCTGGTCGCACTCGGGACGACTGCAGCCTACGGCCTTAGCCTGTACATCTGGCAAATCTCCGACCTTGAGCATCACACGATCCATCTCCAGTTCGAGTCGGCATCTGTTGTGATTGCCTTCGTCTTGCTCGGCAAATGGCTTGAAGAGCGCGCCACGTCCGAAACGACATCGGCAATTGCCGCGCTGGGACGGCTCAGCCCGTCGGAGGCCAGACGCGTTCGGGATGGCGTTGAAACAATGGTCGCCCTCGACGCGGTCAGGGTCGGCGATATGGTGATGGTGCGTTCCGGCGAGACAATCCCGGTCGACGGTATCATTGTTGAAGGCACTGCGAGCGTTGACGAGTCCATGGTGACGGGAGAGAGCCTGCCCGTTTCCCGCGTCAAAGGCGATGCGGTCATCGGCGGCACAGTCAATCTTGATGGTCTCTTGATTGTTGAAACGCGCTCTATTGGCGCAGAAACCACGCTCGCCCGCATCATTCGCCTTGTCGAGAGCGCCCAGGCGTCGAAAGCGCCGGTCCAGAAACTGGTTGACCGGATCAGCGCCGTTTTCGTTCCAATCGTCCTGACTATCGCCGTTCTGACGTTTTTTGGCGGGGTCTTTGTTGATAAAGGCGCGGAACAAGCGCTGATCAACGCGGGTTCGGTGCTTGTGATTGCCTGTCCCTGCGCACTGGGGCTCGCAACGCCGACAGCCATTCTCGCAGGCACAGGTATTGCCGCCCGGTTTGGCATTCTGGTGCGCGATGCCGCAGCGTTGGAGCGCGCCGCAGGCGTCACAAAGGTCGTTTTTGACAAGACGGGGACGCTGACAACCGGCCACCCAGTCGTAACCGCCGTTGAAACAAGTGCCGCGATGACGCCCGATCAGGCAATCTGGCTTGCTGCTGCGCTTGAGGCAGGCAGCGAGCATCCTCTCGCAAAGGCGATCAGGCAAGAGACCGAACGCCGTGGCGTCACCGCTGAAAATTCGGTTGCCGATTTTAAAACAATCGTCGGTGGCATCACCGGAACCATTGACGGCCAATCAGTTGTGTTCGGTAACAGAGCCTGCGTTGAAGTGCTCAAAATTGCGACCGGCGATCTTTTACCGAAAGCAGACTCCTTTGCGTCCGAAGGGCGCGGCGTCAGTTGGCTGGCTGATCGCGGTACCGGCAAGGTACTGGCTATCATCGCGTTCTCGGACGTCGCCAAGGATACCGCCCGTTCCGCGGTTGCCGCATTGAAAGCGATGGGGATCACGCCGGTAATGCTGACGGGCGACGGGCAAGGCGCCGCGGATCAAATCGCGCGCGATATCGGCATTGAGAGCGTCTTTGCGGAAATCAAACCGGCGGAAAAGGCGTCAACCATTGCGACACTCAAAGAACAGGGCGGCATCATCGCCATGGTCGGCGATGGTGTGAATGATGCCCCGGCGCTGGCAGCGGCTGATGTAGGGATGGCGATGGGGTCGGGCACGGCTGTCGCAATCGAGACCGCCGGAATAACCTTGATGCGCAGCGATCCGCGAATGGTATCCGATGCGATCCGCTTGTCAAAACGGGTCGTGATGACAATCCGCACGGGCCTGTTCTGGGCTTTCGCCTATAATGTGATCGGGATACCGCTCGCCGCTATGGGCGTGCTGTCACCCGTATTCGCCGGAGCGGCAATGGCGCTTTCAAGCGTCAGCGTCGTTGGCAACGCCCTCACACTGCGCTTGTGGCGGCCTCAAGCGACTGATTGAAGCCTTCTCAACCTAATCCCCGAAGCTGAAGGGCGAGATGTTGCGCACTGCCTCGTCGATGCGTAAACGGCGCTTCATGGGCGGTGCCGCGCGTTGCGCACAATTTGGCCGTTCGCATAGGCGGCAATTGACGCCGATTGGCGTTGTGACAGGCGATTTGAGATCGATGCCGCGGGCGTAAATCAGGCGGTGCGCATATTTGAGTTCGCAGCCAAGTCCGATGACGAATTGGCTTTCAGCTTCACCCCAACCGGTTGATGCACGCCGGGTTTGGCGCGCCATCGAGAACCATTTGGCGCCGTCCGGCATTTCGATAATCTGCGTCAGGATTTTGCCCGATACTTGAAAGGCCTCGTGGATATTCCAAAGCGGGCAGGTGCCACCAAATCGCGAAAACGGAAAGCTCCCAGCGGAAAACCGCTTCGAGACATTCCCCGCCTGATCAATCCGGATCAGAAAAAATGGTATTCCCCGTGCGCCGGAGCGCCCCAGCGTTGTCAGACGATGGACAACCTGCTCGAAACTGGCCTGAAATCTCGCTCCGAGAACATCCGTGTCATAGTCGACGCTCTCTGCCGCTTCGAGAAATTTTGCATAGGGCATCATGAGTGCAGCCGCGAAGTAATTTGCGAGTGAGACACGCAATAGAGCTTTCGCCGGGCCATCCTGCGGCTCGAAACGGTCGGCGATTGAACCGATCAGGCTCCCGAATTCGGTCAATCCGATTTGATACGCCACTTGGAAACTACGCCCTGCCTGATCACTCATTTCGGACAACATCAGCCGCCGCCGATGAAAATCAAATCGCCGGATTGAGCCAGGCATCACCTCGACAGGAAAGATCTGCACCTTGATCCCGTGATTGGCCCTCATGCGTTGGCAAAGCGTATCAAAAAAAGGTTCACCGTTTGGCACTGCCTCATTCCAGACAGTCTCAGCGGCTTCCTCAAGCTCGGGAAAGTGATTGTTCGCGGACTGGATCAGATCACGGACCCGGTCGACCGGGTTATCAGAGCCGACCCCCTCGCTCCGGTCATGATCAACGTCGGAAGCGGGTCCCGCCCCGCTTTCCGATGATCGCAAATCGGCATAGGCACCGTAGAGTTTTTGGATCGCTTCGCCGATGGAAGGCGCAAGCGTGGTCAGTTCCCGCAATTCGTCTTTTGAAACGGTCACGGAGCGAAACACGGGATCCGAGAAAATCTCCTCCATCTCCGCCGCAAGGCGGGTCTCCTCCTCGCGGGCAAAAGAACGCGGATCGACATTATAGGCTTCTGCCAAACGGATCAGAACCTGCGCTGTAACGGGGCGTTGATTGCGCTCCATCAGATTGAGATATGACGTGGAAATGCCAAGCTCACTCGCCATACCGCTTTGGGAGAGCCCCAATTCGCGGCGGAGACGCCGGATACGCGCGCCCGCGAGAATTTTTCGACCAGCTTCGACCATGGTTCACCTATTCCAAAAATATACAAAAATTTACAAATTAACAATAACACATTTTATTAAATTATACATTATGACTTTTTCATCAATTTGTCCATCTAGCGTATTTTGAAGTTTTAATTCTAGATAAAATTATGAAAATCGGGTGTTCCACCAGATTTGAACTTTAGTAATCGGATCACCGATTTTGTAAAATAATGTGAACGATACCGTATACTGCTATGGGAGATACACATGACCAAAACCACTTTTGACGATCTTGTCCCTCATGCCCCCAAAGGCCGTTTTGATGGCGTACGTCGAACCCATATGGTGGAGGAGGTTCTCCGGTTGCGCGGATCCTTTTCGATCGCGCACACTCTCGCCGAGCGCGGTGCCAATCGGCTGTGGGAACTGATGAAAGACGAACCCTTCGTGAATGCGCTTGGTGCAGTGACAGGCAATCAGGCCATGCAAATGGTCCGCGCCGGGCTCAAGGCAATTTATCTGTCTGGGTGGCAGGTGGCGGCCGATGCTAATACAGCTGGTGCGATGTATCCCGACCAATCCCTTTATCCTGCCAATGCCGGCCCTGAATTGTGCCGCCGGATCAACCGGACCTTGAAGCGTGCGGACGAGATCGAGCATTCTGAGGGCGGGGCGAAACGGGAGTGGTTTGCGCCAATCGTCGCCGACGCCGAGGCAGGCTTCGGCGGCCCCTTGAACTCCTATGAAATCATGAAGGCCTATATCGAGGCGGGCGCGGCGGGCATCCATTTCGAGGACCAGCTTGCGTCCGAGAAAAAATGCGGCCATCTCGGCGGGAAGGTTCTGATCCCGACCTCGGCGCATGAGCGCAATCTCTCGGCAGCAAGACTTGCCGCCGATGTGATGGGCGTTGCGTCCGTCATCATCGCCCGGACCGACGCCGAGTCAGCACGACTGATCACCTCCGATGTTGATCCCCGTGACCGCCCGTTTATCGAGGAGAACTCGCGGACGCCCGAAGGCTTCTATCGGTTGAAAGAGGGTACGGGTCTTGATCATTGCATCTCGCGTGGACTTGCCTTCGCTGAATTGGCCGATTTGATCTGGTGGGAAACCTCGCACCCCGACCTGAAGGACGCCAAGATTTTTGCTGAAGCGATCCAGAAGAAGTTTCCCGGAAAAATGATGGCCTATAATTGCTCGCCCTCTTTCAACTGGAAGGCCAAGCTGGACGAAGCGACACTCGCCAAATTCCAGCGCGAATTGGGCGCAATGGGCTACAAGTTCCAATTCGTAACCCTTGCCGGCTTCCACGCCCTCAATCACGGCATGTTCGAATTGGCCCGCGGTTACAAGGATCGCGGCATGGCAGCCTATTCAGAGCTTCAAGTGGCGGAGTTCGCCTCTGAGGCCGATGGCTACACTGCAACCCGCCACCAACGCGAAGTCGGCACGGGATATTTCGACCTCGTGGCAACCGTCATTTCGGGAGGCCAGTCGTCAACCACCGCGATGGGTGAGTCAACCGAGAAGGCCCAGTTCAGCGGACATCAACTGGCAGCCGAATAGGCGGCCCTATTTTCAAACGGAGGCTTCAATGGCACGAACACATGTGAAAGAGCGAACCGAGACGATGACATCCGAAATGGATGATGCCCAGAAGAGCGCCATCCGGATGCTGGCAAACGATCTACACCGGCTGAACCAGGCGGTCATGAAAGCGGTTGAAACCGGACTGTCCGTCGAACTGCAGCGAACAGCCCGACACCACGCCGAAGGCGGCTATTGGGGGGACCTGTTGATGCCGATTGTTGTCAAGCAGAAGTGATTTTTCGCCCAAACTGGTCACACAATCGATATGCGATCCGGATCGGGTCGCATGTTCCAGTGTTTGTACCAGTTAACTGGAACAGATGGCTTATTTTTTCCACTGTATTTCCGTCAAATCATTGACCGGAATGGGTACGTTCTCCCACAATCCCGTGAGATTAGCGTTCCAGACGCCACTCTTCGGCAGGAGGAAAAGGAACACATTGACACAGTCCTCGGAAAGAATTTTCTGAGCCTTTTCAATGAGTTCAAGGCGCTTTTTCTGATCAGTCGTCGCCGAAAGCTCTGTTATAACAGCCTCATACGCCGGGCTGTGATAATCAAAGTAATAATCATCTCGTGCATAGATATCGAGATCAAATGGCTCTACATGTGAAATAATCGTCAGATCATAGTTCCGGCCTTTAAAAATATCCGATAACCATTGAGCCCATTCAACAGGAATTATTTCTACATCAATACCTACTTGTTTCAGCTGAGACGCAATGATCTCTCCTCCACGACGTGCATATTCTGGCGGAGGTAGAACAAGTTTCAATTTGAAATCTTCAGGAAGCCCTGCTTCAAGTAAAAGTCTTTTTGCTTGAGCCGGATCATAAGGATACCGGCCTGTCAGATCAATATAACCTGGGGTAGTTGGCGAATAATGCGACCCGATCGGTTGTCCGATACCGAACATCGCACCATCAATAATCGCCTTTCGATCAACAGCATAAGCCAATGCTTGACGAACCCGAAGATCATTCAGCGGTGCCTTGCCATTATTGATCGCAAGAATGGTTTTACCTTCTGTATTCCCGATAACTACTTTAAATCTTGGATCAGAACGGAACTGGTCGAGGTTCTCGGGCGCCGGGTAAATCGGGAAAGCATCGATATCCCCCGCCATCAAAGACGTGTAAGCTGCTGAAGAATCAGCAATAAATTTGATGGTAGCCCGCTCGAGTGCAACAGGTTTTCCCCAATAAGCCGGATTGCGCTGGAGCTCGACACTCGCACCCCGAATCCAGTTCTTGAAGATAAACGGCCCCGTACCAATCGGATTTGTCTTGTTATTCTCGGCACTTACAGCCGAAACAATGACAGCGGCAGGCCATCCAAGATTAAACAAAAACGCCCCAGTTGGCCGCTTTAGTCTGATGGTGAGCGTCGCCGGATCGTTAACCTCGATGGACTCGATCGGTTCAAAAAGCACCTTTTGAGGGTTCACACTCGCATCACCACGGGCACGATCGAACGAAAATTTGACGGATTCAGCCGAAAACGGGGTTCCATCATGAAATAAAGCACCTTTTCTGAGATAAAACACGTAATTTTTTCCGTCCGGTGATATATCCCATGATGAAGCAAGTGCGGGCTTCACCTCGCCGTTACGATCAATCCGCGTGAGTCCCTCAAAAATATTTGCATAACCAACCTCACCAATCGCAGCCGCCGCTCCCGCGGTCGGATCAAGGTGGGGAGGCTCAAGCCGGACGCCTATAATTACATCATTTCGAGGGGCGGCAGACGCAAACGCAACGCTTCCGGTGAGAAGGCCTAGAGTTAAAAAAAGACATACAAGCGATTGAAGTTGTTTCAATTTTCATCCTCCGCATTAGCTTATGTTGCAATGCAACAAATTGCTTTTAGATTGAGAGTATCACAATTGCAAGAACCCTCGATCTGACGGCTTAAACATCAATCCGTGTAATAATTTCGTCCGCGATGGCAAGCGAGGCTGTTAGTCCCGGGCTTTCAATTCCGAACAGATTGACGAGACCTTTCACGCCATGAATTTCCGGACCATCAATCCTGAAATCCGGAGCCGGATCATGAGGCCCAGAGATTTTAGGGCGAATGCCTGAATAGCCTGGAAAAAGTGCATTATCGGGTAACCCGGGCCAATAACGACGAATAGCAGCGTCAAACCCTTTGGCGCGTTTGGAATCAACATCGTATTCGATGGAATCAATCCATTCAACATCTGGTCCGAAACGTGCTTGTCCTGCAAGATCAAGTGTTAAATGGACGCCGAGACCATGCGTGTGAGGAACTGGATAAATCAATCTGCTGAAAGGTGCTCTGCCGATCAAATTGAAGTAATTCCCTTTCGCATATCGTGTCTGTGGCACGAAGGCACGATCAAGTCCGATCATTGATTGGGCCGCTGTCGACGCATGTAGGCCAGCGCAATTGATTAGTGATCCGCAATTGAGGCGCATCGGGTCTGCACCTCCAGTTTGAACCGAAATAGCGTTGCCGCCGACATCAGCGAATTGAAACGGAGTATTGAAGGCAATCATTGCTCCATGATCTTCGGCATCTCCCTGAAGAGCGAGCATGAAGGCGTGGCTATCGAGAATCCCGGTTGAAGGCGAGTGCAGTGCAGCAATACAAGATAGTGCTGGCTCCATGCGTTGAGCAAGCTCTCCAGAGATAACGACAAGCTCCTCAACTCCGTTCACCAAGCCCTTTTGATGAACACCTTCGATCGTCGATAGTTCAGAAGAGTCGTTAGCGACGATTAACTTTCCACAGCGACGATAGGGAACATGGTGATCGTCGCAGAAGCCATAAAGTAGCTTTCGACCTGCAACACAGAGTTGGGCTTTGAGGCTTCCCTCCGGATAATACAGACCTGCATGAATCACCTCGCTATTGCGAGACGATGTTTCTGTTCCAATGGCTTCGGTAGCTTCAATCACGATCACGGAGCGTCCGGAGAGCGCAACCGCACGCGCAGCCGCAAGGCCCACCACGCCCGCTCCGATAATAATGGTATCAATGTCTGTCACCATCCAGTTTCCGCTATCTCATTTGTCTGGTTGTTGCATTTATAAAACCCGTCAGGAATGTGCCGCCACAAGATGAACAGGGCGATACTTGCAGGTTATGAATTTCTAGATCAAGCTACGATATCATCACGTTTCAAACTCAGAAGATCAAAGCTCATGTCATTGACTTTATTTGACCTTTCCGGACGTCTGGCTCTTGTCACCGGATCGAGTCAAGGCCTCGGCCTTGCAATGGCAACGGGTCTAGCCCGCGCGGGAGCGCATGTCGTTCTGAATGGACGGGATATCAACAAGTTAAATGCTTCAGCGAAAGGCCTGATCGATGAGGGTTTGGCCATATCTATTTCAGCCTTTGACGTATCTGACTCGCAGGCGGTTGAAAGTGCTGTATCCGCAGTTGAAGAGAACATAGGTCCGATTGATATTCTGATCAATAACGCCGGAAAACAACATCGCGGTGCCGCGGTAGAATTCACAGACGAGGCATGGCACGAGATTTTCAAGACGAATGTCAATAGCGTTTTCTTTGTTGCACGTTCAGTTGGACAACGGATGATTCCTCGTAAACGCGGAAAGATTGTCAATATTGGCTCGGTCCAAAGTGAACTTGGACGGCCGACGATCGTACCCTACACATCAACGAAGGGTGCCGTTAAGATGATGACGAAGGGCTTATGTGCCGAATGGGCCAGACATGGCATTCAGGTAAACGCGATTGCACCAGGTTATTTTGTGACCGAGCTCAATAAAGCGTTGTTGGAGAACAAGGACTTCTGTGATTGGCTTTGCAATCGGACGCCTGCGGGCCGTTGGGGTGATGTCGAAGAATTAGTGGGAGCTGCAATCTTTCTGTCGTCCAGCGCTTCAAATTTTGTGAATGGCCACATTTTGATGGTTGATGGTGGTTTGACTGCCAGTGTCTAGGACAATTGAGGTAAACCAGATATTGAGTTCAAGAGCGAAACCGAGGAGAATGCGAATGAGTGGACCATATGATGATATTCTTCCGACACCCTTTGAAGTGCTCGATAAGCGTGCAGCGGGATTGTTCAATGGTACGGCCAAGTTGGAGCGTCTTTATGTCGGTTGCCGTTGGGCTGAAGGTCCCGCATATTTTCCGGCCGGGCGCTATCTGATCTGGTCCGATATACCGAATAATCGAATTATGCGTTATGATGAGACGGACGGAAACGTGTCTGTGTTCCGGTCGCCTTCCAATAATACAAACGGTCATACCGTTGATCGGCAAGGGCGGTTAATCAGCTGCGAACATCTCGGGCGACGAGTATCAAGAACTGAGATTGATGGATCCATCACCATTCTCGCTGATCGTTTTGAAGGCAAACGTTTTAATTCGCCCAACGATGCCGTTGTAAAGTCCGATGGGTCTATTTGGTTTACCGATCCCGCTTATGGAATTGATTGGGACTATGAAGGCGAGCGCGCCGAAAGTGAAATTGGCGGATGCCACGTTTACCGTATTGATGGCAAAACCGGAGTAATAACGCAGGTAGCAACTGATTTTGTCAGGCCAAACGGTCTCGCTTTTTCGCCAGATGAAAAAAAGCTCTACATCGTTGATACAGGCGCAACTCATGTTGAAAATGGCCCACGGCATATGCGTGTGTTCGATGTTGATGGTGCCAAACTCAAGAATGGTAAGCTGTTTGCAACCTGTACAAATGGTCTTTTTGACGGATTTCGCGTGGACGAAGATGGCCGTATTTGGACTTCCGCGGGCGATGGTGTGCATGTTTACGATCCGGATGGCACCATGATCGCGAAAGTTAATGTTCCAGAAATTGTAGCTAATGTTTGTTTTGGGGGCCGCCATCGAAGCAGACTTTATATCTGTGGGACGACTTCTCTATATTCATACTTTACGCTAACCCGAGGCGCTAAGACATTTTGATTTGTCGCAGAAAACTACTGTCCCGCGTCTGTTTTGTCGCGGGACAGTTAACTTCTAAACTCACATGGCCCGTTTTTGCTCGGACGTTGAAGTTCCCAACAAAGCATATAGCGGACAAAATCCGACAAGCGCCGTGAGGATTGGTACAATTCCGATCCATCCGATCCAGCCCCACTCCGTCGCCGGAACACCAATCGGGATTGCAAATGCAATCAAAATCAACCCGAGAACGACCCTAACGGCACGGTCAATAGGCCCCATGTTTGTATTCATGTCTTAAACTCCCTTTCTTGCCATCGGGAAGGGGGAGAGTGGACGATCAGAACTCTCAGGTCGCTGATACAGATCAACCGAGCCCTTAAATTATCAGTCGATCGATTGACCCTGTTTTCTCAGAGTTGACCCACGAATGATCCAGGTCAAAACAAGCACAACAACGACACCTGCGATTGAAACCGGCAGCTCAACAGCCTTGATCGTTTCTTGGGCCGTAATCGTTCTAAGCCAGGGATCGCTGACAGCCATTTTTCCAGCAACCCAACCGAGGAGGCCGGCCCCTAGCCAAACAAGCAGCGGGTAGCGCGAAATCAGGGCAAGCAATAATGTCGAGCCACCAATAATCAGAGGAATCGACAAGAGGACACCAAACACGATTAAAGAAAAATCACCGTCAGCAACGGCCGCGATTGCCACAACGTTGTCGAGGCTCATCACAAGATCTGCAATCGCAATGGTTCGCACCGCATGCCAAAGTTTCTCGGGCGCGGGGATTGTATCGTGGTCGCTGCTGCTCTCATCAAGGATTAAACGAACCGCAATCCAGATGAGTAGAGCACCACCAACAAGTTTAATGAACGAGATTTCAAGTAGTTGGACCACAATAAACGTGAAGGCCAAACGCAGACCGATTGCAACACTAGCACCTAAAACCATTCCAATGCGCTTTTGCCGAGGCGGTAGAGCCCTACACGCCAGGGCAATAATGATTGCATTGTCTCCCGAAAGAAGGAGATCAATCCAAAGAATCTGCAGCACAGGTAAGAATTGAAACGACGCTAACTCCATGAGGGATGACCTAACCGAGTCAAAAGAGTAAAGCAATGAGTGGTAGATGCGTGGCTCGAAATGCCGTCCAAAAAGAAACCAGGTCGCTTTCGTTAGAGGGAACGAACAGCGATAACTCCTTCGGGATTTGCTAAACTGAGAGAATTTCGAAGCGCGCGACCGAATCCAGTCGCTTCAATCTCGAAAACATCGCCCGCTTTGGCACTAATACCTTCCGCGAAGGAGAGTGTCGCCGTGCCAAAATAATGAATATGAATATCGCCAGGAACGCGGTGTCCCGAATATTTGAAGTGATGATGCTCAAGATTAGCAATGGTGTGAGACATATTTGCTTCGCCTGTGAGAAATGGCTTTTCGAATATAACATCATTACCACGCCTGATCCTGCTTGTTCCACGAATATCGGCTGGCGGTGCGCCAAGCAATAGTTCTGGCCCAAATGAACTTTGCCGTAATTTCGAATGTGCCAACAACAAATAGTTTTTTCGCTCAGTGATGTGGTCAGAGAATTCGTTACCAATTGCAAAACCAAGACGGAACGGTGTGCCGTCTGGTCCAATAACATAAAGCCCAGTTAGTTCCGGCTCTTCACCGGCATCTTCGGCAAATGCTGGGCTGATAAGTGGTTGTTCTGGTTTGGCGAGAAATGCACCGGTTCCCTTATAAAACCACTCTGGTTCTGTACCCACGTTCCCGATGGAAGGTTTGCCTCCCGCAAGACCCGCGCGAAACATCTTCATAGAATCGGTCAGCGAACTCTCATCGGCTTCGGCGACTGTCTTGTGCATTTTATCGCGAGTATCGGCGCTGCCCAAATGAGTTAGGCCTGTTCCCGTTACAATAATGCGGCTCGGTTCTCGATGATCAATAGGAAGGAGAATACGCTTTTCATCGATGATGGCGTTATAATCGACGGTTTCGGTACCAAGACGCGAGACAATCAATGTGCCGAGAGCAATATTTGCCCCAATAGCTTCAATAGCGAGCCCGTAAGTCGAGTCCGCCTGCTCAACAATTGTCAGTATCCTTCCGTCGGGAGAAGGAACTCCAACCCGACGCTGACCTCCATTATCCGTGAATTGCACGAGTCGCATGAGATATTTCCTGATCAATATTACTTCGTCACTCACATCTTGAGTGCAACCAAGTTTGATGACAAGCTCAAATCGAGTGGTTCAGTTGATCTTCCCGGAGGCGAATGCTTTCACTCCTGTTAGGGTAAGCCGTTTAATGGGACCGCGAGTTTCGTGCTGTTCTCGCTTGCGCTCCTAATTTGGATTTAAGGAGAAATCTATGCTTCGTTTTGCAGCCAATCTATCCATGATGTTCACGGAATGGACGTTTCTCGATCGTTTCGGTGCGGCAGCTGATGCCGGATTTCAGGCAGTTGAATACTTGTTTCCCTACGATTTTGATCCCGATAAAATTGCGCGACGTCTTGAGGTTCATGGATTGACTCAGGCGCTGTTCAATATGCCACCCGGGGATTGGACGAAAGGTGAGCGAGGACTGGCGGCCATACCGGGTCGCGAAATTGAGTTTCGCGACGGAGTTGCAAGAGCATTGATCTATGCTTCAGCAACGGGCGCAAAACGCCTTCATATGATGAGCGGTTTGATGGAGCCTGACAGGCCCGATGCATCGAAAGTCTATCGTGAAAACGTTGTTTATGCCGCAGGAGAGTGCAGCAAGTACGGTATCGACGTGCTTCTCGAGCCAATAAATGGACGAAACATGCCCCGATATTTCATGAATGATTTCAATATGGCAACTGCATTAATTGGAGAACTCGCGTTACCAAATGTGAAATTACAATTTGATGTTTATCATCGCCAGATCATCCATGGTGATGTGACGATGGCGCTACGAGAACTTATGCCGCTCACTGGCCATGTTCAAATTGCAAGCGTACCATCCCGGCATGAGCCGACGACAGAAGAACTTAATGATGTGTTTATATTCGAGGAGTTGGATCGATTGAGTTATTCGGGGTTTGTCGGTTGCGAGTATAACCCCCGTGCAGGAACACGGGACGGCCTTGGTTGGTTCGCACCTTACCGTCGGTAGATGATTACAGTTTTGCAACAGGATCTTGGCGGGTTAGTCGGGACAGAAGGTAGTCAACTTCCGCTTTTGCAGTCGCAGTTAGTCCTGTGTATGGTTTTCGCTGTGTATCGGACGTCAGAATACTCCGACGCATGAGCGTATATTTTCTTACTGCAAGACCAATCCCTTGTTGCTGCTCGTACCGCAATAGCGGCAAGTGAGCATCAAATAGATCATGCGCCTGTTCGCGTTTTCCGGCTCTTGAGAGCTTGACAAGCTTGATCAATAATTCTGGAAATGCATAACCTGTCATGGCACCATCAGCCCCACGTTCCATCTCGAAGTCGAGGAATAAGCCACCGTTGCCAGTGAGAATCGAGACATGGCGCAGAGAACCATCGGTTTCGTATTTGCGAAGTGTTGAAATTTTTTCCAACCCGGGCCAATCTTCGTGTTTGAGCATAACGCAGGAGGGGTTATCCATGATGATTTGGCGTATAACTCCCGGTGTCATGATAACGCCGATGGTTAGTGGATAATCCTGAATGACGAAGGGAATATCAGCGCCAATGGCTTCAACTGCCTGTGCATAATAGGTGACAATCTGGTCATCTGTTCGCAAAGAGGGCGGTGGTGCGATCATCACGCCAGCGGCGCCTTTATCCATGACGGACCGAGCTAGTGTACGCATGGCAGCAAAACCGGGGGCAGAAACACCGACGATGAAGGGCAGGTGTTGGGCACGGACAATGCAGCGCTCTGCAAAAGCCATTGCTTCGCTCTGATCGAGTTTTGGCGCTTCGCCCATAATGCCGAGGATTGTGATGCCGTCCGCGCCTGCCTGCAGATAATGATCGATCAGTCTGTCAGTGCTGAAATTATCCACACGACCGTCCGGCAAGAATGGGGTGGGCGCGATAGGAAAGACGCCTTCTGCAGAGGTAGTGAGCATAGCAAATCTCCAGGAGTTTCGGACTTTAGTTTAGGTACAGCCTTGCGTGTGAGCAAGTAGACGAGGTTGTTTGCTAGTGAAAATCACGCGATTTTGGTAATATGCGTATATCGCGTGGGTATTTGCGGGGGCCTTCGGGAATGGGTCGCTTTACCTCATCGGCGCGTGCCAATGATATCGGCATCGCCTCACCGGACAGATGTGCCAGAGCTGTTGTACGGTCGGTTATTGTTTCAACAACGAGATGAACTATTCCCTCGGGGCATCTTTGGATTCGGGCATCAACGCAGACAAGGTGAGCGCCCATCACCACGCGACGGAAGCGGTTCATTACACTTGGCCAGACAACCAGGTTTGCGATGCCGGTTTCATCCTCAATCGTCATGAAGACGACACCTTTCGCACTACCTGGTTTTTGACGGATCAGAACAATACCGGCGGTCCGAACCCTTCGACCGTGCGGGATATTAGCCATAGTGATGCAAGATGAAACGGACTCCCCGGCAAATAGATCACGAAGAAAAAGCATAGGATGACCTTTAAGTGATAGGTGTAGCGTCTGATAATCAGCAACAACATGTTCGCTCAGTGGCATGGGAGCGAGTGTTACAAGGGGTTCTACGGCAAGCTCGTCCGCGTTGGCGGCCTCGAATAAGGGAAGTGCTTCAGCATCGGGCAGACGACGCACCTCCCATGCTGCTTCGCGCCTATCAAGATCAAGCGAGCGCATGGCATCTGCTTCTGCAAGTAAAATTAGGGCGCGGCGGGGCAATTTTGCTCGGCGTTGCAGTGTTTCTACATTCGGATAGAACGCACCGCGCGCAGTATCTATGCGATTAGCCCATTCATTACAAAAGCCATCAATCTGCCGAAACCCGAGCCGAAGAGCGGGCAGACCATCGGTTCGTTCTTCAAGCGTATTATCGTTGAAGCTGGCGTTAATATCAGGTGGACGGATTTCGACTTGGTGGTCTGAGGCGTCGCGAACGATTTGCGCAGGAGCATAAAAGCCCATTGGTTGGCTATTAAGTAGACCAGCGGCAAATGCAGCGGGATAATGGCATTTCAACCAAGCTGAAGCATAAACGAGCAGCGCAAAAGAGGCGGCGTGACTCTCGGGAAATCCGTATTCGCCAAAACCTTCAATCTGCTTGAAGCATCGCGCCGCAAAATCAGGATCATAGCCACGATGGACCATGCCATCGATCATTTTTTGCTGAAACAGATGAATTGTCCCGACACGCCGGAAAGTCGCCATAGCACGCCGGAGTTTGTTGGCTTCATCGGGTGTGAATTTTGCAGCCTCAATGGCAATCCGCATCGCCTGTTCCTGAAACAAGGGAACGCCGAGTGTTTTGCCAAGTACACGCTCGAGTTCATCCGCTGGGCCATGAGCAGGAGATGGAGAGGGGAAATGTACACTTTCCTTTCCCTGCCTGCGTCGTAAATACGGGTGTACCATGTCTCCCTGAATGGGGCCCGGCCTGACAATCGCTACTTCGATAACAAGGTCATAAAATGTAGCAGGTTTTATGCGCGGGAGCATATTCATCTGCGCCCGGCTTTCGACCTGAAACACGCCTACGGAGTCGGCCCTTTGTAACATGGCATAAACAGCCGGATCCTCCCGCGGGATGGTGGCGAGATCGTATCGTTTTCCACCATGCTGGACGATCAGATCAAGCGCCTTGCGGATACAGGTCAGCATGCCGAGAGCTAGAATATCGACTTTCATCAGGCCGAGCGCGGAAATGTCGTTTTTGTCCCATTCGATAAAAGTACGATCGGCCATAGCTGCATTGCCGATGGGTACGGTTTCATCAAGGCGACCACGCGTTAGAACGAATCCGCCGACATGCTGCGAGAGATGCCTAGGAAATCCTTGAATTTCCATAGCAATGGCAACAGCTCGACGGATCATGGGATTGGTGGCATCATGTCCAGCCTGCTGGATTTGGCTATCGGAAATTCCTTTGCCCCACGATCCCCAGACTGTATTGGCGAGTGTGGCTGTGACATCTTCCGTTAGTCCAAGCGCCTTGCCTACATCACGGATTGCACTACGCGGACGGTAACTGATAACAGTCGCGGCGAGTCCAGCCCGTTCACGGCCATAGCGGTTATAAATCCATTGGATCACCTCTTCGCGGCGTTCATGTTCAAAATCAACATCGATGTCAGGCGGCTCACGACGCTCTGCGGAGACAAATCGTTCAAACAGAAGGTCTATTTCGGCAGGATCAACAGAGGTGACACCGAGACAGAAACAGACAGTGGAATTAGCTGCAGAACCGCGCCCCTGACAGAGAATGTCACGGGAGCGTGCAAACGCGACAATATCATTAACAGTTAGAAAATAGGGCGCATAATCAAGCTGTTCAATCAGATTAAGCTCTTTGTCTATGGTTGCTTTAATGGCGTCTGGTATACCATTCGGATAGCGTTTCGCTGCGCCCGCCCATGTGAGATCGATAAGATGCTGCTGCGCAGTTTTGCCATCTGGCACCGGTTCATCCGGATATTCATAACGTAGCTCATCGAGCGAGAAGCGGGCACGGTCAAGAAAGCGTATTGTTTCCGAAACGGCTTCCGGGGCATGCCGGAAGAGACGCGCCATTTCTTTGCTGCTTTTCAGATGACGCTCGGCATTTGCCTCGAGTTTGCGGCCGATTTTCTCAATAGGCGTATGCTCGCGAATGGCCGAGAGCACATCCTGAATGATACGACGTTCGGGGATGTGATAAAGTACATCGTTGATCGCGATCAGTGGAACGTGATGTGCGGAAGAAAGTTCGGACAGTTTCGCAAGTCGCTTTTTGTCTGATCCATGGTGCGGCATGCTTGCGCCAAGCCATAAAGAACGGCGCAGAAGCGGAGCAAGACTAGCAAGAAAACTTTCAAACCCAGAAGTGAGTTTTATTGGGGCCATCAAGATAAGAAGAAGTCCTTCTTTATGCTCCAGAAGATCCTCTAGACATAGAAGACAAGCCCCCTTTTCAGCACGGCGCTTGCCGAGCGAAAGAAGCTTTGAAAGCCTGCCATAGGCTGCACGATCTTCAGGATACGCGAGGATATCGGGCGTTTCATCCGCAAAGACAAGACGACAACCGACTGCGAGTTTAAGCCCTGTCGCGCCTGCGCCGATTTCTTTTAGGGCAACGTGTGCTCTCACAACACCGGCAAGCGAATTTCTGTCGGTAATGCCAATTCCTTTCAGATCCAGCTTTGCCGCTTCTGCAATAAATTCTTCCGGATGTGATGCGCCGCGCAAAAAGGAGAAATTTGTTGTTGTGGCGAGCTCGGCATAAGGGGTGGTCACCCGAACAATCCATGCATGAACCATTTCGGCATTGTGGTTTCACGCCCAAAGAGGCCTTCCCGATATACCCAAAATCTGCGACCTTCTTCATCCTCTAGACGAAAATAATCGCGTGTCATCATATCCTGTTCACCACGCCACCACTCTGGCGCAATCCGTTCCGGGCCTTCAGCTTTGACAACAGCATGAAAAACGCGTCGCCATCTAAATCGGATGGGCGCACTATCGGGAATCTCGGCAATAACGTCGACGGGTTCTGGTGGCTCAATGAGCCGGATTGGACGTGTAGGTGTCTCTTCGGGCGCCAGCACCTCATCCCAATCTATAGTCAATGCTGCATTGCCGTGTTGGGCAGGTATTCGCTGCATAGCACGTTCAGGTATGTGGGTATTGCGTGGCATGAGGCGCATGACACGGTTGGCCCCAAAGCGGGCACATAGGCGGTCTATCAGTGCGCTTAATTCTTCCTCTATACCATCACGTCCATCGAACCCAGGTTCGACAATATCCTGTCGCTCTGTCTTTGTGGCTGAGAGACGGATCACATCAAAGCCAAAGCCTGGGTCTAGAGGGTCTGATAATGTATCAAGCTTTTCCTGAAATAGCCGCATAACACCCTTTGGATCACGTAGAGGACGCGCTGTTTCAACAGTAAGGCGACGTACTGCGCCATCAGTACGGAAAAATGTGAGTTCATAGCAGCGTCCGCCTTCACCGTGCTTTTCGAGAAGCCGCGCTAGATCTGCAGCAAGAGTCAGAATGGAGCGGTGAATATCGTCATCGTGGCCTATGGGTTCGGCGAAGTTTCGTTCGGCAATATAGGTTGGCACCGGTCTCCGGGATGAAATTGGCCCAATTATATACCCTTGCACACGATCAAGCTTGATCAGAAGGTCGCGTCCGAAACGCGCTGCCAGCGGTGCACGCGGCTGGCGTGCTACATCCTCAATCCGTTTCATCCCGAGTCTGGATAAGGAGAGAACGAGACTTTCACTGATGCCAAGAGCGGCGAGAGGAAGCTGTGCTACTCGTTGAGGCTCCATTCCAGGTTCTACAATCCCGCTGTCACCAAAACTGGCGATAGCGCGCGCCGCCTCAGCCGTTCCGGCAATGGCGGCGCATGTTATAAAGCCCTGCGCAGCAAGGCGGGTTTTGATATCAGCAAGCAATGCTACCTCACCACCGACAAGATGGCTTGCACCCGTAATATCTAGCACTAATCCGTTATTTTGCAGTAGTCCGATACATGGCGTGTAACGCTCGCACCAGTCGGCGATATGTTCGAGCGTTGCACGATCAGCTTCAGTGTCGCTTTCAGCCACGAGTAGTGTGGGGTGCAAGGCGCGCGCCGTAGCCAATGTCATACCTAAACTTAATCCGGCGCGATTTGCTAAGGCATCAAGTGCCTCGATTACGTTAGTGCCTTTGATCTTACCTACAACCACCAGTGGCATGTCATCCGACGTTACGCAGTGCGCCTGATAGGGGTTTGCTTGTCGTGCGCGGCGATGTAACCGATCGGTTGATAGCCTCGGTAGGACGAGCGACAGAAAGCGCTGCGGGTTTGAAGATACGCTTTGCATGGTTCCACTCCATTATCCATTGGCCATCGGGCTCACCCGCTCCGGCCTGTCTGTTCAAGGTTAGGGCCACTTTGAAAATAGGATTTCCGATTCCGGCGTTCATGCCGGTAGCACCCTGCTCCGGGTTGCTTGATGCTGCCGAAATTGCCCAGCGCGTGCGGGCAGACCCAAGTGCTACATGCCCGCCACTACGGAGCGTAATTAATGCTACGTTTGATGCCTCGGCAGCCAATATGAGGCGTCGTGTTGCAGTCAGGTCGAGAGCCTTCGGATCACCCCATGGCTCAAAGAGGACGCATGAAAGTGCCGAACAGCGCACAGACTCTTCAGTGGCACGCAGTGCTTCGCGTATATCTCCTGTCATGACCAATATGAGACGATTAGGATCCAGACCGAATGCAGCAAGTCCCGGTCCATAGGGTTCTCCAGCTTCCTTCCCGGCCATGCCCTGCCGTACCCAGACCCAATTGGTTTTTTGGCAAGAAAACAGTGCCACAAGCCCCAATGCAAAGCCGCTTGCTGCAGCGCCATCTTGTGGGTTGACAGGCAGGATATCATGCAGCGCTCCCCGCATTAATCCTCCGCCCAATGCCGAATCAACGATGGCATGTCCGGTTGAAATCCTAGCGTGCTGTTTAGCAGGTAAAAAAATATGCCCCTCGCGCCCAATCCGAGCGATAGAGCGTCTTAGATCGTCAAAAACAGCACGCTGAGCTGGCATTAAACGGCCCTGTAATCGAGTTTGTTCACTTTATGTTCTTATAGATTCCAGTATTTATGTGACAAGTCAAGGGTGGTATAGAAAATAGTCTCAGTAAAAGTATCTGTATCGTAAAAGCGTCCACTCTTTCAAATTCGGATGTTTTTTAATTTGAATACTAGCAATCCAATAAAATGAATGTGAAATTTGTCTCAGGGGCTTGATCATCAATGGTTTCGATGGCGTAATCTGACAAAGTGTAAGAACCGGATAAAGATGACTTAACTTCAAGGGGGAACCACCATGGCGAGCACGATCAAGGGACCGGCACTTTTTCTGGCGCAATTTGCGGGCGACACCGCGCCATTTAACTCATTTGACTCGATCTGCAAATGGGCTGCCAGCCTCGGATATAAGGGCGTCCAGATTCCGACATGGGACGGGCGGTTATTCGATTTGAAGAAAGCGGCAACCTCGAAGACCTATTGCGACGAGATCGCCGGAACCGCCAAGAAGCACGGCATCACGATCACCGAATTGTCGACGCATCTTCAGGGGCAATTGATTGCCGTCAACCCGGCTTTTGATGAAGCGTTCGATGCCTTCGCGCCGAAGGAAGTGCATGGCAAGCCGAAAGCACGGCAAGCCTGGGCCGTCGATCAATTGATGATGGGTGCTCAAGCCTCGAAAAATCTCGATCTTCACGCGAGTGTTACATTCTCGGGTGCGCTCGCCTGGCCGTTTGTCTATCCATGGCCGCAACGCCCGGCAGGCATGATCGAAACTGCTTTCGCGGAACTCGCCAAACGTTGGAAACCTATTTTGAATGCCTACGACGAAGTCGGCTGCGATGTTTGTTACGAGATTCATCCAGGCGAAGATTTGTTCGACGGGGCGACGTTCGAGATGTTCGTGGATGCAGTGAAGGGCCACAAACGCGCCTGCATCAATTATGATCCGTCTCATTTTGTGTTGCAGCAGCTCGATTATCTCGCCTTCATCGATATTTATCACGAGCGGATCAAGGCGTTCCACGTCAAGGATGGCGAGTTCAACCCGACCGGCCGTCAAGGCGTCTATTCCGGCTATGCAGGCTGGACGGAGCGGGCTGGACGGTTCCGGTCGTTGGGTGACGGGCATGTTGATTTTGCCGGTATTTTCTCAAAACTGGCGCAACACGGCTATGACAGCTGGGCGGTTCTGGAGTGGGAATGCTGCCTCAAGCATCCTGAAGATGGCGCAAGGGAAGGCGCGGAATTCATCAGCAATCACATTATCCGGGTGACGGAAAAAGCCTTTGACGACTTCGCCGGCGCGGAAACGGACAAGAAGCAGATCAAGCGCATGCTCGGCATTCGCTGAACGGCATCCTGAGGGAGAAGAATAATGGCGATTACGGGAAAAGATGACGGAAACGCAGGCGGACGTATCCGCCTCGGCATGGTGGGCGGGGGCGAGGGTGCCTTTATCGGTGCGGTGCACCGTTTGGCGGCTCGCATGGACGATCATTATACACTCGTTGCAGGCGCGCTGAGTTCGACACCGGAGAAGGCGCTCCGCTCCGGGGCGGCACTCGGGCTTGATCCGAAGCGGACCTATGGTGATTTCGAGGAAATGGCAAAGAAGGAAGGGCGTCGCAAGGACGGGATCGAGGCCGTTGCGATTGTCACGCCGAACCATATGCATGCCGGCCCAGCGCTTGCGTTTCTGAAAGCAGGTATTCATGTCATCTGCGACAAGCCGCTGACAACGACGTTGAAAGAGGCGTTGAAGCTGAAATCAGCCGCGGAGAAATCGGGTAAAATCTTCGCGGTGACGCATAATTACACAGGCTATCCGATGGTGCGGCAGGCCCGTGCAATGGTTGCTTTGGGCGAGCTCGGCGATATCCGTGTCGTGCAGGTGGAATATCCGCAGGACTGGCTTGCGGAACCGCTTGAGCAATCGGGCCAGAAACAGGCCGATTGGCGAACGGATCCGGCGCGATCAGGCGCGGGTGGCTGCATCGGCGACATCGGCACGCATGCCTATAATCTTGCCGATTTTATCACCGGCATTCCGGTGCTCGAAGTGTCTGCCGAGCTTACGACCTTTGTCGCGGGGCGCAGGCTTGACGACAATACTCAGGTGTTGATGCGCTATGCCAATGGTGCGCGGGGTTCATTATGGGCCAGTCAGGTCGCAGTCGGCAATGAAAACGGCTTGCGTATCCGGGTTTACGGCACGAAGGGCGGGCTCGCTTGGTCGCAGGAAAATCCGAATTATCTCCAGTGGTCGCCACTCGGGAAGCCGACACAGACGATCACACGGGGTGGCGCTGGCGCCGGCGCGGAAGCGGGCCGGATGACACGCATTCCTCCGGGCCATCCCGAAGGCTATCTCGAAGGGTTCGCCAATATCTATACCGAGATTGCCCATGCCATTCACGCGGCGCGCGCCGGCAAAAAGCCGGATGCTGTTGTTACCTTCCCGACGGTCGATGACGGCGTGAAGGGCCTGGCTTTCATCGAAGCGGCTGTCACCTCGTCATCAAAAGGCGGACGCTGGATAAAAATATGACTTAATTCAAACGCCCTACGGGTTCAAAACTGAGTTCTTAAGCGAAAATTTACAGAAATTAGGCACGTTTCGATATCAAAAATCTATGATGATGTGAAATATTGATCTGGTAATTGTAATTAGAGATCATACTTCGGTTCTGACTCCGTTTACTGGTGCCGCAGGGGAGGATTGAACTCCCGACCTCACCATTACCAATGGTGTGCTCTACCACTGAGCTACTGCGGCATCTTTAAAAGCGGTTTGTGTTAAACAGCCTATTCAAATCGCGCGGAACACTGCCACACGGGCGGGTTACGTGCAAGTCGTCTCCACTTGATTTTCAGAAGGATAGCCTGATGGTGCGCTAGAAAACACAACTTGGGGCGTCAAATTATTAACAAGTTTGCCAACAGAGCTGTTTAGGCTTGTGTTAGTTTGGACGACACCTTAATCGTGCGACATTACGGCCTCAGATGTGAGCCAGACTGTGGGAAATGATAATAAACGAATTAAACGATTGGCCGAAGCGCTTCGAATTAATCTAAAGAAGCGGAAGGAACAACGTCGAGCGAAAGTAGGACAGGGTGATTTTATTGCACCATCAGACTCCGAAATGCCCCTTAGTCAAAATGCCGAAGATCCGATTATGTCGCGCAGATCGAATATTTAAATTGTAAAGCGACTGACGAAACACAAATATGGCGCCTTTGAGAGGTGCTCAGGAGTACATCATGGATCGGATTCGCATCAGTGGTGGTCGAAGGCTTGAGGGATTTATCCCAATTTCTGGTGCGAAGAACGCTGCCTTGCCACTCATGATAGCAAGTCTTTTGACCCGCGAAACTATGACACTGCATAACGTACCACGTCTTTCCGATGTACGATTGTTGATGCGAATACTTGGCAATCATGGTGTTGATGCTGCTATAAGCGGGAAAAGGATCGGTCAATCAGATGAAAGTGGTGAAACTATCACATTATCCGCTCGGGACATTGTCGACACCACAGCACCGTATGAACTTGTTTCGAGAATGCGGGCCAGTTTTTGGGTAGTTGCTCCGCTTTTGGCTCGTATGGGTGAAGCACGCGTTTCTTTGCCGGGTGGATGTGCAATTGGAACTCGCCCAGTCGATTTATTGCTGATGGCTCTTGAAAAACTAGATGCATCAATCGAGATTGATTCCGGATATGTCATTGCGAAGGCTCCAAAAGGACTTCGCGGTGGGTTAATCAATTTTCCCAAAGTTACGGTCGGCGGCACACATGTCGCGTTGATGGCAGCTTCGCTTGCTCACGGCACAACCGAGATCCATAATGCGGCAAGAGAGCCTGAAGTGGCCGACCTTGCAGAGTGCTTGACAAAAATGGGTGCACGTATTGAAGGTATAGGCACATCACGTATCGTCATTGAGGGAGTTTCTCGGCTCGGTGGTGCACATCACCATGTTCTTCCCGATAGAATTGAGACAGGAACTTATGCCATGGCAGTTGCTATGACGGATGGTGATGTAATGCTTGAGGGCGCACGACCCGATTTGTTGCAATCTGCATTGCACGTTTTGCAGCAAGCGGGTGTTGAAATCACTAGCTCGGATGAAGGAATTAGGGTGCGGGGGAACGGTAGCAGCCTCGCTCCCGTTGATATAGAAACACAGCCGTTTCCTGGATTTCCGACCGATTTACAGGCGCAATTTATGGCGCTGATGACACGGGCAGACGGTAATTCACGCATTCATGAAACAATATTTGAGAATCGTTTCATGCATGTGCAGGAATTGGCGCGGTTGGGTGCCAAAATTAGATTGGATGGCGATGTAGCCTATGTAGAAGGTCGAACTCGTCTTACTGGTGCGCCAGTTATGGCAACAGATTTAAGGGCATCCGTATCCCTTGTGATAGCTGCACTCGCTGCAGAAGGTGAAACCATGGTCAACCGTGTCTATCATCTTGATCGTGGCTTTGAAGCACTCGAGAAGAAGCTTTTCCGATGTGGCGCAGATATTGAAAGGCTCAGCGGGGAGCGTTAGTTTTAATTGCGTATTGGAAAACTCGCGCGCATCATTGTACCGCTATCAAACAATGAGATACTAGAAACCGGAAAGCAGTTATGCTGATGAAATTAGCTGCATTTGATCAGGATGATCTCATCGTAATCTCTGCGCATTTGCAGGATGCGATGGTTCGTGTTTCGGACATGACCTATTTAGGTGAAACAAAGCGTTTTGTACTTGCGTGTGAACGACCTTTATCGGGCGGTCAGTTTATGACCGGCGTACATTTTGAGCGGGTCACCCGCGCAAGAGTAAGCCACGTACCTCCACGATCATCCGATAATGTGTTGAAACTAATTGGCATAACTTTTGTTGCTGGTGACCCCCCATCGGGTGAAGTTATATTGTTGTTTGATGGGGATGCCGTAATTCGCCTTTCGGTCGAATGCCTCGAAGTGGCTATGGCTGATCTCGCGCCTGTTTCGGTCTAGGCGTCACGAATGACGTCTGCTCCTTATCAAAGCACGAGCCGACTTATGTCCGTTACCCTTGATGAAGCATCGATTGGGCGAGGTACTCCCGAGCAGGAGCATGAGCGCACAATCGCAATTTATGACCTGATTGAAGAAAATCTTTTTGCTGTTCCTGGTCATAGTGCGGAGCTCTATTCACTCCATATAAGTCTAGTTTCCAATCGACTTGTTCTTGATGTTCGTGATGTTTCTGGTTCGGGTGTCGTTGTGCATGTGCTGTCACTCACGCCTTTTCGTCAGGTCGTAAAAGACTATTTTTTGATCTGCGAGAGCTATTATCAGGCCATTAGGTCAGCAAGTTTGTCTCAGATTGAGGCAATCGATATGGGACGGCGCGGGCTGCATAACGAAGCGGCAGAACTCTTGATGAAAAGATTAGAAGGGAAGTTGGCAATTGATTTTGATACGGCGCGTCGCCTATTCACTCTTGTCAGCGCGCTGCGCTGGAAGGGTTGATGAGTGGCACCCGAAAATAGTCACAAGAAAATAAGCGCAGTTCTTTTCTTGTGCGCCATGAACGCCATTCGCTCACCGATGGCCGAGGCACTTACGCGTCACTATTTCGCAAAATCACTTTATGTGAAATCTGCGGGTATCCGAAAGGGAAACTTTGATCCATTCACCGCAAACGTGCTTGAAGAGGTTGGTATTCTTATTGGTGATTATCAATCTCAAACGGTTGAGGAACTTGCCGACTGGGAAGGGCTCAACTTTGATTTAATCGTAACGCTAAGTCCCGAAGCACATCATCAGGCGATCGAATTGACGCGGACGCTTGCTGTAGATATCGAGTATTGGCCAACGCCAGACCCGTCCGAAAATCAAGGCTCCCGTGATCAGAAACTTGAGGCCTATCGGGAAGTACGAGATCGTCTCAGTGATCGTATTCTCGAACGATTCCGAGAATAGCGTTTGCCGTTTTTGTCAATTCTAGCCTTCAAAGCGTGCAAAAATGATTTGCGTTTCGCCATAAATTCGTTGTTCGAGTAGAACCAAACTGGTTGGAAGTTCGACTGACACATCGGCTCGTTCCTCGACAATAACCAAGGCATCAATTGTAATCCATCCACCTGTGAGCGCGCTTGAAAGTGCTGATGGAGCGAGGTTTTTGCCATAAGGCGGGTCGCAAAAGACAAGCGAAAAAGGGTCATTAGGATGGGCATTACCCATTCTTGTTGCATCCCGCCGAAACACCTTGGTCTGCCCGGCAAGTCCAAGAATTTCGATGTTTTCTTTAATTAAACCGCGGGCTTCTGCCGCTTCTTCTACAAAGCAGACAAATGCTGCTCCGCGTGAAAGAGCCTCGATACCCAAGGCTCCCGTCCCTGCAAAGAGGTCAAGGACACGCGAGCCCCTGAGGGGATCGCCGTAGGCATGGGCCAGAACATTGAACAGACTTTCCCTCAAACGGTCTGAAGTCGGCCGGATTTTCCCTGATGCCGGAGACCGGAGGCTACGCCCTTTGAAACGGCCGGCTATGATCCGCATATCAGTCTCTTAGCGCTGCCGAGATGGACCAGGATTACGAGGCGGACGTTTGTTGCCGTCCGAACGTCCAGGCGGCTTACCTCCACCTGATCGGCCGTTACGAGGAAAGGTTCCTCTTCCTTCACTATTTCCATTTTTTTGCGAATGATCTCGCGGCGAAAAACCTTCTCTTGGTGCTGACCGATCATGAGCACGTCGTGGCACACGTGACGGAGTTTTTTCGCCTCTGGTTTCACGTAGTGGACGGGATGACATCTCTCCTAGTTCTTCACGACGCTGCGGACGAGCGTTTCGTTCGCCAGTTCTTTCCGGCAGAATATAGGTCTGTTTTGGCTTTTCAAGACGCTCGACGCTCACTGTGCGCCCTGTCCGGCTTGTTACGGTGCCGGATCGAATTCGGGGTTTTTGGCCCTTTTCAAGCCTTGAAGCCTTCAGATCCGTTCCTCGTCGAGCACTTTTTCCTTGCTTACGGTTCAAATTGTCACTGTCTTCGCCTGACCGCCAAACGCTACGGAGTGGTTCTGTCGGATGTCGACGCCGTTCCATGGCACGTGGTTCAGTTTCTTGACTGCTGAAAGTGGATCGTTCCGGACGTTCCCGAGCATTGCGGGTAGCGAGTTTTTCGCTGTCATCCCATCCGCGCCTTCGGTCTGACGTCCTGTCTCTATCACGTCCGGCAGGGCGTGCCTCTTCGGGTTGCGACTCTTCGTGAATAAAGACGGGTGCATTCAGATCAACATGACCTTCGGCAATCAAGGTGGGACCGAGTTGATCGGCCAGAACGGAGGTCCTTACTTCTTCAACAGCCCCAACATCCAGTTCGTTCAGTTGGAACGGCCCGAAGGAAAGGCGAATAAGTCTATTAACCTGAAGGCCGAGATGTTCAAGGACACGCTTGACCTCACGATTTTTACCTTCGCGTAACCCGAGAGTTAGCCAAACATTATCGCCCTTTTCACGATCGATTGTCGCTTCGATTGGACCATAATGCATGTCATCGACCGTGATACCTTCGCGAAGTGTGTCGAGAACGGCCTGCGAGATTTCTCCATAGCACCGAACACGATAACGACGCAGCCAGCCCGTGTCAGGTAGCGAGATAACCCGCGCCAATCCGCCATCGTTAGTCAGGAGAAGAAGGCCCTCGGTATTGATGTCAAGGCGACCGACAGCAATGAGTCGGGGCAGATTTTTTGGAAGAACGGAAAATACAGTTGGCCGACCCTCCGGGTCACGATACGTCGTCACAACTCCGCGTGGCTTGTGGAATAAAAATAGACGGGTTCGCTGCCGGAGCGGCAAGGGCTTATTGTCAACTGCAATGCTATCCGACGAGCTGATATCCAGCGCTGGAGAGTTAATGACCACACCGTTTACCTGCACGCGGCCTTCCAGAATCCATGCTTCGGCGTCTCGCCTCGAGCATAAACCAGCGCGCGCCATTACTTTGGCAATTCTTTCCGGTTCATCGACTCGTGGTTCAACGATCTGAGCGCGGGGAGCGTTCGACACCAAACGGCTACGATCCGTCCGTCTATCGAAGTATCTTTCGCCTTCGGCAGTTGCTCGATGTTGATTGCGGCCAATAGGCCCGCCGTCACGCTTTTGCCATAGCTTAAGCGGGCCGTCATCGAAGCCGGCAAGATTGCGGAGCGAGCGCGCTTCCCCTGAACCACCACGACTTGGCCGATTCATTTTTGTTCTTTCCGGTCGGGACGTAGATGAAGAAGGGCCGCTCTCGCGTTTTTGCCACGGCTCATTTGAAGACACGAATCGCTCTTCACATGATCCCGAGGGGTCGTTTGAGCGCGCCTTTTCACGACCAAATGACCGGCTTCCGCCCGTATCTGATCGTCGAGGCGTGCGACCCGATCTAATGTTTCGATTTTTTTTATTGTCGTTCATTCCCTCATGATAACAGAATGGTGACCGTCATGCGAGCATTCGGAACATCAATTGGAAAAAGAGCACGATTTTAAGAGACCTCTTCATTCGAACACCTTTATGGAGCTGGCCCTCAAGGAGGCACGTCACGCAGAATCTCGTGGTGAAGTACCTGTTGGTGCCGTCATCGTCTATAATGGCGCGGTAATCTCTTCTGCCGGAAACCGAACGGTTGAACTTCGCGATCCGACGGCACACGCAGAGATATTGGCAATTCGAGACGCGGCGCGAATTCTGTCAACAGAACGGCTGACGGGATGCGATATGCATGTCACTTTGGAACCTTGTGCCATGTGTGCCGGGGCTATTTCATTTTCGCGGATCAGGAGGCTTTATTTTGGAGCGGGTGATCCAAAAGGTGGTGCAGTTGACCATGGCACGAGATTTTTCGCCTCGCCGACGTGTCATCACGCGCCAGAGACATACGGAGGGTTTAGCGAAAGTGAGTCGCGTGAACTCTTGCGGCGGTTTTTCGTCACAAGGCGATAGGTCTTGCTTTACGGTTACAGATTTTTGCTCTCCGGGTATGTGATCAGGCGACGCGTGTAAGCGGCTCGACCCGATCATCAATCATTTCGGGAATGCTATTTTTTGCGATAAAGTCACGCAAATGTCTCGCGATTCCTCGCAAAATAGCGGCGAGACGGAGGAAATTTTGAGCCAAATAGAGGCGTCCGGATCAGGTCGTTTCTCAAGCCCTGTCCGTCTGATTTGGCTTCCGCATTGGCTTCAAATTGTTAAATGCCGAGTTTCAAGAGATTAAGACCGAGCAGATAACCCGCCCAATTACCAAGCTCGAAACGAGGCATCACCTATGTCGTCTGACTATAAATGGAGGCGGTAACAAAGCACATGTTGAATACCAACCTCCCGGTCTACTGCATGAGCGGCAGGCAGGAGATTTCCCGGTGGTTTACGACGTAAAACGTATGATTTATCATCCGCTTCAATGAGATAAGTCGGGTTTGACTGGCCGCCTTTGAATTGGGTAACGCTGATTTTCCAGAAAAACCCTCAACGTTTTGCGTGAGCCAATTAGTCAGGCGGGGCACATTCAATAGCAGATGATCAGGAATTGGCGTTGTGCCCGAGAAGGCGGCTTGACGGTCGAGTTTCCTGCCCGTCACGTTAAACCTCTATTCCGCGGCCAGCGTGTTAATCGCCATATCGGCCCCAAGTCCCGCCTTTTCAAGCGCTCTCGGAGTTGGTCCGCCAGTTATCCAATCAAGCAATTCGACGGTGTGGACGATCGGCGTGGAATCATTTGTGTCAGATAACCCCTTACCGATTTGTGTCATACAGCCAAGATTACCAGTAGCGATGATTTCTGGTGCAATTTTTTGAATATTGGCCACTTTTCGACTTCTCAATTTACCCGCAATCTCGGGCTGAAGAATATTATATGTGCCGGCTGACCCGCAGCAGATATGGCCTTCCGGGACATCTTTGACGTTGAATCCAACTGATTTCAGCAGCTTTTTAGGCTCATCGCGGATCTGCTGGCCGTGCTGCATTGAACAGGCGGAGTGGTATGCAACGGTGTGGCTGGTTGCTCGTATAATTGCCGGCAATTCGTGTTTTTCGAGAAACTCAGTGATATCTTTTGCCAACATCGAGACTTTTGCGGCTTTTTCGGCCCATTCCGGATCGTCGCGGAACATAAAACCGTAATCCTTGATCGTTGTACCGCATCCTGATGTAGTGATGATGATGGCATCCAGCCCCTCGCCTTCACTTTCAGAAATCCACGTGGCGATATTTTTCTTTGCGAATGAATGGCTTTCAGCCTCGTATCCCATATGGTGGACAAGCGCACCGCAACAGCCTTCATCCTTCGGAATAACAATCTCGACACCCATTCGGTTGAGCAGGCGGACCGTCGCTTCGTTGATTCCCGGGTTTAAAACAGGTTGGGCGCACCCCGTTAGCAAAGCAACCCGCGTGCGAGGTGCTCCTTCCGTTGACACGATTTGCGGTCGCTCCAAGGGAGAGCGTCCACCGATCATGCGTGGTGCAAGCGACAGCATTGCCTCTATCCGTGCACCAATTCCCGGCAAATGACGCAGGACTGGCGTAAAGACTTTTGCGATCGCAGCACCAAGCAGAGCAACGCGAAATCGGTTGGGGTACGGCAAAACAGCGGCCAAAATTCCGCGGAAAATCTTGTCCGAGAGGGAACGACGGTGCGTTTTCTCGATATGTGAGCGGGCATGATCGACGAGATGCATGTAATTGACGCCCGACGGGCACGTTGTCATGCAGGACAAACACGAGAGACACCGGTCGACATGTTTGACCACCTGAGGCGTCGCTGGACGATTGTTTTCGAGCATATCCTTGATCAGATAGATCCGTCCGCGTGGACTATCGAGTTCGTCGCCTAAAAGGAGATAGGTAGGGCAAGTGGCAGTACAAAAGCCGCAATGCACACAGGTACGTAGGATTTTTTCCGATGCCTGCATCGCCGGATTTTGAAGTGCTTCGGGAGTAAAGTTCGTCTGCATCCGTTGTGCCCGCCTATATTCCCGCTATCATCCGACCCGGATTGAACAATCCATCCGGGTCGAAGCTTTGTTTGATTCCTGCGGTCAGCACTCGCAGAGCTGGTGACAGCGGCTCAAAGACATCGATTGCCGCGCGAATATCCGCAGGTCCCCGGACAAGTGTTGCGTATCCGCCTGTTCCGAAGAGTGCGGATCGAATGGCGGCGGCGCCAGCATCGCCCGTTGCGGGCAAGGAAAGCCAGATTAAACCACCACCCCAATCGAAAAAGTGACGTATTGTGAGTGATTTCTTGATCTCAGCGATAATTTTTGCTGCTTTTGAGGGCGCTACTGATATTCGCCATACCGCATTTTCGCGAGGCTCGACCAAAAAAGTGGCGTCGCGCACGGAGCGCCAAAGCGCCGCTGATTGCGCACCTTCGACATAATCAGCTGCTGCAAATCGATGAAGCTGCTTTTTGAGAGCGTCGAGGCGGTAGGTGATCTGCTCGTCAAATCCCTCGAGGCGTAGGAGCGTCGCTGAGACGCGTTCGATACCATTTGGCAGGTGAGCTGCCCCGCTGACTTCAAACGGCGATCCTAGCCCTGCAGAAAGGGCTGTAATGGCATTTGCATCATCAAGGCCATGCAGAACCAGCGTCGCGGATCGTTGCGGCTTCGGGAGGACCTTAAAAGTAACTTCCGTCAGGACGCCAAGCGTGCCCCAAGACCCACAAACCAGCTTGACGAGATCAAGTCCGGTTACGTTTTTCATGACGCGTCCTCCGGATTTGACCAACTCGCCCTTACCGTTGACCAATCTAACGCCGATCAGGCTATCGCGGCAGGCACCTGCCATGATCCTACGTGGACCGGACAGATTTGCCGCAACAACGCCGCCGATTGTGGGTTCACCTGTCGAGCCGAGCAAAGGGCGGTAATCCATCGGTTCAAAGGGTAGCATTTGTTTCTTATCTGCCAAGCGACGCTCAACTTGCGCCAGTGGTGTTCCGGAACGTGCTGCAATGACCATTTCAGCCGGTTCGTGTAACGTTACGCCTGTCAATGCGGCAGTTGACAGGGTTTTATCCGATTGAGCGGGGCGGCCGATCTGTGATTTTGTGCCGGAGCCAATAATCGACAAAGGCGTAGCTGCTTTACGGGCAGCATGGACACTGTCGATGAGTTCCTGTTCGGCAAAAAGCGACGGTGCGGACATCAGGGGCTTATCCGTCCATCAAGCGGGAACACTTTTGCGGGATTTAGCAGCCATTTCGGATCAAAAACCGCCCTGACGCGCATTTGCTGGCCCAAATCAATGTCGGTGAACTGATGGCGCATGAGGTCGCGCTTTTCTATGCCGACGCCATGTTCTCCGGTGAGGCAGCCACCCACTTCAACGCAGAGCTTCAAGATGTCGTTTCCGGCCTCTTCGGCCTTGTTAGCCTCTTCGGGGTCGTTGCAATTATAGAGGATCAACGGATGTAAATTTCCGTCTCCAGCATGGAAGACATTGGCGACGCGCAGGCCGTAGCTTTTGACAATTTCATCAATCCTGCGAAGGACATAGGGGAGTTGGCCGGTTGGGATTGTCCCATCCATGCAGATGTAATCGGCGATGCGTCCGGTTGCACCAAAGGCGGATTTCCGGCCTTTCCAGATAGAAGCTGTCTCCATTGCGGATTTGCTCTCTTTAACCGTCTTTACACCGTGTTTTTTGGCGATTGTGACGATTTTTTTGAGCATGGCGTCCATTTCGGCGTCTGAACCTTCAACTTCGATGATCAGTAACGCTCCAGCATCAAGCGGATATCCGGCATGGGCAAAGGCTTCGCAAATTTCGATCGCGGGTCTGTCCATGAATTCCATCGCAACCGGGATAATACCGGCCCCAATAATGGCGGCGACGCATGCGCCGGCTTCTTCGCTGGTCTCGAACCCGAACAGCACCGGGCGGGCACCCTCGGCCATCGGTAAAATGCGCACAATTGCTTCGGTCACAACGCCTAGTTGACCTTCCGATCCGATGATTAATCCAAGTAAATCAAGGCCTTGGGCATCCATCGCGTCCGAGCCGATATCGACGACTGTTCCGTCAATCAATACCATCCGAACGCCTAGAATATTATTGGTTGTGACGCCATAGCGCAGGCAGTGGGCGCCGCCGGAATTCATGGCGATGTTGCCCGCAATGGTACAGGCGAGCTGGGAAGAGGGGTCTGGTGCGTAGAAAAAGCCTTTATGAGCCACTTCTGCCGAGATTGCGAGATTTGTGATACCGGATTGGACGCGCATGGTGCGGTCGTCGACATTGATATCAAGAACCTTATTCATCTTACCGACGCCGAGGACAATTGCATCTTCCTGCGGGATTGCGCCGCCTGCTAGCGATGTTCCGGCTCCTCTGGGGACCACTTTTACGCTGTTTTCGTCGCAAAAGGCGAGGATTGCCGCGACCTCCTCGGTTGTTGTCGGGAGAACGACGGCGAGTGGCATGCGGCGATATGACGTTAGTGCATCGGTCTCGAAGGCCCGGCGTTCATCTTCGCTTGTAATCAATGATTCTGGCGGAATCAGGGCCGAAAGCCCGGAAATAATGGCTTTCTGACGCAAGAGAATGGCATTATCCGGGATAGGAAAGGCGATTCCCATTATTATGCTCCGATTTGGCCCAGCCGAGATTTTGGTAACTTTACCAATAAGTTCGCGGTTATCATAGGGCCAAAAGAGCAGCTATCCTCTTGCAATCAATGGTAGGATATCCGGACACTGTTTGAAGGAGTTTGGTTCATGACTGGGTGGGTGGTTCGGTTGGCGGTGCTGATCAGCGGGATGATGCAGTTTCCAGTATTCGCGCAAGACGCAGCACTGGGTGAGAAGGTTTTTAACAAATGTCGAGCCTGTCATCAAATAGGCGAGGGTGCAAAAACGGTTGTTGGACCGCCTTTGAATGGTATTGTTGGCCGTAAGGCAGGTAGTATTGAAGGATATGCTTATTCAGATGCTAACAAGAATTCCGGAATTACGTGGGATGAAGCGACTTTGACTGAATATCTCAAGAATCCAAGAGCAAGAATACAGGGAACAAAGATGATTTTTATTGGCATTCCGAATGAGGCTGATATCCTCAACCTGGTGGCGTTTCTGAAGCAATATGACGCCGACGGGAAGAAGACCGGGCAATAAATCGAGTATCTGCCGACTCCGGACCACTGTCTGGGTGGTGGCGATACAGTGCATGCAACCAGCTCCGGCATACCCAGTTAGTATGCCAGTGCTACCCCGTCTTTCCGTGGGTCTGATGCGGTAAAGTAATGGAACGGCTCTGGTACAAAGCCTATCCCTTGTCCACCTCCTAGTGGTAATGTTGGACGTGTGACGGGATGGCCACGCATGGCGAGGTCCGACATGACCGATTCGCTGATCCCGCGCTCTCCCTCGAAGGCATCCAGACGCCGGAATCCGCGGGGTGCGTCGAAGGCTTCCTGAATGTTCATGCCGTAGTCGAGAAGGTTCTGGAGGACATGGGCCTGACCGACCGGTTGATAGGTACCGCCCATCACCCCGTAAGAGAGCCACGGCGCGCCGTCCTTCAGGATCATTGCGGGGATGATGGTGTGGAGCGGACGCTTGCGCGGGCGGACGCTGTTCGGATGGCCGGGCTCAATGCGGAAGCAGGCGCCGCGGTTCTGCAGGGCGATGCCGGTCTTCGGGCTGACCTTGCCGACACCGAAGGACCAGTAGAGCGAGTTGATGAAGGAGCACATATTGCCCCAGCGGTCGGCGACGGTGAGGTAGATCGTATCGCGCTGGTGAAGGCTTGGGGTGGTTGAGAGCGGGTCCATCGCGCGGCGGAGGTCGATCCGGGATTGCAGGGACCGGGTGAAGCTGTCGGAGAGTAGCCCTTCGACCGGGATATGTGCGAAGGCGGGATCGGCAACGAAGGCGTCGCGGATCGAATAGGCAAGCTGGGTGGCCTCGATCTGGAGGTGGAAGCGATCGGCCCCCAGTGGATCAGGAGGGGTCGGAAATCCGTTCAGAATGTTCAGAAGAACGAGAGCGGTGAGGCCCTGTCCACTCGGAGGGATCTGGTAGAGATCGACGCCGCGATAGCGGGTGCTGATCGGGTCGACATAGTGGGACCGGAACTCGGCAAAGTCGGCGAGCGTATGGGTGCCGCCCTGCGCATTCAGGAAGCCGACGAGATCGCGGGCTATATCGCCCTGATAGAAGGCATCCCGCCCCTCTTTGGCGAGAATACGCAAGGTTTTGGCGAGAGCGGGAAAGCGCATCCGTTCACCTGCAAGCGGTGCCCGACCGTCGAGCAGGAGTTCCTCGCGGGCGCCGGGATCATGCTGCAGCTTCGCGCCATCCTCGGCCCAGTCGGCGGCGGTGCGCTCATGGACGATGAACCCGTTCTCGGCAAGCTCGATGGCGGGCTCGAGAATATGGGAGAAGCTGCGCGTGCCGTGGTCAGTCAGAAGCTGCCACCACGCATCGACCGCGCCGGGCACGGTGACGGAATGGATTGAGTCGGGGGCAAGGGTGGAGATCCCCTGATTGAGCAGGCTTTTATCGGAAAGGCCTGCGGGCGCCCAACCTGCGCCATTATAGCCGTAAAGTTTCTTATGGTCGGCGCGCCAATAGAGGACAAAGCAATCGCCGCCAATGCCAGTATTGTGCGGCTCGATCACGCATTGCGCGGCGGAGGCGGTGAGGGCGGCATCCATGGCATTGCCGCCGGACCGCAGGACCTCGATGGCGAGCATGGTGGAGAGTTGTTGCGAGGTGGCGGCGGCACCATTGCAACCATAGGCAACCGAACGACCCGGCAGATGCAAATCTCTCATCAATACCCCCTGCAACATATCTTTCCAACGAGGCCGACGCGTCTGATTAGAGTGCGACCATGAATGTTTTGGCAAGCCCGATTGCGGCGATCAGCAACAGCATGAACAAGGTGACACAGCGGAAGGATTCCGGCGTTGCGCCGAGAAAATGCCGGGCGCCGAGAAACATGCCGATCATCATGACCGGAAATGCGATGACGGCGGAGAGCGCCGTGGAGGTTAAAACGAGATCGGCCCGGAGCAGGAAGGTGAGGCCGATAATGTCGAGGAAGAAGAAATAGGCGACAATGGCGGCCCTGATCCGGGCGGGGCTATCCCCTGCCGCCGTGAGAAAGAGGGCAACGGGCAGTCCGCCCATGCCGACGGCACCATTGGCGACACCGGAGGCAATGCCTACGGCTCCGGTGCCCCATTCCGAGGCCTTCTTGCGGAGTTTCCAGCCGAGCAGCATGAGACTGGCGCTGACGAGAACGAAGACGGAGACAACGATCCGCATCATATCGAGCGGGAGTGTCGCGAGAAAATAGACGCCAAGAGGCGAGCCGATCAATGCGCCGGCAAGCAGGATCCCGACACGCCGCCAGGGAATTTCCTTCCAGACGGAGACGGCCTGAACGATGCTCGCCGCCACTTCCAGCATGAGTGCGACCGCGATGGCGCGCGCGGGATCGGTGACGAGTGACCAGCTCGAGACGAGAACAGCGGAGAAGCCGAAACCGGAATAGCCGCGCGCCAATGCCGCAAAAAAGAGACCGATTGCCATCACCCCGAGGGCGAGCGGTGAAAGGTCCGCAAACGGGTTGACGAGATCAAGGGACACTCAGACGCTTCCTTACTGGATGATTTCAAAGCCTGCGGCGCGGAAGGTTTCGACGAGGTGGCGATACCCCATTGCCGAATAGGCCTTTGGCGGTGCTTTGACGGGATCCTGTTCCGCTTCCACGACGACCCAGCCTTCATAGCCCATATGGGCAAGGCAGCGGGCGAAGGCGTGGTAATCAATCAGCCCGTCACCCGGAACGGTGAAAACGCCTTCGAGGATGGCGGAAAGGAAGGAGAGGTCCTTCTGGCGGGCCTGTTTCAGGATATCGGGGCGGATATCCTTGCAGTGAACGTGGTTGATGCGGCGGGCATGGCGCGTTGTTGTCTCGATCACGTTCGCACCCGCATAGGTGAGATGGCCTGTGTCGAGCAGCAGGCCGACGGCGGCACCCGTATTGGCCATGAGTTGATCGACATCGCGCTGGCTCTCGACGACCGTGCCCATATGGTGATGGTAGGTCATCGGGACGCCTTCCGACGCCATCCATTCGGCGAGGGCGGTGAGTTTGCGGCCATAGGCGTGGAATTCGGCGTCCGACAGGCGGGGGCGCGTGGAGATACCGGCCTTGATATCGGCTTGCACGGTGCCGGTGGTTTCAGCATAGACGAGAACCGGCGCGCCAAGGGCTTTGAAGGTTGCCATTTGCGACATCATCCGCGCTTTTTCATCGTCGAGCGATCGCTTGAGCAATTCACCCGAGAACCAGCCGGAGACGAGTTTGAGATCGTGCTTGTGCAGGATCGGCCCGAGAACTTCGGGATCCATCGGGAATTTCACCCCGGTTTCCGTGCCGGAGAAGCCGACTTCGCGGCTTTCAACCAGACAGGTTTCGAGCGTTGTATCGCCGCCCAATTGCGGAAGATCGCTGTTTGTCCATGCGATCGGGGCTACGCCAAAACGAACATTCATGTTTTATGCTCCTCAGACGCCGACGCGCTGTTTCTTTTTGCTGACCATATGAGCATTCCGCGCCGTGTTAACAGTGTCGCGGGTTGAGACTTCCGGCATGCCGACATCCCACCATGCGTCGCCCGGCGTCCATGTATGGGCATCGGTATCAATGACGATGACGCTCGTACGGTCTGCCTTTTTGGCGCGGTCAATGGCGCGTTCGAGATCGGCCAGAGATTTGACCTTTTCGGAGATGGCACCCATGGATTCGGCGTGTTTGGCAAAATCCACCGTGACATTGTTCTCGATCCGGCAATCCTTGATGAGATTGTTGAAGGAGGGCACGCCCTTGAAGTTCTGGAGGCGGTTGATGACGGCGAAGCCGCCATTGTCACAGATGATGACAATCAATTTGTGGCCGGTGAGCACTGTGGAATAGATATCGGAATTCATCATCATATAGGAGCCGTCGCCGACCATGACGATGACGTCAGCATCCGGCCTTGCCATTTTTGCACCCCAGCCGCCGGCGACTTCATAGCCCATGGCGGAGAATCCGAATTCGCAATCGAATGTGCCGGGGGATTTGATCTTCCAGTTCTTGGTGAGTTCGCCCGGCAATCCGCCTGCGGCGGTCAGGACGCGATCCTTGATGCCGGCTTTGCGGTTGACGGTGCCGACAACCTGCGCATAGCTCGGAAGCTCGGTATTGGTCGGCTTGGTGCGGTCATCGATCAGCTGGTTCCACTCGGCATAGAGCGCGTGGGCCTTGTTGGCCCAGACGTCCGGCGCACGATAGCGCTTCAGAGCCGCATCGAGATCGGCAAGGGACTCGCGGGCATCGCCGACAATTGTGTGGGCGAAGTGCTTGGCCGCATCGAACCGGGCGGCATTGATGCCGACGAGTTTGAATTTCGGCGATTGGAACACGGACCATGAACCCGTGGTGAAATCCTGCAGGCGGGTGCCGATTGCGAGGACGACATCGGCTTCTGCTGCAAGCGCATTGGCAGAGGACGAGCCGATGACGCCGAGCGGGCCGGCATTCATCGGGCTCGTGTGAACAAGGACGCCGCGACCGGCAATGGTTTCGACAACGGGGATATTGTGCTTTTCGGCAAAGGCTGCGAGTTCGCTCTCGGCACCAGAATAGAGGACGCCGCCGCCGGCGATGATGAGAGGCTTCTTGGCCTTTTTCAGCAAGGCGACGGCTTCCGCGATTTCGAGACGATCCGGACGGGCGCGGCGAATGCGGTGAACGCGCTTGTCGAAGAAGGTTGCCGGGTAGTCATAGGCTTCGCCCTGCGTGTCCTGACAGAGCGAGAGGAAAACCGGGCCGCAATCGGCGGGATCAAGCAGGGTGCCGACGGCCTGCGGGAGCGATTGCAGGATCTGCTCCGGGCGGGTGATGCGGTCCCAATAGCGGGACACGGCCTTGAAGGAATCATTGACGGTGAGGGACGGATTATTGAAATGCTCGACCTGCTGGAGCACGGGATCGGGCAGGCGATTGGCGAACGTATCGCCCGCGAGCATCAGGACCGGAAGGCGGTTGGCGTGGGCAGCACCCGCAGCTGTGACCATGTTCAGCGCGCCGGGGCCGATGGAGGCAATGGCAACCATCATCTGGCGGCGCTTCTTGGCCTTGGCGAAAGCGACGGCAGCGAGCGCCATGGATTGCTCGTTCTGGCCGCGCCATGTCGGGAGTTGATCCTGCACCTGCTCGAGCGCCTCGGACAGGCAGGTGACATTGCCATGGCCGAAAATGGCGAAGGTTCCGGCGAAAAGGGGAACTTCGACGCCGTCGATCTCGGTGTGCTGTGCGCAGAGATATTTGACCAGAGCCTGAGCCATGGTGAGCCGGATCGTTTTCATGGGCGTCTCCCGAATGTGTTTTTTGCCTTGGTTGACGGTACCCTAGCAGGGGGTGGTCAGGCGTCAACCACGATGGCCGCGCGGGGGCTAAATATGCAGCACTTACTGAAGGTTTATTGCGCCGGAGAGGGAGTTTGTTCAGGGTGTACCATAGAGCGGGGCGGGCATGCCGCGCGGATCGGTGCGGTATATCACGCCTTTCGGGGACAGCATGGCGTTGGTCATGGTGCGTTCGGCGTGCAGCATACGGTGGGAGAGGAGGCGCCGGGTATAGTCAGCCACGATGCGCGTATAGGCGGGATCATCCGCCAGATTGACGAGTTCGCCCGGGTCTTTGCGGAGATCGAACAGCAAAGGCGGCAGCGCTGTGAAATGCACATATTTGAAATCGCGGTCGCGGATTACGTTGAGCGTGCACTCGTCAGGCGACAATCCCAAGGCTTTCTCATAGCGTTCGGTCACGGGATTGCGGAAATCGAACTCCCAGAACGCCGCCCTGCGCCATCGGTCCGGTGTTACGCCCGATATCCACGGCGCGAGCGAGTGACCGTTATTTTCGCCGGGCGTGGGCGACCCCATCCAGTCCAGAATGGTCGGCATGAGATCGACGGATTCGGTGAAGGCCGAGACCTGACGGCCGCGGGCCGAGCGGGGTGCGTCAGGGTCGCGGATGATGAGGGGGACGTGGTTCGATGCGTCAAAATAGCCGCCTTTGCCCCAGCACCAGTGATCGCCCAGCATTTCGCCGTGATCGGACGTGAAGATGATCAGGGTTTCGTCATATTCGCCTGTTGATTTCAGATTGTCGATGATGCGGCCGATCTGGGCGTCGACTTCGGTGATGAGGCCAAAATAGACAGCGCGCATGGCATCACGGTCCTCCTCGGGCAGAGCATGGAGATCGAGCGGCGAATCGAAATAGCCCGGTAACGACATCTCCTTCATCCATTCGGCAAGATAAGGATGAGTTGCGGCTTCCGCCTCGCGGGAGGCGAGGCGCACGGGGGCGGGGATATTCCTGATATCGACGGCCGTATTGTAGGGTGCGGGGGCAATCAGGGGCGGATGCGGGCGGAGGAAGACGGCGTGGATCAGCCAGTCTTCGCGGCGACGCAGGCGGAGGAAATCGATCACCTTGTCGGCGATGTAGGCGGTGTCGCTGTCTTCCGCGGTGTAGCGGGCGGCGGAGCGGGTGAAGCGCATCGGGTCGGAGGGAATCTCCGAGGGGAGGTAGATGTCGCTGTGGGTTTCGGGGATAGCGTAGCCCTTGCGGGCAAGCTCCGTGAGCCAGCCGGAGAGGCAGCCCTCATTGAGCGAGGCTTCGAGCCGGAAGCCGGGGAGAACACCTTCATACGAGCGTAGGCGCGGATCGTCGGGGGCCATGTCGCGCGGGTCGGCGGAGCTGTCGGTATAGCCGAAGAGAACAGGATCGCGGCCGGCGCGGCGGGCTTCGAGCGCGAGATTGGTGTGGCGTTTGTCGAGCGGTGTGCCGTTGCGGACCGAGCGGTGGATGAAGGGGTAGAGGCCGGTGAGCAGCGTCGTCCGTGCCGGGCCGCAGGGCGCCGAGGCGGTGAAATGGTTGCGGAAGAGAACGCCATCGGCGGCGAGACGGTCGAGATTGGGGGTGACGGCGGCAGGGTGGCC
>JBJTDR010000111.1:0-47171 GCA_046092445.1 Hyphomicrobiales bacterium | reverse complement strand
GATCGCAATCGGCGTCGACGCCGGATCGGGCCTCAACCGGAGATCAACCCGCAGGACGTAACCATCCGGCGTCCGCTCCTGCAAAATCCGCACAATGCCCTTCACGAGACGGATGAAGAATGGTGCCGCCTCGACACTCTCACCGAGGCTGGTCTGCTCGGTGTCGTAAAACACCACACTATCGATATCGGAGGAATAATTGAGCTCGCGGGCACCGTGCTTACCAAGCGCAAGAACCACGGCCCCGCATCCGATGGCAGGATCTTCAGGATGGGGAGGATTCAGTTTGCCGCTCTCGATACCCTCGCGCAGCAGAAAACGGAACGCCGACCCCAGTGCCGCATCGGCGAAATCGCTGAGTGCTTCCGTCACCCGGAGCACACCCCATAATCCGCCAATATCGGCAAGCCCGATGAATAGGGCCGCTTCCTGCTTCAACCGCCGAAGTTCGCGCATCAGCGCCGCTTCCGACTCGGCGACCCGCCAACTCCCTGCCGTACGCTCAAGCAATTCAACACTGGTTAAATCCGGATCGCCTACGAGAAGGCCGAGCGTTCGTGCGGGGTCGGACTGGATCAACCGCCACAAATAAGGCGAATGATCCGCAATCCCCTCCAGAAGCGCCTCAGCCTTCGGAAATTCCGTCAGGCACGCCTTGAGGCGCTCACCCATGTCGGCATCGGTCGCCTTCTCGACAAATGACGCCAATTTCCGGGCGGCCTCCTTCGCATCGCCAAGTTTCGGCACCGTGTCGAACCGCGCTGCGAGCGATGAACTCATGAACCAATGCCCTTCACTGGTAGCGCCAACACAACCCTCAGCCCCGGCGCATGATCCTCGAGCCTGAGCGTGCCGCCATGCAATCGCGCCACCGCGGAGGCAAGCGAGAGCCCCAATCCTGAACCCGGACGCGAGCGCGACCCTTCGAGCCGAACGAAGCGTTCGACAACCCGCGCGCGATCCGCTTCCGGTATCCCCGGGCCATTATCGGAAACGCTCACTTCAATTCCCGCACCGGTTGCAACCGCACCAATTGATATTTCCGCTTTTTCAGGATCAGACTCACCCCGCGCTGCATATTTGATCGCATTGTCGAGCAAATTGGCCAGCGCCTGCCCGATCAATTCGCGTGACCCGTAAAACGGCAATTTCTCCGGCAACCCGACATGCAGGACAACACCCGCCTCCTCCGCGAGCGGTTCATAGAGTTCCGCCACATCGCGCGCAACATCCGCCGCATCGAACGATGCCATCCCCTCCGTCGCATTGCCGGATTCCGCGCGGGCGATCATCAGCAAGGCGTTGAAGGTTTGGATGAGCTGATCCGCCTCATCGATCACATTTTCGAGCGTCAGACGATATTCCTCTGTGTCTGTCGCGGTTCGAAGTGCCTCCTCGGCCGCGTTGCGCAGGCGCGTCAGCGGCGTCTTGAGATCATGCGCAATATTGTCGGAGACTTCCCGAAGCCCCGCCATCAGCTCCGCGATCCGGTCGAGCATCGCATTGAGATTCTGCGCAAGCCGGTCGAGTTCGTCATTCGTGCCGGAAACGGCAAGACGGCCCGAAAAATCTCCCGCCATGATCGAGCGCGTTGTAGCGGTCATGGCATCGATCCGCCCCAATACCCGCCGCGCAACAAAAACGCCACCCGCCACTGCCATCACCAGCACGAGCACGATGGACCACCCAATCGCACTTCGTATCACGCCCCTGAACCGGTCCGTCTCGCTCAGATCGCGACCGACCAGCAGACGGAACCCGCCCGGCAGAACAATCGTGTCCACCAGCGCCCGATTCCGTTTCGAATCACCATCCTCGAGCACGCGATAAAACAACTGATATCGCCCTGCATCCAGCAAACCCTCGGGGTCGATTCCGGAAATATTGCCCGCGAGTATTTCTCCCAGCGGCGTGGTCACGAGATAGAGCGAGGACCCGGGCTGGCTTGCGCGCCTCTCGATCTGCGCCACAAGCCGCCGCAATCCGCCCGATTTGAACTGGGTGACAAGCCCCTTGACATCTTCCTCGATGGTGAGGCTCACCTGCGCATCCAGCAATCGCCGCATGTTGAAGGCGACATAGCCGAGAAGAGCCGAGGCAAACAGCACGAAAATGACGAGATACGCCAGCGACAGCTTGAATGCCGTTGTGCGGAAAAGTTTACCGAGCGCCGTCACGGATCGAATATCCTGCGCCACGCACCGTGTGCAGCAGCGGCGTGTCAAATCCTTTGTCGATCTTCGATCGCAAGCGCGAAATATGCACATCAATCACATTGGTCTGAGGATCGAAATGATAGTCCCAGACATTTTCCAAAAGCATCGTGCGGGTCACAACCTGCCCGCCATGGCGCATCAGATATTCCAGCAAACGGAATTCACGCGGCTGCAAGTCGATCTCCTGCCCGTCCCGCGTCACCCGATGGGTCAGACGGTTCAATTCGAGCCCGCAAATCCGATAGGCGGTTTCTTCCGTCGATGACGCCGTCCCGCGCCGCCGCGCAAGCACTTCCACCCGGGCCAGTAATTCGGAGAACGCATAGGGCTTGGCCAGATAATCATCCGCCCCCGCCCGTAATCCCTTGACCCGATCGTCGACCTGTCCGAGCGCGGAAAGGATCAGGATCGGCGTCTCGATCTGCTGCCCGCGCAACGCATGGATCAAGGAGAGGCCATCCATCTTCGGCAGCATCCGGTCAACGACAACGACATCATACCCGCCATCGCTTGCCAGCGCATAGCCATCAAGCCCGTTCGACGCGATATCAGCCATGTGGCCAACCTCCCGAAAGGCTTTCTCCAGATAGGCCGCCGCGGCAGCATCATCCTCGATGATCAGTAGCTTCATGGCACCGACAATTTCCCTCCTTCATCCCGATGGTCAAGAAAAAAGCGACGGACCGGAGCAAAACTCCGATCCGCCACCTCGTTCAGCCGTCCTCGTTCGGGGAAAACGATTCAGGCAGATAATCGTTACGCCTTCGGAAAGGCGAGTGCGATGAAACGCGTTCCCTCGTCGCTCTTCAGCCGGAGCATCACAGCCTTGCGGCCCTCTTTCCGCGCCGCGTCAATCGAGGCCCGGACGTCGGAAGGTTTCGTGACCGTCTTGCCGCCAATCTCCAGGATCAGATCACCCTTGCTGATCCCCTTTTCTGCGGCAATCCCGTTCGGATCAATATCGGTGACCATGACCCCCACACCATCCCTCGTTGGCGCGAGCGCTAACCCGAACGTCGTCGATGCTTTCGGGGAGGTATCGTCGAGAGCGGCAGTCTTCTTCTCGGGCAACAGGCCGAGCCTGACGCTGAGCGTCTGCTCCCTGCCGTCCCGCATCAACGTGACTTTCACTGTATCACCCGGCTTGATCTGGCTGATCCGCTTCGTCAATTCTTTCGGGCCAGCCATCACGTCGCCATTGACCGACAGAATGACATCGCCAGGCTTGATGCCCGCCTCGGAAGCTGGTGTATCCGGCTGGGTTTCAGCGACGAGTGCGCCCTTCGTGTCCTTCAACGCCAGGCTGTCGGCAATTTCCTGCGTCACAGGCTGGATCTGCACGCCGAGATAGCCGCGCTCGACGGAACCGTTCTCCTTCAGCGCCTCGATCACCGTTTTCACCGTCTCGGTAGGGACCGCGAAGGCAATACCGACATTACCGCCCGAGGGCGAATAAATCGCGGTATTCACACCGACAACATCACCGTTCAGATTGAAGGTCGGGCCGCCCGAATTGCCCTTGTTCACCGCAGCATCAATCTGGATGAAATCATCATAGGGACCGGAGCCGATATCGCGCCCGCGCGCCGAAACGATCCCCGCAGTCACCGTGCCGCCCAGACCAAACGGATTGCCGACCGCCACAACCCAGTCACCGACGCGCGGCACATCCGCAGCGAAATCGACAAACGGATAGGTTCCGGCCTGCTTCACCTTCAGTAGCGCGAGGTCGGTCTTGGGGTCCTTGCCAATCACGGTTGCATCGAGCGTCTGGCCGTCATCGGTCGATAGCGACACTTCAACCGCATTGTCGACAACATGATTATTCGTCACCACATAGCCGTCAGCGGAGATGAAAAAGCCCGACCCCTGTGACATGCCGAACTGATGCGGCCTTTGCCCTTTCGGGCCCTGTTCACGGAACTGCCGGAAGAACCGCTCAAGCGGGTGGCCGGGCGGCAGATCCGGCATCTGGAAGCGACCACCATCCTCGTCAACCGCTGCAACCTGCTCGACCTTCACCTTCACCGATACAACGGCCGGGCGCACGCGGGATACGACATCGGCGAAAGACGGAAAGGCGACAACGGCCGAACTTTGCGCACTTGCGGCGGCATTGGCGGGCGCGGATGTCATAAAGCTCTCGGTCGCAACCCCCGCAACGAGCAATGCCACGACCGCTACAGACGCCATCATTCCGGCGCGGCGCGCCCCAAGGTGTGAAAACTGCTTTGAAATCAACTTTCTGGTCATGTTTTTCTCCTCTCTTGCCAGCACTCTGGCGAAACCATGAGAAGGTGTATGCACGCCCATCCCTTACCGGTGCTTTGGCACCGGATGAACATTTCGTAAGGTTACGATATCGGTCAGTTTTCTTGGCGGGTCAGAAGATCAAGTTGCGCCTGTTCGTTCGCGCTGAGCGGAGCACTCGTCTCCGCCACCCGCCGACGCCGCGCAAGGCGGACAATGCCGATCCCGCCCGCAAACAGAACAAGAAACGGGCCGAGCCACAGCAAGGCCGTCGCCATCGTAAATCTGGGCTTGAGCAGGACAAACTCGCCATAACGCGCGACGAGAAATGCGAGAATGGCGTCTTCGCTCTCGCCCGCAACCAGCTTTTCCCGCACGATCATCCGCAAATCGCGTGCGAGCGGCGCGTTCGAATCATCAATCGACTGGTTCTGGCAAACAAGGCACCGCAACTCCGTCGATAACGCCCTTGCCCGCGCCTCAAGCGCTTTGTCAGCCAGCACCTCGTCCGGTTGCACGGCCAATGCCGAAACTGAAAAAGCAAAAATAAGAATGAGACACACCCCGATGATCCGCTTCATGCCGGTCGTCCCGCGAGAAGCGCGGCAGCCTTGCTCCGCACCACAATTCCGATGCGCGACCGCCGGTCAATCAAGGCGAGCCCGCCACCCGTTGCCATCAGCACCGAGCCGAGCCAGATCAGCAAAACGAGCGGCTTCCAATAGGCTTTGAGGCTCACGCTGCCATCCGCATGAAAGTCATTCACGCTCGCATAGACCTGCCCCAGCCCGAGCGTGAGAATGCCGGCTTCCGTTGTCGGCGTATCGCGCCCCGCATGAACGCGCTTCCCCGTCTCGACGGCACCGACAAACCCGCCATTTTCCATCACGGAAAAACGCGCCACATCTTCGCGAAATCCCTGACCGTTTCTCACAAAACTCTTCTCCAGAACCAGCGAATAAGCACCAATCTCGATCCGCTCGCCGGGCTTGAGAACACCGAGATTTTCAACACCCCACCCGGTCGCGGCAACCCCGATCACGGTCACACCAATGCCGGCATGTGCAAGCGCTGCGCCCCAGGCGGCACGTGGCAGCCCGAAAGCCCGCGCAAGAAGACCCCGGAAAGTCGCACCGCGTCGCCAGCTTCGTGCCACGATTTCAGACACTGATCCCAGAATGAGCCAGGTTCCGAGCCCGACACCAAGCGGTGCTGCAACCGGCCCGCCATGGACCACAGTGAGCATCACAAGCGAAACCAAAATCGAAAGCCCCAGCGCCGCCATCATGCGTTGCGCCGCCCCGAGCAGATTGCCGCGCTTCCACGCGAGCGTCTGTCCGATCGGCAAGAGCGCGAGCAATATCACAAAGAGCGGCACAGCCGTCGCATTGAAAAACGGCGGTCCAACGGAAATCATACCCCCCGAGATCGCCTCGAGTGCCAGCGGATATAATGTGCCGATCAGAACCGCCGCACATGTCGCCGCCAGAAACAGATTATTGACGATCAGCGCGCCCTCGCGCGACACCGCCGCAAACAACCCGCCCTGCCGCAGCATCGGCGCGCGCCACGCGAACAGCGCCAAGCCGCCACCGACGAAAAACGTCAAAATTCCGAGAATAAACACCCCGCGCGTTGGATCGCTCGCAAAAGAATGCACCGATGTCAGCACACCCGAGCGCACAATGAACGCACCCAAGAGCGACAGCGAGAAGGTCAGGATCGCCAAGAGAATCGTCCAGACTTTCAGCGCATCGCGCTTTTCCATCACGACCGTGCAATGGACGAGCGCGGTCCCCATCAACCACGGCATGAGCGACGCATTCTCGACTGGATCCCAGAACCACCAGCCGCCCCAGCCAAGCTCGTAATACGCCCAGTACGATCCCATCGAGATGCCGAGCGTCAGAAACAGCCACGCGAGCAAGGTCCATGGCCGCACAAACCGCGCGAACACCGCATCGATCCGCCCGTGGATCAGCGCACCAACCGCGAAGGAATACGCAATCGAGAACCCGACATAGCCGAGATAGAGCAACGGCGGATGGATGGCGAGACCGGGATCCTGCAACACCGGATTAAGCCCTTGCCCCTCAACCGGAATGGGAAAAACCCGCTCGAACGGGTTCGACGTGACAACAACAAACAGGATAAACGCAAACGCAATCGCGCCCTGAACCGACAGCACACTTGCAAGCAAGCGCTCCGGCATCCCGCCGCCGCGCCACGCCACCAAAGCCGCGAACAGGACGAGGATCAGCACCCAGAGCATCATGGAGCCCTCATGATTGCTCCAGACGCCTGAAATTTTATAGATGAGCGGCTTGGCCGAATGCGAATTCATCACGACATTGAAAACCGAAAAATCCGAATTCACATAGGCCATGGTCAGCGCCGCATAAGAGAACGCGACAAATCCGAAACTCGCCCACGCCACCATCCGCCCGACCCGCATCAAAGCGGGATCACGCGCCAGACTGCCCCAGAGCGGCACCGTCATCTGCACGAAAGCAAGCGCCAGAGCGAGGATCAGCGCGTAATGTCCGAGTTCGACGGTCATGGCGATGCCCCGTCCTTCTGGCCCTTCCAGACGCCCTGCTTGCGCAGTGCCTCGGCAACTTCTTTCGGCATGTAATTCTCATCGTGCTTCGCCAGAACGCTATCGGCCCTGAACGTGCCATCGCTCTCCAGCACGCCTTCCGCCACCACGCCCTGCCCTTCACGGAACAGATCCGGCAATAAACCGCGATAGGCTACAGCCAGAACAGTAACTCCATCCGTCACGCGGAACGACACCCGCAAATCGTCGCTCTTGACCAGCGACCCCGCCTCGATCAACCCGCCAATCCGGAGACGCTGCCCGGGTGATACCGCCAACGCCTTCAACTCGGTCGGACCGTAGAAAAACACGATCTTGTCCTTCGCCGCCGTCAGGATCAGGGTCGCCGCAATGGCAAGCACGCTACCGGCCAATCCGATTGTCACCAACCGCCGCTGCTTGCGTGTCATGGCCATCAGTTTCCGAGCCTCAATTCCTGCGCCGTGATGATTGCCGCCATACGTGCCCGGATCGCACCCGCCGCGCCATCCATGTCGGGCAGTCCCTGCAACATCTCCCGATACCGCGCCAAAGCCCCGTCGCGGTCGCCATCCTGCTCGAGCGCGATGGCACTATAATAGCGCGCCCTGAGTTGCGTGCCGTCAAGCGCCAGCGCCTGCTCGAAAACCTGCCGCGCCTCACTCGTCACAACGCCCTCGGCCGCCAACACCAAGGCCTCGCCCTGCCCCGAAAAATCCGCCGCATTCGGTCCTTTCAGCCTGAGTAACTGCCCGTAGGCCTTCACCGCATCATGATATCGCGCAACTTCCAGATAAATCGGCGCAATGACCTCCCACCCCTTCACATCATCCGGATGCGCCGCCAATTGCTGCTCGACCCGCAACATCAGATGATCAAGATCGGTGGAGGTTTTCAGCAGGGCCTGCTGCCCGGCATAGGGCGCATCCGCACGGTCCGGAGCGCCGAGAACACCATAGAACGCCAACGCGATCAGCGGCACGAGCACCAGCCCGATCAACGCCGCGCCGCGTCGCCGCCCGAGCGAGAACGCCCCTTCCCGCTCATCCGGCCCCGACCGTCCGGCGGCCAGCAGAAAGCGCGCCGCCTCCATCCTCAAGGCCTCCGCATCCTGCGGCTCGATCAGGCCGCGCGCGGCGTCACCCTCGATTTCCGCCAGGCGCGCGCGATAGAATGCCACATCGCCATCCTGAGCACGCGGCTCGGAACGCATGCCGAGTGGAAGCAAAACGGCCAGTACGGCCAATCCTGTCAGTAAAGCGATTGGAAGCCAGATCAACATGAACCCTGTAAACCAGTATTGCAGGGCAATGTCACGCGCCAGAACGCGGCGAGACGATCCGCCGCGCCAGTTGCGAAAATGAGGATCAGTTCACAATATCCCAGCTGCCGTCCGACGCACGGCACGCCGTACCATTACCCGTCTCGGGTTTGCCGTTGATGTAGATCCTGTGGGTATAGCTGCGGCAGGTGCGCTGCGCCTCGGCATAGACCGGGCCCGGCTCGACAAATCCATAGGAGCCGCTCGGTGCTTTCCATTGCGTCTGCCGTCCGCTGCTGAGTGCGAGCGTCTCCGCCCTGTAGGCGTTCCGCTTCGCCTCTTCATCCAGACCCCGCCCGATCGAGCTACCAATCATCCCGCCCAACATTGTGCCCGCGACAATCGCCATCTGGTTGCCCGACCCTTTGCCAACCTGGCTGCCGAGAAGACCGCCCGCAATCGCACCGAGGATCGCGCCGCCTGACTCATTCGGGCCCGTCGATTGCGAACATCCCGCCATTCCCACGGCAACCGTTCCTGCGAGAAACACGGCAATGAGTGGTTTAACTGTCATGGTTTTCAGTCTCCTTGAGAGGTTATCCGGAATGCCCGACACACCAAAATCGGGAATGCATGAACGTCGTTGATTGAACACAAGATGCCCGTCGAATCAGGCTTTTTTCCGACATAATCTACCATAATTCAACCCCCCGGCAAACGCAGACGAATGCGCAACCCGCCGATTTCAGCGCGATCAAGCGCGAGCGACCCGCCATAAAGCGACGCGAGATCCGCCACGATCGACAGGCCCAATCCGGACCCCGGCTTGCTCTCGTCGAGCCTCCGCCCGCGCTTGATCACATCCGCCCGCGTTTCCGGCGGCAATCCCGGCCCGTCATCGTCAATCTCGATCTCGATCAGCACGCGTTGCGTTTCTTCCGTCATCAGACGACCCGAGACCCGAACCTCGCGATTCGCCCATTTTGCCGCATTATCCATGAGATTGCCGATCATCTCTTCGAGGTCCTGCCGTTCGCCACGGAATTTCAGATCCGCGGGCACCGCAATCTCGAACGCGAGCGTCTTGTCGGCATGAATCTTCAAAAAGGCCCGCTCAAGCCCGCGGATCACCGGCTCCACATCCGAAACAATCCCGATCGAACCCGCCCGCGCCGCCGCCCGCGCACGATCCAGATACCAGTTCACCTGATCGCGCATCAGCGTTGTCTGCTCACGCACCTTGTCTGCCAGAGACGTGTCGTCACTGGCCGCCTCGTTAACCAGCACGCTCAGCGGCGTCTTGAGCGCGTGGGCAAGATTGCCGACTTGCGTGCGCGCCCGCTCCAGAATTTCACGATTGGCGTCAATCAGCAGATTGATCTCGCTCGCCAGAGGCGCCAGATCATCCGGGTAGCGTCCGTCGATCCGGTCCGTGGTTCCATGCCGAATCGCACCGATCGCATTCGACAGGCGCGCCAGCGGCAGCAACCCGAACCGCACCTGAAACGCCGTGGTCACACCAAGCGCGAGAGCGAGAAGCGCGAAGCTCATCGTCATCGCCCACCGGAACGAGTCGACATTCGTCTCGATCTCTTCCGAGTTGGCGGCAATCTGCACCAGATATTTCGCCCCGTCCGGCATTTCGAGGCGGCGCTCCAGCATGCGCAGGCGCCGCTCGTCGGGCCCTGTCACGTATCCTTCCGATGGATCTTTGCCATTCACCGTAGTGACATCCTCGATCCGCGGCAGCCGCCCGCCGAAAAGCGAGATGGAAGTGGTGATATCCGGCGGATCGATATCGCTCCGTGTCACCTGCCAGTACCACCCGGAAAGCGGCAGAGAGAACCGCGGATCCCCGAGCCCGAACGGATCAATGACATTGTTCTCGTTCCGCACGGCGATATTTGCCGCCATCGTCTGAACATACACCTGCAGGCGCTCGTCGAAACCGCGCTCCGTCACGCGCCGCTGGATCGTGGACAGCACAAAGCCCGCAACAACCAGAATCGCGATGCTCCACACGGCGGCGGAAACAAACAAGCGTGTCGCGATTGAAAATCTTCGCGCCAAAGCCGCCCTATCCCGCGCTTGCCGATGAATTCACGAGTGATCCCGGCGGTTCAAGCACATAGCCCAGCCCGCGGATTGTCCGGATCGCATCCACCCCAAGCTTCTTCCGCAACCGCCCGACAAAAACCTCGATCGTATTCGAGTCCCGATCAAAATCCTGATCGTAGAGATGCTCGACCAGTTCCGTCCGCGACACGACCCGTCCCGCATGATGCATCAGATACGCAATCAGGCGATATTCGAGCGACGTCAGCTTGATCGTCACGTCATCAACGCTCACCCGGCTCGTCCGCATATCGATCCGCACCGGACCGCAGACAAGATCGCTCGATGCATGGCCCGATGCCCGCCGCACCAGAGCCCGCAATCGCGCTAGAACTTCCTCGAGATGAAATGGCTTCGTTACATAATCATCGGCACCTGCATCGAAGGCCTGCACCTTCTCGCTCCACCGGTCACGTGCCGTCAGAACCAGCACCGGCATTTTGCGCCCCGCCTTGCGCCATGCTTCAAGCACCGCAACGCCGTCCTTTGCAGGCAGGCCGATATCGAGTACCACCGCATCATAAGGCTCGGTCTCGCCAAGAAACTCGCCTTCCTCGCCGTCAAAGGCTTCATCAACCGCATAGCCCGCCTGCTCGAAAGCCTTCACAAGCTGCCGGTTCAAATCCCTGTCATCCTCGACAACCAGCAGCCGCATCTGAAATCTCCCGTCTACTGAACGCTGAGCGGCTTGCCCGTTACCGCATCGACCCGTACCTGCACGACTTTTCCGTCCCGCGTCAATGTCGTGATCAGATAGGCGGCACCAGCCTCGAACGTGCAGAGCCGCGCACGCACCACATCGCCGCTTGCTGCGCTTTTCGCCGCCCGCACCGCCTGAATTTGCGGCACAACCGACTTTGCCGCGACCGCCTCGCGCAGTTCCTTTTCGCTGAAACAGGCTTTAGGCTCCTCGCCCGCAACCACTGAACCCGCCAGTCCGGCAAGACTGGCGGTCACAAGTGTCATCGTCAAGGCAGCGTTCATGACTCTTTGCATCATTTCCCGATAACGTCTCGCCCGTGAATGAAACCTGAATAGTATCAGAGTTCAATCTTCTTCGTCGAAAATATTCTGAACACGGTAGACGCCACAAAGCTTCCCGCGGCAACGATCTGCATCACGGCGTCGGTCAAGGAACCCGCGTCGAAACCGACCGTGTTGAAGCCGGCCATCGACAAAACCAGCGCACCAAGCCCGATAATGTTCGACCAGACCGTACGGCTGGCAAAGAGTGTCTGCGTATTATTCACTTTTGTCTCCTGTTGATACTGTTCATTGAAAGAGCGGCATTCATCCGCCCGGTGAGTCGCCATTCGGCGAACATCGGAAACCCGCTTCGACCACCCACGGCCGAAGACGGGCCAAGTCTTTAATCGCTGAAGAAAGATCAGCCTTTTGTCGCAGATCGCGGCAATCATCGTTTCGCAATCAGCCTTTTCAACCGCCGCCAGCGTCACCGGTCCGATCACGCCATCGGCTGTCACACCGAGTGCGCGCTGCAGCCAGAGCGTCGCCTGCCGAACACCGGAGTTCACCGCTGCATCAAAAACGGCGTAATCAATCCCTGCCGGTAATCGGTCACCGCTGATCGCGTCCCAATAGAGTTTCCGGTATACCTCCCCCGCCTCGTCCCTTGTGAGTGCCATCACCGCCTCGCGCGTCACCTTCGCGCCGCGGAAACGCGCCAATGTCCGGCCCGTAATGCCGAATTTTGTCGCCCCGCCCGGATCATCCGGATGCTCGACAAAGCCCCCCTCATGCGCCAACAGCAAGGGCAGGCACGCCTCAAACCCGCCGCTCATGCCCGTGCCTCCAGTACAGCCACACGCCGCGCAAGTTCCTGCACCGCCGACACCAGAATCGGGATCAACCGCGCCGCATCAACCGCCTGATAGACGGGCTGCCCCTCCTCGTTTGTGCCGTCCTTCACACCTGTCACAGCCTCCGGCACCACCTCCGCCATTTCATGCGCGATGAAGCCGTCAACGCGCCGGTCAGGCTCCACCTTGAACGCGAACCGGCACGGTTTCAGCACCCTGACCCGCGCCAATCCGTCCTCGATCGGCGTTACATCCTGCTTCAACCGGTAATCCGATGTCGTGCTGTAGGTCGTCCCCGTATTGCTGAGTGTGATCACGCCCACCTGCGCGTTGTTCTTGCGCAGCGCCAGAGCCGTTGCACTTGCCGCCGCCCCCGTATCGGTCAGCACCATGCCGACCGCGCTCGAACTCGCAAAATCGCATTCGATCCTGCCAGTATTGCCCTGCGTCGCGCGGCCCGAAAGGATCAGATCCATTCGCACCGCCCCCGTCGCCGGCGCCGCAACCAGCGCATCGCGCCAGGTCGCGCCGTCGGACGACACTTTCAGCCGCCATGAGTCATCCCCGATCAGGCCCGCCTCCGCCCGTCCGCTGTAATTCGTCTGGTAAAGCTGCGAGACGGTCTTCGCAGTTGCCTCCTTGTTCAGCTTGAACCGCAGGTCCCCCGTACCGCTCTCGCCAGTTCCGCGCGCGGCAAATAAGGCGTCATTCACTTTGACAGCGAGCGGATTATTGGCATCCGGCGCCGTTCCCACGCCCAACCCTGTCAGATTGTCCAGTTTCTTGATCGCAAAGGCGATGTTCCGCCAAACTGTTCCGTCATGGAAACTCACGGAGGAGTCCGTCATATTGGTCAGCACCCAGCCTGCTTTCGGCGTCATGAACCGCCAGGCGGAGCCGTCATAGGCCGCGATCTTCGCCGCCTGCCCGGCAAAGGTCCCCGTCGGAGCAGAACCGACAAGATATCGACTCCCGGCAACCGGACTTGCAGGCGGTGCGTTCTGGTCAACCGCCAGCACCGCGATCTGGGTGACTGCATCCAGCAGGATCAAAGCCTCGTTATGGGTAATGTGTTTTTGCGCCTGCGCCGCAGCAAGAAGCGGCAGCGCAAGACTGGCTGTATCGGCCATTCCTACCTCCTTGAAATTGATGGTCGTGGATAAATTCGCGCATCGTCATCACCGGCCGGAACCGTTGAAAGCGAAGCGTTTTCAGATCGTTACAAGCTGATAAGTGCTTCGAGTCGATGTCCCCGTCCGACACTGACGCTCATCTGGAAGATACGGACGGAAAGGCTCGTTTGCTGCCCGCCGAAATCCGCAAGCTCCAATGCCGCCGGATAAAGCACTGTCGGCCCTGTAGCCGCCAGAACCCGCTTCACAGTTACGCCCGAGAGAATCTCGATCTCGTAGCTCTCCTCGCTCTCGTCCAGCGGAATCTCCGCGACGCCCCATGAGTCCGCGTTCACCCGCGCCCGCCTGACCCATTTCAGCGTAACCCCGTCTGCGGTCCGCTTGCCGCTCGCCCGGACAGGTGACATCGGCATCAACGCCGCTTTGCCTGCGGTTGCGAACACGTCCGCCGCCGCCGGATTTTGCGCATCAAGCGACGCCGGAACGACGCGCCAGTTCCACGCCTCGCCCACCGCCTTGCTGCCACTTGTCAGCGGCAGCACACCCGCATCGAGCAAGACCACCCGCGCTCCTGCCGGAACCGTCCGTCCTGCCAAGGCCTCCGAACCGCCGAGCCCTCGGATCAACCGCGACAACCGCCAGCTATTCTCCCCGATCAATGTGCCATTCGCGAACGCCAACACTTCCCAGCTGCCGTCACTTCCCTGCAAAGCGAGAATTTTCTGCCCCGCCAACGCCGCAAAATCACCCGGCGAAGCCAGCGATCCGCCACTCACCGTCACATCTATCGTCGTGCCGAGATCCCAACGGCCCACCACACCCGGCCCGACACTGTTGAGCGTCGTCCCGATGATCGAGGGTGCATCCACCGTCCCGAAGAAACTGTAGCTGCTGCCATCTCCCGAGCGCCAAACGGCCATCTGCCCGGGCCACGGACTGGCCGTCACCGCCATCACCTGCAAAGGCGGCTCCGCCTCCTGCGCCACCGGCAGATCAATGATCACCGCGAGCGGCTTGCCCGCTATCGCCGGAGCCGTTTGTTTCGGGAGCGCAAGCTTCGGCGCTGCCCCGTCATATACCGACACTTCGACAGACCGCGCCTCCATCGTCCGCGCGCCTTTATCCGTCACCCGCGTTATCCGGAACAAGCGCGACGCATCCAACGGGTTCAGCGAAACAAGATCACCCGGCTCCACCCCGATCAGGCCGGGCCGCGTCGAAAATGTCACCGTCTCCCGCCCCGCCCAGAGATCATGCAGCGCGACATCGGCCAGCCTTTGCGCCTCCGAGCGCGTCATAACGGCCGCCACTTCCGACGCCTGCGACCGCTTGGAACCCCCCGCGAGCCGCCGCGAAAACACCGAGGCACGTCGGTAATCCGTATCGCCGTCGCTGAAACTCAGCTGCACTTCCTGCGGCAATTCGCTTTCCTGCGTCCGCGTGATCGAGAACAACGTGTCGTTCTTGCCGCGCACCAGATCATCCTCGCCGAGGCTCGTAACCCCGCTCGGCCCCTGCCCGATAAACCGCAACCTTCCGCCTGAAGCCGAGCAATCAAACCCGAACAGATCAGCAAGCGGCTCCAGCGCCGCCCGCGCCGACATCGGCGCATCAACCAGATACCCGTCAAGATATCCGTCGACACGAATCTCGCTTGCCGCAGGCACATCGAAATCCTTGAGAATCGCCGCAATCAACCGGTCGAGAGCCATGCCCTCGAGCCGCCCGTTCACCCAATGCCCCGTCTGCCAGTTCCCCGAATCCGACCACACATCGACAAGCGACGGAAACGCCGGAAAGGGCCGCGCATCCCACGCCCAGATTGCCGTCCGCGCCGGATCGACCATCCGTCCGCCATACACGCTGGAGACCGGATTGTGCGCCGCATCAAACCCCGCCTGCGCCGGATCAAACCGCTCCGCCATCGCCTCGATCAGCCGTGTCTGGATGAGATCATCCCGATTACCACGCGAAAAATACGGCAGCGCGTTCTCGGACGATTTCGCATCCGGAAACACATTCGGCCCGTTCGTGCCGCGATCAACCGCCGGACAGCCGAATTCCGTCAGCCAGATCGGCGTTCCCTGCGCCACCCAGGGCGTTGCGGTCGCAAGCTCCACGCCCCCGACCCGCTCGCGATGCGCATTCGACCACCACCCCGCGAGATCCTTTGCGCGCCAAACCCAGGGCTTGTTCACCGCGCCATCGGTAATCGGCGTCCGCGTCTGGCTGTTGCGCGCCGCAGCCGACGCGTAATACCACTCATACGCCTCACCTGCGCCAAACCGTGCCTTCAGATAGGCCCGGTCATAAACCGAACACGCCCCGTCCGCATCAAGATGCAACGGCCCGTCCCGCCAGTCGGAAATCGGCCAATAGGCATCGATCCCCACCGCATCAATCGCCGGAGACGCCCAGAGCGGATCAAGCGGAAACCGCACCTCGCCAGTGCTCGGCGAATGCGCGCCATACTCCGTCCAGTCCGCGGCATAAGTCAGCTTCGTCCCGGCACCGAGCATGGTTTTCACATCGCTTGCCAGACTGGCCAGCGCCGCAGCCGCCGGATAGGTTCCCGCCCCGCTTCTGACCCGCGTGATCCCGATCAGTTCCGATCCGATGATAAACGCATCCACCCCGCCTGCCATTGCGGCCAGTTTTGCATAATGCAGGATCATCCGCCGCCAGCTCCACTCCGAAGGCCCCGTATAGATCACCGTATCCTGACCCGCCTGAAAATGGCTCGGTTGCGCCGTCCCGAAAAACGCCGAAATCTGTGTCGCCGCCGCCGCTGTCCCGTCGGGCGACCCCGCCTGCCCCGGTGCCGGATGGCACGTAATCCGCCCCCGCCAGGGATAGGCCTTCTGCCCGTTCAAACCGGTCCACGGATCAGGCAAAGTATTGCCCGCCGCAATATCCATCATCGCGAACGGATAGAGCGTCACCTTGAGCCCGCGTGCCTTCAGCTCAGCAATCGCCTTCAGAACCGACGCATCGGACGGCGTCCCGCCATAGGCCGGCTTGCCGTCACTCAGCGAGACCACTTTCGCCGCCCCGCGCTCGATCCCGCCAACACGCCATGTCGCGCCGTTCGTCGCTTTTACGGCCGTTTCCACCCGCGGCTCGATCCGGCAAGCCCCCGCCCGCAAATCATCCCCGAACCAGCTCACCACCAGCGACACCGACTCGAGCGACGGACACAACGCCGTCAATTGCGCAATCGACGCCTCCCAATCACTCGCTGCCACAAGCTGATGACGGTTCTCGCTCACGGTCGCACCCGCCCCGTCCGAACGCGTCACGCCCGCCGTCTCGTAGACAAATTCTCCCGAGCCCGGGATCACATTGATCGCCCGAACCGCCTGCCTCACGCCGTCGACCGCCCGCACCACCTCGAAGGACAATTGCGGAATCCGGTTGCCAAAGGCTTTCAGCGGAAATCCTTCGAACACCACATAAGCCACACCGCGATAGGCCGGTGCCGCCTCCGCTCCCTCCTTCGCCACAATCAACGGGTCCGCCTGCTGCGTCTCGTCGCCCGTGTAAATCCGGATCGCGAACGCCGTCAGGTCCAGCAGCGCCCCGTCCGCCCAGATCCGCCGCACATAGGAGATCGGTCCTTCTGCAATCGCCACCGCAAAATTGGCCGTATATTCATAGGTCCGCGTCGTCACGCCCGACCCGCCAAACCCGCCCTTGCCGCCGCCTTCCTCTCTCGTGATCACCGTTTCCTGAAACCGCGTCGCCCAGATGATCTCGCCACCGAGCCGCACCCGCCCGTAAACCCGCGGAATCGAAGCGCCCTCGGTCGAGGTCAGCCCCGACATTTCCGTCAGGCGAGGCCCCTCCCGCGTTCGCTCGCCCGCAAGCATCGAGCGGTCCACCATATTCCCCGCAAGCCCGCCAAGCGCACGCCCGAGCATCGCGCCCATCGGTCCGCCGATAAATCCGCCGATCGCCGATCCCGCCGCCTGCAATACCAAAGTTGCCATCGTCTCACCTCATCCCTTCAACCGGGAAATCTGAATATATGCGCGATTTTCCGCGCCCATAGCCCGAGCGGCACTTCCGCCACCGAGGCTCGCTCATGCGCATGCACCATCGCGTCCGCATCCGTCAGAATGCCGAGATGCTTCGCCGGCAGATGCGCCTGCCACCGGAACAGCAGCAGATCGCCCGGCGCCATCAAATCCCGCGAAATCTCGTCCAAATGCCGCCGCGACGCATCTCTCAACGTCTCCGCACCCGCTTCATCCGCCCACCCCGCCTGATACGGTCCCGGCTGCTCCGGCTCCGCGCCATAAACCGCACGCCACACCCCGCGCACAAGGCCGAGACAATCGCACCCGACCCCTTTCAACGACGCCTGATGCCGGTACGGCGTACCGATCCACGCCCGCGCTTCCGCGATAATCCGCGTCCGCCTGTCCTCCCCGCTCAAATCCTGTGCGCTCATCGGAAAAAGCTCCCGCCATCCATATTCGCCTCGCCGTCACTGACCGCGCGAACCACGAAATCATTACCCGGCATATGAGGAAATCCGCGAAAATTTTTGAGGTTGTTGAACACATTCCGGCACGTCGACATCTGCTTGTCGCACCCCGCCGTCACCACGAAAGCATCCCCCGCCGCAATCGTCGCGCCCGGCGGTCGCCAGAGCGTCAGCGCCCCCGTCGTCCCCGTCTGCGCATGGGTTCGCACTTCAATCGCGAGATCCTTGTTGGCCCCCGAAGAAAACGTCACTTTCCCGCCCGTAAACAAGCCATCGCTAAAGCCGCTCATCACGGTCACGATGTAGCTGCGCCCGTCGGTCGCCGTCACCGTTCCGCTGAACTTGAAGGCCGGCAACATGAGCGAAACCGTGCACCGCGCATCGCCCAGGTCCGCCGAACACGATTTGCGGAAACTCCGCCCGCGCCGCTCGTCGAGCCTGTGCGACAAAGTCCGGATCTCGGCGACAAAGCGCTGCCCCTCGCGCCTGATTTCACCCACAACCCCGCTATCAATCAGCAAACGCTGCTCCGGCGCGGTCCAGTCCACAAGCCACACATCCACCCGCGCGCCGTCATAGCGCCCGCCTGCAATTTCCGCTTCCGTGAGACTGGGCGAGACCAGCGCTCCCGCCACGTCACCGCCCGTCACGTTAAAGCCGAGTGTCGCCTCCATGTCGGCGGCTTCGAGCCCCGTCCCCGCCTGAAACACGACACCGTCAAACGCGAGGTCACGATCATGATCGGTAAATCCCATCACCGTTCCGTCGCTGCGTGTCACCCGCCAGCAACGGGCAAGCGTCATCGCCGCGCCGGAAAATCCTTCTGGCACATTCCGCATTTCATTTTTCCTTGATCTGTTTGCCTCAGGGCACGATTTCAACCAGCGGGATTTTCGGAATTTCACCCGCCACAAACGCCGCAAAATCCACCTCGAACACATCGGTATCGAACCGTACCGGCACATCGAATTCGAATCCCGCCGTCACAACCGCGCCATTCGCCGGAATTTTCCCCGGCTTGAACGTCAGGAGTCCGGTCGCGACATCCACGTCCGCATCTATGCCCAACACCTTCGCAATGCCTGCCACCGCGAATTTCACCGTGCCGGATACCGGCTTCGTGATCGGCCGCACATAGGGCGCAAACGCCCCGCCATAGGTTTTGACAAGCTGGAACGCCGCCTTTGTCCCGTCTCCCGTCCCGATCACCTGATCATTCGCCGAAACCTGCGCCGTCACCGCGCAGGATTTCCAGTCGAGCCTGTCGCGCCAGCGAAAGCCGAAAAGCCGCCCGCGTCTCTCCTCGAAAAACGTCACGATCTCGGCAAGCGCCGCAATCGTTTTCACCCCCGTTCCCGCATCATATTTGCGCTTCGCATGCGCCCAGCGCGCAATGCGCTCCTCGCGCCCCGAGCCGGTTGTCACAATCTCGGTTTTCCGCTCCGGTCCGCCGCTGCCGCCAAGCGCCACGGCGAGCGGAAACCGCACCTCATGAAAGCCATTCGGCATCCCTCACCTCCTCTTTCTGATTGCCTGAAAACCGGGCCTGATCCCCGTCCGGAAACGCCGACATCAACGCCGCAAGTGCGGCATGGTCGAGCGGCCCCGGCGGTGCCTTCCCGTTCACACCCTCATAGGCCACGCTGAATTCGCGCGGCGTCATCCGCCAGAACGCCTCCGGGTTTAGCCGCAGAACGCCAAGTCCGAACGCCATCACCTCGTCCCAGGGGAAAGCGCGCGGCACTGTCATCAGACCGCCTGAAGCGGCCTCCCGTCCTGCGGCACTGGAGGGCGCGGCGTGGTCGCCTCCGCCCCGCCAAACGTGATCTCGAACAGCGCGGAGACAAGCCTGATCCACCCCTCGAGTCCGCCCTCAATGGTCAAAGCGCCCACCTCCGCATCGCTGATCTCCTCGCCGCCACCGCGCAATCCCGCACCAATGATCCGCATCAGATCGCGCGCGGCAAGCCGCCCCTCCGAAAGCCGGAGCCCCAACCCCGGCAGATCATCCGCATCGAATGCGTGTTCCAGTTCCGCCAATGCCCCGAGCGTCAGACACAACCGCATCCGCCGCCCGTCAATCTCCGCCTCGATCTCACCCCGTCGCCCATTCGCCATCAAAATCTCCCTTCTTTGGGATTCGTTTTTGCCCCGAAAAAATCCGCTAAATCACCGTAAAGCTCAGCGCCCCCGCACTCTCCAACGACACATCAAACGTCACGCCGCCGGCATAATCGCCCTTGTAATCGAGTGCCGTGATCAAAAACGCCCCCTGCACGATCCCGAAACTCGGCACGATGATCTGCCAGTTGCGGATCACGCCATCGAAAAACACCTGCCGCATCTGCGCGTCCGATGTCTCGTCGCGAAAAACACCCGACCCGCTCACACCCGCCCGCCTGATCCCCGCCCCCGCGAGCAATTCGCGCCAGCGCCCGCTCGATTCCTGGCTCGTAATGTCCACGCTATCGGCGTTGAACGTCAGCTGCCGGGTTCTCAATCCCGCAACCGTGATGAATGCACCCAATCCGTCATCCAGCTTGAGCAACAAATCTTTCCCTGCCTGTGCCGCCATTTCTCCCTCCTCTCCAAAATCAAACGATGACTTCGGTAAGCGCCTGAAACCGCACCAGGGCGCGGCGCAAACCGTCTTTTGTTGGTCGTCCGACCTCATGGGCCGTCACCCGCAGCAACACGACCCGATGTCCGCTCACCGTCGGATTTGTGCCGTCGAGCACGAAGGCGATCCGCGCGGCGATGCCCAGCGCCTCCGCATCACCCCCCTGCCGCGACCAGACCGACAGTGCAAAAACATGCTCGTGACCGCGTGACCCGCCCGCGGACCAATCCCGCGCCGACGCATCGGCAAAGGTCACATAGGGCGTTTCCGCCGTTCGCGGTGTCTCGTCATAGATCCGTTCGCCGCCGAGCAGACCGGTCAGCGTCGTGTCCAGCACCAGAATGCTGCGGATTGCGGCCCGCAGCGCCAGAATGGGACTGTTCATGACCGCATCTCCTCGCACAGACACACCAGAAGGCGCGTCCTGTCCTCGGGGTCATAAACGCCTCGGATCGCGAAAACCCGCGCGCCTTTCTTGAACCGCATCGATGTATCGAGCGGCGACCGCCACCGCACCGTCACGCGATGCGTCAAAGTCTGCCCCAATTGCTGCGCTTCCTGTCGCTGTAAAGCACTCAGCGTCGCAACATCACCCCAGAGCGACGCCGCCTGTGTCCAGTTTCGGGTGACACCACCCGCATTGTCCGTCGTCTCGACCGGCGTTTCAAGCACAAGCCGGGCGCGGAACGCCCCGATGGAAACCCGCGCCATCAGAGCCTCCGCGTCGTGTAGGGCGTCAAGAGTGTCAACACGGACTCAGGCCAGTTGGCCGCCCCGCTGATCGGAACATCACCCCGGTTCTCGAACCAGAACGTCACGAGAAGACGCATCGCAAGACGGAGTGGGTCAGGTACCGTTGAACCCGTAGCTCCGAAACCGAGCGTACAGTCGATCTCGATTCCGGAAATCACCCGCCCCGGTGTCGGCACCTGCCCCGTTACGATGACGCGCGGCAGACGGCTCGAATTATCAACCAGAAAATTCGAGACCGGGACGGTGGTCGCAGCACCCGCCGCGTCGTAAACACGCGCCGCGGTCACCGCTTGAAGCGGACCCATCGGTAACCGGATCAATCCCCCCTGTCGCCATGCATCCAGAACCACACGCCAGCTTTGCGTGATCAGTGCGCGTTTTGTGACCGCCTCAACCGCAAGGCGCGCTGAAACGATCAGCGCATTGATCACAGTATCATCCTCCGTGCCATCGACTTTGAGCCAGAGCTTCATCTCGGCGAGCGTGATCGGTTCCACACTTGGCCCCGTAATCGGAATCATGTTCATATATCACCTCCTTGACTGTATTTTTGTTCTCGATTTACTGATGAGACCAAGCCATGCGGCTTTCGCCACCTGCCCTTGCCCTCTTGATGACCTTGGGTTCCGCGACAGCCGCATCCGCTATCATCAAGGGCGTTCCCGCCCCTGAGTCTGCGCGCCATGCCATCATGATTCTGGGAGATCGCGGCAGCACCTGCACCGGCGCTGTCCTCACGCAAAACATCATTCTCACCGCGGCCCATTGCGTGACAGGCTCGACCGCCTATCGCGTCCACTTCCGCACGCCCGACAACACACCCGTCCTCATCGAACCGGCATCCATCCACATCCATCCGGATTACACTGCAGATGCGATCAAAAAACGGGTCAAATCCATCGATCTGGCGATTGTGACGCTTGCCGTGCGCCTGCCCGATCAATTCTCGCCCATCGAACTCAATCCCGAGTGGCAACCCGTCCCAGGCAATCCCGTGATCGTGCTCGGCTATGGCCTCGCCTCCGAAACGAATCATAAATCGCTTGGAACCTATCGCAGCATCGATCTCGCCATCGTCGAACCTTACGGCAAAAGCAGCATCCTGCTCTGGCTGTCGGCCCCGCAATCAACGAACGGAAAATCCGGTGGCGGCGCCTGTCACGGCGATTCAGGCGGTCTGATCCTGGCGGACGGCAAACTCGTCGCCACCACCACCTGGACAACCGGAACCGGTAAAGCCGAATGCGGTGCCCTGACCCAGGGCGCCCTTCTCGGCCCCCAAAGCGACTGGATCGCAAAGTATATGAAGCGATAGGATCCGTCATTGGCCGGGCGAACCCGGCCAATGACATCACTACCCCCTGTCAGATCAGGACGTGCCGCATTTCAGAAGCTTGATCGCGTCGAAATCCTGAACCCCGCCACCCACGCGCTTGGTCACATAAAACAGAATGTAAGGCTTCAGCGTGTAAGGGTCGCGGAGCGAGCGCACCCCCGTCCGGTCGACGATCAGATAGCCGCGGTTGAAATTGCCCAGCGCCACCGGGAACGTATCCGTCCCGATATCCGGCATGTCCTCCGCCTCGACCAGCGGGAAATTCATCAGCGTCGCCGGCTGGCCGATACTTGCCGGCGGATGCCACAAATATTCGCCCGTTGTCGCCTTCAGCTTGCGGATCGCGGCCTGCGTCTTGCGGTTCATCACAAAGGTCGCATTCTGCCGGTAACCTGCCTTCAGCGCATAGATCAGATCGACAAACGCATCCGACGGATTGGTCGCATTCAGCCCGCCAGCCGTGCCGGTCACGATATAACCCAGCCTGCCCCACGACCACGCACTCTGCGCCGATTTGAGCGTGGCCATGAAACCGGAGGGCTTGTTGACCCCGTCGCCATTCACGAAAGCGGTAGCTTCCTGCTCGGCAAACACCGTGAAAATCTCGTCTGCGACCCATTGCTCGATGTCGACTGCGACATCATCCAGCACCGTCTGCGTCGCCGAAGGCATCGCATAGAGTTCCATCGCCGGAAAATTCAGCTCCGCAATCACCTGCGAATTCGTCTGCGGTCGCGCCGCCGTTTCCGATACCCATCCCGCCGCAGGACCCGTCGTCGAATAGGCCTTCTTGTAAACCGATGTCGAAATCGTCCTGACCGAAGCAAGCGACCGGATCGGCGAAATCTGGGACATTCTGAACAGAATTTCCCGCTCGACCGGCGGCGTCACCAGAAACCCGCCATCCGGCCCCGATCCCCCCGAAAGCGCCTTGAGCTCCAGCGCCTTCAACCCCGCCGTTTCGCCCGTTCGCAAATAATGGTTGAACGCCGCCTTGTGCGCTAGCGTCTCCGCGTTTGTTGCACCCCGCTCCGCTGTCTCGAGCATCGGTCGGCGTGTCTTCAGGGTCAGATCATCAAGCCTGCGCGTCGCCTCGTCCAGCGTGCGATCCATCCGCGCGAGCTTCTCCTCGGTAAGCGGATCAACGCTTTTGCCCTGCTCGAGGCGCTGAAGACGCGCATCGTTTTCCTGCTTGTAGGCATCGAATGTCCGCATCATCGTCTCCGTCACCGGATCAAGTCCGTGATGCACCGCCTTTGTTTCGCGATCCGCCGCCACTGTCTCGTCTGTCATACTGCGTATCCTTTCGTCGTTTTGAAAAGCTGCCGGAACCGCCTGATGCGCTCCCGGTCAGCAGGTGAAAAATCCGCCTCCGCCTGCTTCACAGCGCCGATCCGCGCCTCCGGCAGCAGAGGAAACGTCACAATTGAAATCTCCCACAGATCGATCTTCTCGAGCTTTCGCGTCCGCGTCGCCTTGTCGGTCTGGGAGCCCACCGTCTTGAAACCAATCGAGAGCCCGTTCACCGCACGTTGCCTGAGCAGCGCGAACAATTCCCTCCCGCGCTGCACATCGAGATTGAGCGCGCCGCGGCAGAACAGCCCGCGATGATCCTCGATAATCTCTGTCCAGACGCCCAGGGGTTGCGCCGGATCATGCTGCCAGAGCAGTTTGATCCCGCCCGCACCCGATCTTGCGAGGCTCGCCGCGAACGCCCCCGGCATCACGATATCGCGCGCCATATCCATCGCCCCGAACACGCTCGCATAGCCCTCGAACTGCCCTTCCGGCCCGTCACTCAAGATCAGACTCATCTGCGCTTCCCGCTGCTGCGCGTCGTCCGCACGCCCTTCCGGCGCGCCGCATCGATCCGCTGCAATTCCCGCACAAATGTCGAGAACACCTCGCTCGCGCGCGGCACTTCCGCACGCACCTCTCCCGTGGCGGGTGGTGTTGCACCACCGCCTTGCCCTGTCTGTCGCGCCATATCCCCTCCTGAAATCAGTCCTGTCCGCCGAGGCGGCTATTGAAATGGTGCAGTTCCCGCACAAAGGCGTCGAACCGCCTGTTCGCCGATGCCAGCTCCCGCAGCAGCCACGCCGCTAGAAGCGATGCTACTCCCGCCCAAAGCATCAGCGTCAGATGCGCGAGATCGCCCCGCGCAATCACGCTGGCGAGTATCTGGTCGGTCATGGCTTCGGACTTTCCCCGCCAGTGACCCGCGCGCCATATCCCACCGCCTCGCGCTTCTCGTCATCGGTCAGAAATTCCGCCGCCCCGATCCGCGACCACAACGCGTCCCGCTCATCCGACAACGCATCGATCCGGTCGAAATCCGGCAAGGCTTCAACCGGCCCGAAACTCGGTGCCAGCCAATGCGCAATCGATTGATGCACCTTTGTTGCGAGCGGAATCACCGTCTGCCGCCAGAAACTCCGGTTTGCTTCCGCAAAATTCGCATAGGTATTGTCACCCGGCAGCCCGAGCAGCAGGGGCGGCACACCAAACGCCAGCGCGATCTCCCGCGCCGCCCCCGCCTTCGCCTCCAGAAAATCCATATCCTTCGGCGTCAGCGAGAGCGGCTTCCAGTCGAGCCCGCCCTCAAGCAGCATCGGACGCCCCGCATTCGCAGCCCCCTGGAAACTCTCCTCCAGCTCCGCCTTCAGCCGGTCGAACTGGTCCGCCGGCAGCCCGACCCCTTGCGGCCCCGAATAAACCAGCGCCCCCGATGGCCGCGCCGCATTGTCGAGCAGAGATTTGTTCCACGCAGACGCCGCATTATGGCTGTCAATCGCGGTCGCCGCCGCCGACATCGGCGATAATCCGTAATGGTCATCGAGCGGATTGAACAAGGTCAGGTGCAAAATCGGCGGCGTCCCCTCGCCCGTCTGGTCGAAACGCACGCCATGCCCGTTCACATTATACTCGTACGCCTCCGCCCATCCGTCGGCCCCGGGCACAACCCGCATCCGGTCGGGTCGGAGCGCATAAAGCTCCTGCGGCCCGCGCCCGCTTTCCACCATTTCGAGATAGCCATTGCCCGATGCGAGCAAATACCCGAACAGCGCCTCGAGCAATGTCGCCCGCGAATCCCTCGGATTGGGCCGCTCCAGCAGCGCCGCAAGCGGATGGTCCGTCAGTTCCTGCCGCCCGTCATAGAGAATAAATGGCAGGGAGGCCGCCGCCTCCGCAATCATCCGGATCGACCGGTATACAACCGGATTTTGCTGGAACCCCTCCTGCGCCAGCGCGCCGTAATCCCGTGGCGTCCACAAAGGCCGCCCCGTCTCGTAGAGCGCGATCAGCGGCCCCGTTTTCGATGTTTTTGTTTCCGAAGGGCCGGACGCGCGTCCGCCTTCTCCCCCGCGCATCAGGCGGGATAGCCAGGAAGCCATGGCACTCTCCATTGTTGAATGACTGATGCGGAAAATTCAGGGCCCGCACCCGCCCTTCGGCATTTGCCGGCTAAAGGGCACGCTTTCCGCGCGCCACCGCACGCGCCAAAGCCGCCGAAACCTGTGCTTCGGAGCGCATGAAACTCGCCGCATCCGTCGCATTGATCGATACATTCACCGTTGTGCCACCCCCGCCGCCTCTAACACCGAGCTTGCCGTCACGTCCGCGCGCGAGCGGCATGATCGCTTCCGCGCCGGCCTCGCCCATCAACCCCATGCCTCCCCGCATCGGAAAATAGGTCGGTGCCGAAACCACCCCGCCATCGGCAAAGGGCGTCACTGTCCCGCCACCAAACAGGCCGGACAATCCGCCAAAAAGCGATTTCTCCAGCGGCTGAAGCGCCGAATTCAGCATCGAGCTGCTCAATCGCAACGCCACCGTCTTCAGCACATCCTCGAATTTCTTGCCCTGCGTGATCCCGCTCGCAAAGGCCCGCGAAATCGAAAGCCCGAAATCATCCGCCGTTGTCCTGAGCGCCCGCATCTGGTTCGCCGCACTCTCCGATAGATTAACAAACGACTCCGTCATATCATTCATCAAGTCTCCTCCTCTCTGTTCTCCCGTGCGCGCTCGCATGCGGGTTGACCGCAATCAAATCATTTCGAATTCATGCTGAACGGACACCGGAAGTCCCTCCTCGAAAGTCGAAGAGTGAAAAACCTGTCCTTTTGTACAGGTGCGGGTACCCGCTTTTTGTGCTCTTTACAAAGTCCGCACCCGCGGCCGCGCTTTCGTCCCCAGCGAAAGCGCGGTTACCGCCCACACCAGCGCATCCATCCGGTCCGGAGACCGCCCGTTCGATAATCCGTAACCCGCAGCCGACGGCCCGAAATCGCATAACTCGTCCTCGAGTTCCTTGAAGATCCCCGCGTGTCGCACGCGCCCCTGCTCGTAGAGATGCGCCACAGGCTCGGCGCGTATCGCCTTGCCGCGTGTCGCCCGCACCGGCGTGATCGGCACCCCGGCATCAATCTCGCGCAAAACCGCTTCCGCCATCTCGCCCCCCTGATTGGTCTCGATCACCACCGCATCTGCTTCAAGCCGCCCATACACCGCAATGGCCTTTGTCGCCCAAGCCGCAGGGCTGGCCCGCTCCAGCGAGGCATCCTCAAGCACATAGACCAGCCCGTCCGGCCCGATGCCTGCTGCCACAATCCCGCACGCATCCGAGCGTTTGCCCGACGAAGCCGGCGGATCGATCGCCACCACAATCCGAGTCAATGGCGGCACAGTCTGCGCACCCCCGATCCGCGCCGCCTCGATCATGTCGCGCGTCCAGAGCGCATCGGCCCGCGCTTCGATCATTTCGCCATCAAGCTCCTGCCGCCCGAGACGCGTGCCGGCATAGCGCTTCACCACAGCATCCAGAAAGGCGGGCGCGAGGTTGAACACATTATCCCGCGTTGCCGCTCGTGAGATCGCCGTTGCAGGGTCAGCGAGCAATCGCGTCAACAGCGGCACCGTCCGTGGCGTCGTCGTCACCGTCTGGCGTGGCCGGTCACCCAATCGCAACCCGAACTGCAACATGTCGAATGTCTCCTCCGCCAGCCGCCATTTTCCCACTTCATCAAGCCATGCGGCACCAAATTGCGGCCCGCGCAGACTTTCCGGATCCTCCGCCGAAAAGGCATAGGCAACCGCTCCGTTCGGCCATTCAAGACGACGCCGCGCTGGTTGCCAGAGCGGCCGCTCGTCCGATCGATGTACACTCAGAAGCCCTGAAACTCCCTCGATCATCACTTCCCGAACATCATTCTGCGTCTCGCCTACAAGCGCAATCCGCTCAACCGGCTTATCGGAGAATGGCGGGCGGCCAAGTGCCATGCCACGGACCCATTCGGCGCCGGTCCTTGTCTTTCCCGCGCCGCGACCGCCGAGAACCATCCACACCGTCCAGGGCAGTCCCGCCTGCGAAACGTCAGGTGGCAATTGGTCCGGCCGCGCCCAGGCGAGCCAGTCATACAGCATGAAATGCAGGTCGCGCTCATCCGTCAGTGCCAGCAGATCGTTCAGCCGACCGTCCCTTTCGGAGTCCTTCAAGACGTCGAGCCAGTCGCTCGCGCATTTCTGTTTCGAGTGGCGTCGGGTCAGAGCTTGAGCCATCTTTGCTTTCCTTTTCCGCCTTCAGCCGGTCGGCGATCCGTGCCGTTTCCTCGTCATCGATGCGGCTCAAATCCTTCAACGTCCGCACCAGCGTCGCGACCGACCGCGCTTCTCGCCAGAGCGCCAGGTCCGGCGTCGATTTTCCATTTCCCATGAGCTTCAATCGACTTTCGATCTCGTCCATTTGCTGATGCGCCGCAGCCCAGGCCCGCCCGACGAGCGCCTTCCGTTCCGGGCAAAGCGCCAATCCGGTGCACCGTCGCCCCGCCCAGTCGAGAGGACGGACATCGTCAACCCCCAACCTCTCCGAGCGTGCGCTCCATCCCTCGCGCTTCGCGTAGACATAGAGCGTCTTCGGGTCGATGCCTGCTTTCCGCGCGACCTCGCGTACCGGGAGTGTCTTGTCCTCATAAAGACGTCGCGCCACGGCAATCGTCTCCGGCTGAACTCGGTTCATCTCGATGACTCCTGTTTGAAAAATGACCGGCGGCAAAAAACCGGCAGGTACTTCGTCAGCACCTGCCGGTAAGTTTCACCTTGGGAGCATGGAGAGACCTTAAATCAGTCCATTATCCATGTCAACATAAATTTTCCTATTTTAGGAAAATATTTTCTTTCTCGTGATCCCGATCGAGCTCGAGCATCAGCAGAAGCTTGAATTCTTCAGGATCACGCGGGCACGCCCTTGGATCATCGGATCCGAAAGTCGTCTCGCTGACCGGTGGCAGATTGCGCCGCGCGACGTCACGCATGATCAGCGAAAGCTTGGCTGCCGATCGTGCATTCCTCTCACGCTCCGCCAGAGAATGCACCGGATCATTCAATTCCAGTTCAAGAGCTTCAATCTGGCGGCGCGTCAGTCGCCAGATCCGGTCAATGGTTTCCTTCACTTTGCGCTCGTCCGCCCCGGCTGACTTGGAGGCAGCACGATTTGACGAACGGTTGAGTTCAGCCAGTTCAGTAATTGCAGTTAAAGTTACGACTTCATTTTCCATGATGAGACACTCTCGTAAAATTGGTTGAACAAGTTGACCACGCAATACTCCCCGAAAGAGGCCCGCTGCTGACTTTTGCAAAATTGAAAGCCGCTTTGAGGGAGAGAATTCGTTGCAAGCAACGGCCCGCTCTCGGTTCCAATTTTCCGCCACTCAGAGGCGTTGCAAGACACATAAACCTGAACCGGGAAATTGTAAACGAATTATTTCCTAGAAAACCTTGTCAACTGTCCTATCGAACAGTAAATCGCCTAAAATCGACCTTTTAAAGTGTAAAATAGGACAGTTGCCAAATCCGATTTAGGTGATCTAGCGCCCCTCGGCCATCGGAAGGGCCAGCGCCTGATCCGGTTAGGCAGATCGTCAATCGCGATTTCGTCCTCGTTGGCAAACACGCGTCCGCGCACGGACACCCCCGCTTCCTCGACCGTCTCGGAGCGCCCCGACACCAGCGGATGCCACCACATCAGCCCTTTTCCGTCGGCGACCAGCCGGTAAGCACATGTCGGCGGGAGCCAGCCAAGCTCGCGCACCGCCGTGGGCGTCAGCCTCACGCAATCACGCACCCGCGTCTCCCTGTTCTCGTAGTCGCTGCAGCGGCACGTGCCCGCGTCAAAAAGCTTGCAGGCGACATCGGTCCCGTAATAGGCGCCCGTGTCTTCATCCTCGAGTTTGATCAGACAGCACCTCCCGCACCCGTCGCAGAGACTCTCCCACTCCGACGGGGACATCTCCTCAAGCGACTTCACCGTCCAGAAGGGTCTCTCGCTGTCTCGATCGGCAGTCATCGACAAATCCCTTCAGACTCGCTGATTGCCACACATTCCGACCAGGCCGCCTTCGACGCCCCATCAGGTGCCGCGGGCAGACTCAAAATCTCAACCCTTCCGAATGACCGGCTTGCCGGAACTGCCGCCGCCACCTCTGCCACCCCCGCCTCGGGGACAAGGAAGCCCCTTGGCAACCTCGGCCTTCAGAAGCCGGATCGCCTGCTCGACCTCGACCGCCTTCCGGTCAGGCGACCCCGCCACCAGTCGGGTCAACGCGTAATGATACGCGTCGATCCTCTTCGGCAAGCTCGCCTCCACCGCGTCGATCAGCTCGTCGTTCTCCGCCACCCGCTCCCTAGCCAACATCACCTCTTCCTGGGTCAGGTCCTTGGAGGTTTTGATCGCCGCTACCCGTACCTTGTCGGTCGCGATAACCCTGCATGCGACCTCGCGCGCGATCGGTATCAATTCACGGTCATCGGCAATGTCCAGCAGGACGCGCTGGTAACGTTGGACAACTGACTGGTCACGACCCCCCGCTATTCTGGAATAGTAGGACTGGGAATCGACCCCGTTGTTCCGCTCAATCATATCAAAACTTGGTAACGTTGGATGTCGCGGATTAAACAACAACACAGCGGCACGGTTCCGCAACTCCGTCTCGTCTTCAGTCCAGGTATAGTTTGAGTCAAACCGCGCTGGGTTCAGATCAGGGCCCTTTTTTCCTTCGAATAAACCAGGTTTCCGACGCCCGAAATCGCCCGTCTCGTAACATCCGGTCAATGCCAAAAGAGTCAGCAGGCTCAGAGCCTTCTGCCAGTTCCGATAGCCCATGACCGCGCTCCGATCCAGCCCTAACGGCCCTTGCCTTTGCGCCGCTTCCGGCCACTTGCCGGGAACCCGTTCGGAGAGATAAATTCAGTCGCCACACCCTCCGGCCGGGAATAACGAACACCGAGGAAAGGAATGATCTCGCCGCCAAGGGATGGCGACGGGAGTTGCCGCTCACGAATTCGAAAAATAGAAGCAAAATCAATAATTTCGCCCATAAGATACCCCTACTTTCAGCACACGCTGACAAGAGCTTATGATTCTCACAACATGGTTAATCATTTGCTAATGATTGCTCCTTTAAATAAAAATACTTTGAATATTGTAGATCAAGCGATTCGAATTTAGATGACAATACAAGAATCTGCCTGCCATTTTCAGCTTTCCACTCCGATTGAGCCCGCCGATTTTTTGAAGAAAATCGTCGAAATATACTTAACGTCAACGGTCAAGACGGCTTCTGACCTTGAGTTGGTCTCAAAAGCTATTGCCAAACTTTTGACAATAGTAACCGAAGACGTTGCTGCATGCGTTGCACAGGCCCTTGTACTCCAGGGTAAACTCGATCAAAGCATGATGAGTGCCTTTCTGATGCGTCACGACCTGTCGTCAAGGATTGTGCTCTCTGAAGCGGCGACACTGCCGCGTTCTGTTATCCTCGGCGCGACGGCGAGCGTCCTGCGCGACGAGGCTGCTTCGATCGCGGCACGTCCCGATCTTGACCTCCTCCCGCTTCAATTTCTCCTCAGCCGAGATGATCGGTCGATAGACATTCTCCTTGCTGAAAATCGCAAAATATCAATGCCTTACCTGATAGTTGAACAGTTGATCTTTCGGGCAGTGAGAAACCCCGGTCTCGCGCGCACTCTGCTCGGCAGGCCTGACCTGACGCTTGCGCAGCGCGGTTGTCTCATTATGGCTGCTGACCTCGAAACGGCGCTCGAGATCCTGGGTTCTGTCGACACGTTCGTGAATTTGGCAGAGCAGGAAATGCCGTCACTTCACGCGCTGGATCCCGAACTTCTTTTATCAATTCCCACATATGAAGGGGTTAGAGATGAACTGTCCGCTCGATGCGCCAGCGCTTTTAAAGTCCGGAATTTGCAGATCGAACGTATTGTAAACGATCCTAGGGGCGTTGGATTGACAATTCTGCTTGCTGCACACGGTCTGAACTCGGACAAACTGATCCGGTTAATTGAATATATTTTCAGTTTCGAAAATATAAATTTTCGCATTCCTCCGTTTTTGAGAAGCATAATTGGATCAGTTCATCCGAAGTCAGCACGATGGCTCGTGGAGCAGATGCTTGAAGTCGAAACAGGCTCGCGTAGCGGGTCATCATCGAGCAAAAACATCACTGTATCAAAAATGAATATCGGGAAACCGACCGACGGTTACAAATATTCGAGACAATTGAGAAGTGCGTGAGATGGACTCTAATTTTCTAATTCATCAACGAATGGCAGTCCTGTCCGATTCTCTACTTCAACATACCACAAATCGGTATCAAATCCGATCTCCTTGATCATTCTTGCCTCGATTTCTTCTGAACTCCCCTCCTCGATAAGTCTTTCAAACCAACGCTCGCCGGACCTTTCTTCCGGTGATGCCGGTGCCGGCCCGAGTAAAGCTGCTCTTCCATTCAAAGGATCAATTTTGATGAAAACAGCCCCCGCTTCGGCGGCTCCCCGCCGTCTGAGAGCCGCGAATGCACCTTCGCTCGCACATCGGCGAAGATACGCAGCAACCCACATATCTGTTCTTAATCGAATGCTCACTGCTGCTTCATCGGCACGGCCGATACGCGCCCCAGCTCCCTGATAAGGGCCTCATTTATCTTGCCTGTCAGAGGCAGTTTACGGTCACTTTCGAAACGCAAAATTGCATTCCGCACGGAATTTGAAATTTCATCATTATCACCTGTCAATCCGTATCCAAGTTTGTTAAGCATCTGTTTTACATAGACTATTGTGCTCGGGAATTCAGATGGCGTTTGCGTATTCGTCAACAACATCTCTATCCGATCTCCAACTACCTCGCTGCCGGCATCGGGTCGACTGAGCGGAAGAGGGAACGACGGCGAAGGCGATTGAACAATGCCGGTACGGCCCTGTTTCAGCGCGAGTTCGTAAGGCACTACCCGCGTTCGCGGAAGGGGAAGATCCAATCCGTCGAGGATCGTCTCGGATCGAAAACCGGGTTGAAGGAATAACGCATTTGCCGCGAAGACAATGAAAATCGCCAGAGCAACTAAAATGGACCATATTCGGCTGGAACTTAGCAACACATTTACCATATTGATACCTCAGCGGGACGAGCGGATGATAGATTGTAACGTTCGACAGGACTTGTCGGAAGCAGTAGTTCGCTGGTTATTCAGCAATTCCGAAAATTCGCCGCCGGTGATGAATGGCGCCCCGAGATTGAACGCCCGACATCTGAGGCGGCTTCCGACCGCGTCTTCGACGAATTTGATGACACCTTCCCAACGACCTGCCGCCTTGGAAAAAAATTAGAAACATCTCATTTATAGTGCGTAAGAAACGATAGCAGTGGACAGGATTGACGCTTGGACCCGACGTCAAAGTCCTCTACCCGGATCAGCGGAGCACATGAGTTCTATGCGATACAGGAGCGGGGTAAAGCAAATGTTTTCAAGCGTCCAACATCTCGAAACAGAACAAAACAAATTGTTGCGCCTATGTAATCCGATCTTTCGAACCGTCCATGTCAAAAAATTGGTCCGAACCAAACACCGCATCTGAACGATCGACAATCAAAACTGCATGCCTCATTGCCAATATACCATGACTGTTCGATATTGCAAATACTTTTTTAAAAAATTATGATAAATATCCTAGAAATACCGTGTGAAAATGGAGTGAAAATTTTATTCTAGGATCAAATTATGAATATTTACCAATATTTACCACCCGATTTTAGCGGGAAAACAGGGTGATCGGAACATGTGGCGGCTGGAAGAGTTTGGTAAGCGATGGTGATATCCGCTTACGAGGACTGTTGAGCAAGTTGACGGGATATGCAGCGAGTCAAAGGCGAAAATCAGACATGAGAGGCTGTTATCATGTCCGCTTACCAACTTGCCAAAACGCTACGTGATAACGATGTAACGAGTGGATTTGAGAACTGTCCGAAGCCGACACGGCTGAAGCTCGCGAGTGAAATGGCGGGCGATGCAGAGAATAGCCTTGGAATTCACTCTCTGATAACCAAAATCATAACCTTTTGATGTATTGCGTGCAAATTTCCAGATCTCCACGCTAATGTAGCCACCTGAGTGAAACTTCAATCGATAAGAACTGGGAATCGGCCCCTCATGAGTTTCTTATTTCGCTTCCTATCGGTGGTCGCCTTGATCTATGCGATGTCTCCGGTCCAGCTGGATTTGCCCACCTGGATCAAACAAACAATTCTTGCAACAGTTCACTCACCGTCGGTTGAAGGGGAGCGCAGTACAGGCCACTCTGTCATGCAAGCGACAATATCGGCCTGTAAGAGCTACCCTAACGCCTGTTCACGGGCGATTGAAGTTGCTGCTTCTGTAAGTCATCGTACTTCTGATCCGAATGATTTCGTGAATATCCTATCAGAACGAAATCGAACAGAGGGGGTTTTTCATATGGTGCACCCGAGCGAAACGGAAACAACGGGATCGATAAATGAAAACATCCCCTTGCCACCTCGGCGCGCCTACAAAAGGGACTTCGCGGAAAGACATGACCGCCAGTTCTTGATAAAAGTGCTACCATGAGGACGTTGTATTCTCAGGTGATAAAATGGCCATAAATATCACGGAAATTGTCGAAAATTTTATTTATCTGGAGGAGTGGGATGACCGATACCGCTATCTGATTGAGCTCGGTAAATCCCTCGACCCTCTTCCTGTGTCCGATCGGACAGAGTTGAACAGAGTGAAGGGGTGCGCGAGTCAGGTTTGGGTTAAAACCGACATTTCAAACATCAGCGGTCGACGTGTCCTGACTTTCTCGGGCGACAGTGATGCCTTCATCGTCAAAGGTCTCGTAGCGTTGACGCTCGCTCTCTATTCAGGTCGCACACCCGCCGAAATACAAGAGATTGATGCGAGCATGCTTTTTCAAAAAATAGGTCTCTCCGAACATCTAACGCCTCAGAGATCGAACGGCGTGCGTTCGATGATCGAGAGGATCAAGCGTGACGCCTCCGCCGCCGAACTCAGCAATCCAATAACACAACCAAGCTAATCCTTATTCCGCAGCAATCTTTGCTGCTGGATTATTTGGGTGCGTCGTCCAATTTGCGTAAGGACGCCCATACTCAAATCCCGTCCGCGGATCCGTCCCCGATGTCTGCGGAACCATCGTGATACAATCCGTCACAGGGCAAACAACGGCACAAAGATTACATCCAACACATTCCTCGTCCTTCACCTCGAAACGACGCTTTCCATCGACAAGATTCGTGATCGCCTGATGTGAGGTATCTTCACAAACTTGGTGGCACCTTCCGCACGAAATACACAAATCCTGATCGATCTTCGCCTTCACAACATAATTCAGGTTGAGATATTGCCAATCAGTAACCTTTGGCATTGCCATACCTCTGAAATCCTCAATAGAATTATAGCCTTTTTCATCCATAAATTGAGAGAGGCCAGTGATCATCTCCTCGACGATCTTGAACCCATATGTCATTGCCGCAGTGCAGACCTGAACGGTTCCCGCTCCCATCGCAATGAATTCCGCCGCATCTTTCCACGTCGTAATTCCACCAATTGCGGAAATCGGAAGCCCTTGTGTTTCCTGGTCACGAGCAATTTCAGCAACCATATTGAGGGCAATCGGCTTAACGGCAGGCCCACAATAGCCGCCATGCGTCCCCTTCCCGTCAACATGCGGCCAGGGTGCCATCGCATCAAGATCAACGGACATGATGGAAGATATTGTGTTGATTAAAGATACAGCATCAGCGCCGCCCTTTTTTGCAGCCCGCGCCGGAAAACGAATATCGGTGATATTCGGTGTTAACTTTACGATAACAGGCATACGCGTGTGTTTTTTGCACCACCGCGCAACCATCTCGATATATTCTGGAACCTGCCCAACAGCGGAACCCATTCCACGCTCTGACATGCCATGAGGACAACCGAAATTCAGTTCTACGCCATCACATTCAGTTTCTTCGACACGTTTGAGAATAGCTGCCCAGTTTGTTTCTTCACAAGGAACCATGAGCGAAACGACCATCGCCCGGTCCGGCCATTCCCGCTTCACTTTTTTAATTTCCTGCAGATTGATCTCAAGCGGTCGATCCGTGATCAGCTCAATATTGTTCAAACCGATCAATCGGCGATCTGGACCATGGATCGCGCCGTAGCGTGGCCCGCTCACATTCACGATATGGGGATCTTCGCCAAGCGTTTTCCAGACTACGCCACCCCATCCCGCCTTGAATGCACGGACAACATTGACTTCTCGATCCGTCGGTGGTGCTGAAGCCAGCCAGAAAGGGTTAGGTGACTTGATACCGAGGAAGTTGGTGCGAAGATCCGCCATAAGTGCTCCTCCCAAAACGAGTTTAAACGCTCAAAGCGCGGTGAATCGAAAATGCGGCTTGCTTGCCATCTTCAACCGCTGAAACGGTCAAATCCTGCCCACCGGCAACACAGTCACCGCCAGCCCACACGCCTGAGACGCTCGTTTTGCGTTCCTGATCAACAATAATTCGGCCACCGCTGAGGGCGAGTGGTTGCGCCCCCCCAACTCCATCCGCGACAAAGACTTGCCCAATAGCCGTAAAAACCATATCTGCGGGAAGCGTGAATGCTCCACCTTTATCAACAAGTTTGCCCGCTATTTCCTCCGTTTCGGCAAATCGTACTGCCGTCAATTTCCCCTGATCGCCGATCAACTCGGATGGTCGAGCCCATGTGAGAAGTGTAACACCACTCATCTGAGCGAGATGTCGTTCGTACGCACTCGCCTTCATCTGGTCCTGACCTCGGCGATAGACAACAGTAACATGCTCAGCACCGAGCTTTTTTGACTGGACGGCGACATCAATCGCCGTCATTCCACCACCAATAACAACAATATGACGCCCAACGGGCAGTTTTGAGAGATCCTTCGATTGCCGTAATTTTGAAATATAATCGACTGCGTCAACGACACCGATAAGCGTGTCCTCGCCCGAAAGTCCAAGCTTATTCACCGCACCAAGCCCCGTGCCGACGAAAACAGCGTTATAGTCCCTTCGCAACTGTCCAATATCGAAGTCAACACCAAGCGATTGTCCGGTTTTCGGCTCGATTCCTCCAATTGAAAGCACAAAATCCACTTCTTTTTTGGCAAAATTCTCGGTAGCTTTATAAGCCGCTATTCCAAACTCATTCAGTCCGCCCAACACGTGTTTGGCTTCGAATATCGTGGCCGAATGACCAAATTCCGCAAGCTTGTGTGCGCAGGCGAGGCCTGCAGGACCGCCGCCGATAACAGCAACTTTCTTCCCGGTGAGCTCTGCTCTTCGAAACGGCTGCTTCCCGGCATTCAGCAAAGCATCTGTCGCATGGCGTTGCAGAAGCCCAATTTTTACAGGTTTGCCTTCAGAATGCTCGCGGACACAAGCCTCTTCACAAAGTGTTTCCGTTGGGCAGACTCGTGCGCACATTCCTCCAAGAATATTGGAATTCAAGATCGTTTCGGCCGCACCTATTTCGTTGGAATTTGCGATTTGTCTGATGAAAAGCGGAATATCAATCGAAGTCGGACATGCTTTTTGACAAGGAGCATCATGACAAAAGTAACAACGCTCTGATTCAACAAATGCTTCATGCCGCGACAACGGTGGATGGATATCAGAGAAATTTTCATCATACTCAGCTTTACTGAGACGACCCTCCACAATTCCTTCGGCTCGAACGGAACCCGTCATCGCTTTCCTCCATATGAATTATGATTTGAGAGCAAATTTTGTAAATCCTGACCAATTGGTCAGGATTTCCTCACGAGATCGATTTCTTGTCAAGTCGATGATTGCAATATTACGCCACGCGACAGTTCGAATTGGATCTTGAAAATAACGGAAGCGTCAAAATACCTTGACGTAATTGGTCTGTGTATTGATGAAGCATTCTCAATCAAGATTAGCGTAAAATTACAAACGGAAGCTCGAAAAATGAAAAATGACTCAACTAATGGCGCCTCGGGTATCCGACAGTCAGATCTAGATATTGAGAAAGACCGCCCACTTCGCGACGACATTCGGCTCTTGGGTAGAATCCTGGGAGACACAGTTAGAACGCAAGAGGGTGACGATGTTTTCGATCTTGTCGAACGAATTCGGCAAACATCCATTCGCTTTCATCGGGATAATGACTCGCCCGCGCGGAGCGAACTTGAAAGTATCCTAAACGGTTTATCGCCGCGTCAAACCATCCAGATTCTAAGGGCATTTAGTTATTTTTCGCACCTAGCTAACATTGCGGAAGATCAACATCACATCCGTCGCACGCGGGCCCATGCAATTTTGGGGTCATCACCAAGAGTTGGTTCTCTAGCCTTTTCTCTCGATCATGCTCAAAAAACAGGCGTTTCAGCATCCAAATTACGAACTTTTTTCAGTAATTCTTTAATCAGCCCTGTTCTAACCGCTCATCCAACTGAGGTTCGACGGAAGAGCACTTTGACGCGAGAGCGCGAGATTGCTGATCTCCTCGACAAGAAAGACAGGATAATAGTGACGCCAGAGGAATCTGCCGAAAGTGAAGAACAACTCAGACGCTCTATTTTAACCCTTTGGCAGACAAACATGCTGCGGGAAACAAAACTTACAGTTTTGGACGAAGTCGATAATGGATTGTCCTACTACGACTATACCTTTCTGACGGAAGTGCCGCGTTTACACGGATTTGTAGAAGATTATCTTCAGAGCCTTGCAAAAGATACCCAAGAAAAAGAACTTGGCACATTCTTTCGCATGGGCAGCTGGATAGGCGGTGACCGCGATGGAAATCCCTTCGTGACAGCTGAAGTCCTTGAAAATACACTTAAAATGCATGCCGACCGAATTTTCCGCTTTTACCTTGAAGAATTAAGCAAATTATCCTCTGAACTTCCCATTAGTGAAGGCATTGTAACGGTCACACAAGATATAAAGGAATTAGCAGCGCAAACGACCGATGCGTCTCCGCATCGGCGTCGAGAGCCTTACAGATTAGCAATATCAAGGATCATTGATAGGCTTCATGTAACAAGAAAGTCGATTGAGAACAGCGGCCATCCAAAAAATGCAGATCGAAGTGATTGCTACACTTCACCGGTCGAATTTAAAAATGATCTCGATAAAATCAATAATTCATTGCGTGAGAACGGATCAGGTGTGTTGGCCCGAGGTCGCCTGAGGCACCTGAGACGAGCAGTAGACTGTTTCGGTTTCCATCTTGCCGTATTGGATTTACGGCAAAACTCCGCAGTCCATGAACGGACAATCAATGAACTCATCCACTCAATCAACCCTTCAATTGATTATCTTTCGCTCACGGAAGATCAGCGTGTCAGTTTATTGCTCGCTGAGCTGGTGAACCCTCGACCACTTTTGTCACCACATATTGAGTATAGTCCGGAAACCAAAGGCGAACTTGCGGTATTCAAGACTGCGGCAAGTGCCCACGAGCAGTATGGCACGGACGTCATAACAAATTGCATAATTTCCAAAGCTGAGGGCGTTTCGGATATTCTGGAACTTGCAATCCTGTTAAAGGAATTCGGCCTTATTGATTCAAATGGCAAAAGTTCAATGAACATTGTCCCGCTTTTTGAAACAATAAATGACTTAAGAGTTTGCGCCGAGGTAATCGATCAACTCCTCTCCCAGCCTGCGTATCGAAAGCTGATAAGCAGTCGCAATGACTTGCAGGAAGTCATGCTCGGCTATTCGGATAGCAATAAGGACGGCGGATTTGTAACTTCCGGATGGGAACTTTACAAAGCTGAAATCAAACTAGTCGAAGTGTTCCAAAAGCATCGTGTAAAGTTACGCCTGTTCCATGGTCGTGGAGGCTCTGTTGGTCGTGGGGGAGGCCCTAGTTATGATGCAATTCTTGCACAGCCTGGAGGGGCAGTATCCGGTAGCATAAGAATTACTGAGCAAGGTGAAATAATCGCTAGCAAATACTCAAACGCCGAGGTAGGGCGGCGTAATTTGGAAATCATTGCAGCAGCAACGCTTGAGGCAAGTATACTTAACCCCGATAAACCAGCACCAAAAGATGATTATATTGATGCGATGGAAGTTTTATCGGCAAATGCTTATCAAAATTACCGCAAACTTGTATATGAAACGGACGGGTTTTTAGACTATTTCTGGAATTCAACTGTAATAACCGAGATTGCCACACTCAATATCGGCAGCCGTCCAGCCTCACGAACCCAAACCAGAAAGATTGAAGACTTAAGGGCGATCCCATGGGTATTCAGTTGGGCGCAATGCCGCCTAATGCTTCCGGGGTGGTATGGATTTGGCTCATCTGTAAAGTTTTGGATTGAGAATTATCCTGACAAGGGACTACTCTTCCTGCAGGAGATGGCTTCTGAGTGGCCATTTTTCCGGACACTGCTGTCGAACATGGACATGGTACTTTCAAAAAGTTCTATCGCAATAGCTTCCAGATATGCAGAATTGACACCGGATAAGTTATTACGCGATCAGATTTTTAATCGAATCAAGCAAGAGTGGACAGACTCGATAGAAATGCTTCTAAATATTACAAAGCAATCAAGACTTTTAGAAAAAAACCCCCTTCTTGATCGTTCCATAAGAAACAGATTCCCTTATCTCGACCCACTAAATCATGTTCAGGTAGAGTTACTCAAACAACATCGATCTAAATCTGGGGGAGATCTAATGCTTCAGGGAATTCAGCTTACCATTAACGGAATATCAGCCGGATTGAGAAATAGCGGATAAATTTCATCAAACACCGGAAAACTTGGTCATCGAGCATGTCAAAATTACTAAAAAGCGCGAATCTTTCTGCCCCTGATGGCAAGATTCTTTCAATTACTCCTGAGACAGCAAACTGGTCTTATGTCGGCTTTGATGTTTACAAGATCGAGGCTGGCGCAACTGTAAGCCATGAAACACTTGGAAACGAAGTATGCCTTGTGCTCATTTCAGGGTTGGCCAGAGTTAGTTCAGAAAGTGTTGATTTTGGAATAATTGGCGCACGAAATTCCCCTTTCGATTCCCTACCATGGTCGGTCTATGTTCCGGCCAAGTCGAGTTGGCATTTGCAAGCTCTAACAGCTCTTGAATTTACTGTATGTAAGGCACCCGCAATAGGTAAATTGCCTCCGCGACTTATACCGCCGAGTGATGTAGCGGAAGAAACGCGCGGAAAGGGAACCAACACGCGGCATGTTCGCAACATCTTGCCAGACAGCTCGCCGCATGCGGAAACCCTTTTGGTGGTCGAAGTCATCACTCCCGGTGGCAACTGGTCCAGTTACCCGCCCCACAAACATGATACTGACGCGTTTCCAAAAGAGACCTATCTGGAAGAAACATACTATCATCGCTTCAATCCACCACAAGGGTTTGGCTTTCAGCGTGTGTATACCGACGATCGAACGACAGACGAAACAATGGCTATTTCAGATCGCGATGTGGTGCTTGTTCCTCGCGGGTATCACCCTGTCAGTGCCCCTCACGGATTTGATTTATATTATCTCAACGTCATGGCTGGCCCGATCAAATCATGGAAATTCTCAATGGCACCGGAGCATGCATTTCTTGGGTGGTAAGCTAAAATTTATGCAAAATTGCTGCGTAACCTTGAGGTTAGGTCGACAATATAATCATAACCAAGTCGAACTCTCGCCAAATCGCGGACATCGTTGTGCGCAACTATCCAATATGCACGCCTTATCGAATGTTCGGGAAGTATTCTAACAAAATCAGGATCATTTCGAGCAATATAATCATGCAGAACTCCTATGCCTATCCCGCTTCGAACAGCTTCAATTTGACCAATTATAGCAGCACACTCGAAATGCTTTTCCGATTCAATTTTTAATTCATCAAGATAATCAAGCGCACGAGTATAAATTAGATCGGGAACGTAGGTCACGATCCTGTGATTTGAGATATCGCCTATATTTGAGATCGTTTCATGACGATCAAAGTATGTCCGTGACGCGTAGAGGCTTAGGGTATAATCAGTCAGCTTTCGAACTGTTATCTTGCCTTCGGACGGCGGTTCAATTGTTATCGCAATATCCGCTTCTCTTTTGGAAAGCGAAAACGCCCGAGGTAGTGGGACAAGTTGAACTCTCAAATTCGGATTTTGATCTATAAAATCACCTAAAAACTTGGCAAGTATGTAAGTTCCGAAACCGTCTGGCGTGCCTATCCGAATTGTTCCAGAAATAGCAATATCATGACCTGAAATTTCTGTTTGTACTCTTAGAAACTCCGTTTCAATACGTTCCGCGACGATTAAGAAACTATCTCCAATAGCTGTTAATCGACAGCCACTAGTCGTTCTTTCAAATAATTTTGCGCCAAGCGAGGCTTCCAATGCATTCATTCTTCGACTGACCGTCGTGTGATCCAGAGAAAGTGATCTTGCCGCAGCCAAAAACTGCCCCTGGCGAGCGACTGCCAAAAATATCCTAGTTTGATCCCAATCCATTTAATGCCTCTTTTTGCACAATTGATGCGCAAGATACGCTATTGTTGTGCATTAAATCATAAGGCATACTTGTTCGATAGAAAATGGAGATTGTAATGGTTCAAGAGCTTTCCCACTTCATTGGCGGAAAACATATAAAAGGCACATCAGGACGATTTGCAGATGCATTTTGGCCGATGACTGGCGAGATTGCATCAAAAGTTCCACTTGCATCCAAGGATGAAGTGAGATTTGCGGTTGAGAACGCAAAGGCGGCGCAGCCAGCATGGGCAGCCACTAATCCTCAACGTCGTGCCAGAGTGATGATGAAGTTTCTCGAACTAGCTAACGCCGAGTACGACGCACTTGCCACTCTCCTCGCCCGCGAGCACGGAAAAACTATTGCCGATGCGAAAGGAGATATCCAAAGAGGGCTTGAGGTTGTTGAATTTTGCATCGCCGCCCCTCACTTGCTCAAAGGCGAATTTACGGATGGCGCGGGCCCAGGAATTGACATGTACTCGATGCGCCAACCATTAGGTGTAGTGGCGGGCATTACACCATTTAATTTTCCTGCAATGATCCCATTATGGAAATGCGCACCCGCAATCGTCGCGGGAAATGCATTTATCCTAAAACCCTCCGAACGTGATATTGGTGTACCCCTTCGTATTGCGGAACTCTTTATTGAAGCAGGCCTCCCGGCTGGAATTCTCAATGTCGTCAACGGTGACAAAGAAGCAGTTGATGCCCTACTCGATGATCCCGACGTTAAAGCAATCGGCTTTGTGGGTTCGACGCCGATTGCAGAGTACGTGTACACGCGTGGAACTGCAGCAGGAAAGCGTGTTCAATGCTTTGGCGGCGCAAAAAACCATATGATTATCATGCCCGATGCGGACATGGATCAGGCAGTCGATGCATTAATGGGAGCAGGATATGGATCAGCTGGAGAGCGTTGCATGGCCATATCTGTCGCAGTCCCTATTGGAAAAGCCACAGCAGATCGCTTGATTGAAGCTCTGATCCCCCGCGTGGAAAGTTTAAAGGTTGGAACGTCGCTTGATCCTTCAGCAGATTTTGGTCCACTAGTTACCCAAGCGCACCTAGAAAAGGTGAAAGCGTACGTAGACCTCGGCATCAAGGAAGGTGCTGCACTGAAAGTCGATGGACGAAACTTCAAACTCCAAGGTTATGAGAGCGGTTACTATATGGGTGGATGCCTGTTCGACAATGTAACAAAAGATATGCGCATCTATAAGGAAGAAATATTCGGACCTGTATTATCAGTGGTTAGGGCGCAGGATTATGCAGAAGGTCTTGCATTAGCGAACGATCATGAGTACGGCAACGGAGTTGCAATTTATACGCGTGACGGCAACGCAGCACGCGATTTTGCTTCAAAAGTTCAGGTAGGTATGGTTGGAATCAATGTCCCGATCCCAGTTCCACTAGCGTACTATACCTTCGGCGGCTGGAAGCGCTCTGGATTTGGCGACCTGAACCAACATGGTCCGGATGCGTTCCGCTTTTACACAAAGACAAAAACAGTCACATCGCGCTGGGCTTCAGGCATAAAAGACGGTGCGGAATTTGTAATTCCAACCATGAGATAAAATTCCAAAATTTAGCAACTTGCTTTGAGGCGCATCAAGATAGAAGCACCTCAAAGCGATTAAGGCAACAAATTGATTTAGAGAATTATTTATCTACATTTTCATGATATTTTGCTTCGAAAAATCATTTTTATAAAAATCAAAAAACAAGTTGAATAAATAACAAAACCCGAAACACTTAGTGCAATAAGATTAAGAACTGCACTCAATTTTTCATTATAAATGATTGAATTAAAAATTGTTGAGGACATAAAATACGTAAATGAGGCCAATATACACGCTGAACTTAGTGTCGAAAAAATCATGCGCATGAGAGAGCCATCAATACGGAGATATTTTTTTCGAAATCCCAGATATCCTAGAATCGCAAAAGTAACCCAAGCCCCCATTGCTGTCGCGTAGGCTAGTCCCGCCGCACCAAACTCGGCGTAGAGCAAGAATTTCAAAAAGACATTTGATCCAATTCCAAAAACAGAGGCTATCAATGGGGAATATGTATCTTGTCTAGCCAGAAAACCGTAAGAAACTGGTCTCAGCAGCATTATAGGGATCAGCCCCAACGCATAAGCGGAAAGAACACTAGAAGCAGCAAGTGACGCTTCTTTTGTGAAAGCACCATGCAAGAACAACGCGCCAAAAATCAAATCAGGCATCAATATAAATGCAACAAAAAAAGGTAGCGTCAAAGCAAATGTCATTCCGATGACTTTATTCTGTGCTCTTTCAGCCTCTGCCGTGTCTTCAACACCGAGGTGTTTGCTCATTACAGGCAATAATACGGTTCCTGCCGCGACAGCAATAATACCGACAGGCAACTGGTATATTCTATCAGCATAATATATTGCCGATACAGACCCAGTGGGCATTAATGATGCTAGAATTGTGTCGGCAAACATCGAAATCTGGATACCCCCCGAACTTACCACTGCTGGGCCAAGTGATCTGAAAAATCCACGTAATGAGGTATCAGGGATAGGCCATTGAAATTTGGGTAAACAGCCCGCCCGCCGAGCGTTTACTAGCAATATTAGAATTTCAAAAATTCCTGCAATCGTTACCCCCCACGCTGCTGCATGTCCGGCACTGGGAAATAAAAAGGTAAAGCCGACAAAAACGACAACAGAAACATTGAGTAAAATTGGCGCAGCGGCAGCCGAAGCAAACCGATTGTGGGCATTGAGAACACCTGATAACAGAGTAACGGTCGAAACAAGTAGCAGATATGGAAAGGTTATCCGTGTCAGTTCGATCGTAAGTGCATATTTATTAGGATCATTCGAAAATCCGGGGGCTAATAGCTCAATAACCAAAGGCATTTGCCACAACGCAAAGATGCTCAAGATCGTTAGGGTCGCTACAAGAACTGATAATATTTTTCCTGCAAAATTTTGAGCTTTCGCAGAACCATGAAGTGCCATCTCTCGTGAATAAGCCGGAACAAAAGCCGAATTGAAAGCGCCCTCGCCGAATATAGATCTCAAATGATTAGGAAGTCGTTGCGCGACTACAAACGCATCAGCAACTAATCCCGCTCCGAGAAATGAAGCTAAAACAATATCTCGGGCAAACCCGGTGATCCTTGAGAGTAAGGTCAATCCACCGACCGACATTATTGATCTAATCATACCTTGGATCTTCTCAGAAAGTCGAGTTGGAGGGATCGATAATTCAATTTTGCTCAGGTAGGATTCGGGTTGGTCGATCTTATTCCTTTTCAAGTCTGCTAAAATCAGATTTCAGATACTCGAACTGCGAGACAATTAATCAACAAGTTGAGAAATCAAATGACATTTTTCGCTTCAACAAATACCAACAATTTTTGCTGCATCGATTATTTAAAATGAACGATTAGATCAGGCTCAAATCCTGATCAAATCGTTCTTTGGTCTCGCTTATATATTCACGCAGTGGCATCTTCGTACATTTCAAGAACATAATCCCAATTTATGAGATGTTCTATAAAAGCCTTTAAGTAATCGGGGCGTCTGTTTCTGTAATCAATGTAATAAGAATGCTCCCAAACGTCAACGCCGAGGATAGGCTTAGCACCATGTACTAAAGGACTTTCACCGTTTTGAGTTTTTGAAACAACAAGCTTTCCATCTTTTACGGAAAGCCAAGCCCAACCCGATCCAAACTGGGTCGTACCAGCAGCAATGAAGTCCTCTTTGAATTTATCGACAGAACCTACACTTTCAACAAGTGCCTTTTTAATCTTACCTGGAACTGAACCACCGCCATTCGGCTTCATCCAATTCCAAAAATGCATGTGGTTGTAATGTTGGCCCACATTATTAAACAATCCCGCATTTTTACCGAAAGATCCAACAACGACCTCTTCTATAGACTTCCCTTCCCATTCTGAACCTTTGATCAGATTGTTGCCATTACTAACATAGGCTAAATGATGTTTATCATGGTGATATTCGAGTGTCTCTTTTGACATGTAGGGCTGAAGAGCATCGTGGGAATAAGGAAGATCTGTTAGTGTAAACATCTTTGGCTCCTTTAGAGAATTTAACCGACAGCCGGTTATGTTGTTCACTGCTTTCTTGTTAATTTTCTAGGCTTCGAGCAATCCCGACACCCAAAATCTACCAAAGTTGAACTCAGCAGAATATGATCGAAGATTTATCGTAAAAAAATTATTCGCATTGTAAATCGAATAGTTTTTTGGGCCTCAAAAATTCACTCTTGAGCGACGGCGGGTGTAAAATGCAAAATCGTTGCATTAATGCAATAACGAAGCCCCGTAGGCCGAGGCCCATCAGGAAAAACGTGACCCAAGTGCGCATCACACGTTGCACAAAGTACCTCGACTCGTCTCATTCCAAGTGAATCATCAAGTCGCTCAATTATTGCCTCCTCGTCAATCGGCTCAAAAAAACTAGGCCAACCAGATCCTGAGTCATATTTCGAACTCGAGTCAAACAATACAGTCCCGCAGCAAACACACTCATATTGCCCAGATCTCTTTTCATCCCATCCGGGACCAGAACAAGCACGCTCTGTCGAATGCCCGCGAGCAATTCGAAACTGCTCAGGTGTCAAAATTTCACGCCACTCCGAGTCGGGCTTTATAACCTTTCTTAAACTATTGAACGGAACCACAAAAGCCTCCATTAATACCTGATATTTTCACGATACCACATCTCGAC
>JBJTDR010000110.1:0-29729 GCA_046092445.1 Hyphomicrobiales bacterium | reverse complement strand
ACCAAAATCGACACCGCCCGCTATGAGCGCGTCACCACCCTTGAGCGGCTCGATCAGATCATCGCCCGCGCCCGCGACATCGGCACACTCGCTGTCGACACCGAAACTTCCGCGCTCGATCCGATGCAGGCCGATCTCGTCGGCATTTCGCTCGCCACTGCGCCGGGCGAGGCGTGCTATATCCCGCTCGGCCATCGCGGCGAGGGCGCGGGTGATCTTTTCGGTGGCGCGGCCCTGCTCCCCGGCCAATTGCCCCTCGCTGATGTTCTGGCGCGCCTCAAACCCCTGCTGGAAGATCCCGCCATTCTCAAAATCGGCCAGAATATGAAATATGACTGGCTCGTTTTCGCCCGTCACGGCATTGCCGTCGCCCCCTTGGACGACACGATGCTGATCTCCTATGTGCTCGATGCCGGTCGCGGCACGCACGGCATGGATGCCCTCTCCGAGCGCCATCTCGGTCACAAGACCATCCCGTTTTCCGAAGTCGCCGGCACCGGCAAGAATTTCATCGGCTTTGCCCGCGTCGCCCTCGACAAGGCCACTGATTACGCCGCCGAAGATGCCGACGTCACCCTCCGCCTCTGGCGCACACTGAAACCCCGCCTCGTCGCCGAACACATGCTCACCGTCTACGAGACGCTCGAGCGCCCGCTCGTTCCCGTCCTCGCCCGCATGGAGCAGCGCGGCATCGCGATCGACCGGCAGATCCTCTCCCGTCTCTCGGGTGAATTCGCCCAGACAATGGCGCGCCTCGAACACGATATCCACACGCTGGCCGGCGAGTCCTTCAATCTCGGCTCGCCCAAACAGCTCGGCGATCTCCTTTTCGGCAAAATGGGCCTGCCCGGCGCCAGGAAAACCGCCACCGGCGCATGGGCCACCGGCGCCCAGATCCTCGAGGAACTCGCTGACCAAGGCCATGAACTCCCCCGCCAGGTCCTCGAATGGCGTCAGCTTGCTAAACTCAAATCCACCTATGCCGATGCGCTGCCTGGCTTCATCAACCCCGTCACCAAACGCGTCCACACCTCGTTCTCGCTCGCCGCGACCACGACCGGGCGGCTTTCTTCCTCCGAGCCGAATATCCAGAACATCCCCGTCCGCACCGAGGCCGGCCGCAAAATCCGGGCGGCCTTCGTCGCCATTCCGGGCCACAAACTCGTCTCGGCGGATTACTCCCAGATCGAGCTGCGCATCCTCGCCCACATGGCGCATATCCCGCAGCTCACCAAAGCCTTCGCCGACGGCATCGACATTCACGCCATGACAGCGTCCGAAATGTTCGGCGTTCCCGTCCAGAACATGGATCCGCAGGTGCGCCGCCGCGCCAAGGCGATCAATTTCGGCATTATTTACGGCATTTCCGCCTTCGGCCTCGCCAACCAGCTCGGCATTGGCCGCGAGGAGGCCGGCGCCTATATCAAGAAATATTTCGAACGCTTCCCCGGCATCCGCGACTATATGGAGGAGACGAAACGCTTCGTCCGCGCCAATGGCTATGTCAGCACCGTGTTCGGCCGCCGCTGCCATTTCCCGCAGATCATCTCCGGCGCCCCGCAGGAACGCGCCTTCTACGAGCGCGCCGCCATCAACGCCCCCATTCAAGGCACCGCCGCCGATATCATCCGCCGCGCCATGATCCGCATGGAGGAGGCCCTCGCGAGCGCAAAACTCAACGCCGCCATGCTCCTGCAAGTGCATGACGAACTCATCTTCGAGATCCCCGATACGGAAGTCGAGGCGGCCATCCCCGTCATTCGCCGCATCATGATCGACGCCAGCGCCGCCGCCAATTGGGACGAGGCGCATTAGACCAAAATCACGAATATTGACTTCATCAACGCATCACTTATGATGTGTTGATAAACAGTGCTCAAGCCAAACGCTTTCTGGCTCGCAAAGGTGCCAGTTTCACTCCGGGCAAGGGCGGTCATCTGATCGTTACCTTGAACGGTCGGCGTTCCGTCCCGCCGATGCATGGCGGCTCAAGGGAGATCGGCAAAGGCCTGTGGCGGGCCATCCTGAAGCAATTGGACATCACGGAGTAAAGCAATGCGCTACACCGTCACCCTCACGCCTGACGACAATGGCACGCTCCTTGTCTCGGTCCCCGATCTGCCCGAAGCCCTCACCTTTGGCGATAGCCGGGACGAGGCCCTGCTTCACGCCGTTGATGCGATTGAAACCGCGCTGATCGCCGCGATGGACGCCCGCGAGGAGATCCCCGAGCCCCGCGTCACGGGGCCGGAATGGGTTGCGCTTCCCGCCCTCACCGTGGCAAAACTCGCGCTCTATCGCGCCATGCGCGCCGATGGCGTCGGCAAGGCCGCGCTTGCCAGACGTCTCGGCGTCTCCCTCCCCCATATTGACCGTCTGCTCGATCTCAGACACCAATCGCGCCTTGATGCCGTTGAACGCGCGCTCGCGGCGCTTGATCGGATCATGACCATCACAATCGCCGCCGCCTGAACCCCACCCCCGGAGCCTCCCATGTCCGCGCCTCTCACTTTGTCCTTCGTTGATATGCACACGGCGGGGGAGCCTGTCCGCATTGTCACGGGCGGTTATCCGGAACTTCAAGGCGCAACCCTTCTCGAGAAGCGCCGCCACGCCCGCGATGCGTATGATCATCTCCGCCGCGCCATGATCTGGGAGCCGCGCGGCCATGCCGGTATGTATGGCGTCATTCCCGTGGCGTCCTCCCGCCCGGGCTGCGTCATGGGCGTGCTGTTCACCCATCATGACGGCTATTCCACAATGTGCGGCCACGCCACCATCGCGCTCGGCCGCTGGATTGTCGATCAGGGCCTCGTGCCCCGCATCGAACCCGTCACCCGCTTTTCCATCGAGGCCCCCTGCGGTGTGCTGCATCTCGCCTGCACGGTCGAGAACGGCACCGTCACCCATGTCGGCTTCGAGAGCGTTCCCGCCTTCGCCGTCGCACACGATCTCCCCGTCACACTCCCGGGCTATGGCGCGCTCGCCACCGATCTCGCCTATGGCGGCGCGTTTTATGCCATCCTGCCCGCCTCCCGCTTCGGGCTCGATTTCTTTGACACCCCCGTCGACACACTCGTGACCGCCGCCGGCACCCTCACCGACCATCTGCGCGCCACCTACCCCCTCGACCACCCCGACGCGCCCGATCTCGGCTTTCTCTATGGCACTATCCTGACCGATGACGCCCCGCCCGATTACGAAAGCTGGAACCTCTGCGTCTTCGCCGAACGCCAGATCGACCGCAGCCCCACCGGCTCCGGCGTCACCGCCCGCATGGCACTCGATCACGCAAAAGGCCTCGTCCCCCAAGGCGTCACCCGCACCTTCCGCGGCATCTCCGGCGGCCCCTTCACCGGCCGCATTAAGGCCCCCGCCGATTTCCCCCGCGAAAACGCCGTCACCATCGCCGTCGGCGGCCAAGGCTATTATGCCGGCAAAGGCGAATTCACGCTCGAACCCCAAGACTCCCTCGCCACCGGCCTCACCCTCCCGAAAACATTCAACGAGGCGCGGATGACCCACCCGTGATCGCGGTGAGGTACGCCAACCGTCATCGCGCAGTGAGTCGTGTCTGCCGGAGGCGGCAAAACGATCCTGTGAACCGCTTTGAACAACGAACGTGAAGCGATCCAGCTGACGCCAGCTATGTCTCGCCCACGCCTATTCGCTACCCCCATACCCACTTACAACCGGACATTTCCAGTTCCCGTGTCCAACGCCAACGTTGGACAAAACTGCTGGACATTTCCGCTGCCGCTACGGCATAACACACTGGAGATTGGGGGGCGTGTTCCATGGCAACGCGGAAATTCGAATTGGACATGCCGGCTCGGCTCGGTACTGCCCTTCTGGCGCTTGCAGGCCTCTGTTTCATGGCCTCCCCCGCCCTCGCAGCTGAAGGGTTGGATGGCGCGGCGCTCGGCGTTTTATGGGCCGTGCCGTTTGTCGGCATCCTGCTTTCGATTGCGCTTTTTCCCTTGTTTTTCAATCATTTCTGGGAGCATCACCAAGGCAAAATCGCCGCCTTCTGGGCGCTGCTGCTGGCCCTGCCGCTCCTCGCCTCGGTGGGCTTCGAGGCCACCGCAAGCGCGCTGCTGCACGCCGCTTTCCTCGAATACATCCCCTTCATCCTGCTCCTGCTCGCCCTCTTCACCACCGCCGGCGGCATCGTCATCCGCGGTAACCTCCACGGCTCCCCGCTGACGAATGGCGCCCTGCTCCTGATCGGCTCCGGCCTTGCCAGCATCATCGGCACAACGGGCGCGGCCATGGTACTGATCAGGCCGATTATTCGCGCCAACGACAACCGCAAAAGCAACGTGCATGTTGTTGTGTTCTTTATTTTCCTCGTTGCAAATATTGGCGGCTCGTTAACCCCCCTTGGTGACCCGCCTTTATTCTTGGGATTCTTGAAGGGTGTCGATTTCTTTTGGACAACAACGCATCTGTTCAAGGAAACTATTTTAGTAGGCGGCATCGTATTCGCGATTTTTATTGCTCTCGACTCCTGGCTCTATCACCGCGAGGGCGTCACCCGCATTGATCCGACGCCCGACTCACAGATCAGGATCACCGGCCTCGTCAACCTGCCCCTCATCGGCATCATCATCGCCGCCATCCTCCTCAGTGCCTCGTGGAAACCCGGTCCTGCATTCACAATTTTAGGAATTACCGTTGAAATTCAAAACGTTATTCGTGACGGCGTAATGATCGGCGTCACCCTCGCCTCGCTCCTAGTCACCCGGAAGATAGACCGCTCCGCCAACGGCTTCAGCTGGGGCCCCATGCTCGAGGTTGCCAAGCTTTTTGCCAGCATTTTCATAACGATAATCCCTGTTCTCGCCATGCTGAAGGCCGGCTCCGCGGGCGTCTTCGCCCCGCTCGTGGCCCTCGTCACCGATGCGGACGGCGCCCCCATCCCCATGGCCTATTTCTGGCTCACCGGCATCCTGTCCTCGTTCCTGGACAACGCCCCGACCTATCTGGTCTTCTTTGAACTGGCAGGCGGAAACGCCGAGAAACTCATGACAGAAGAGGCTTTAACCCTCGCCGCCATCTCCGCCGGGGCGGTCTTCATGGGCGCAAACACCTATATCGGCAACGCGCCCAACTTCATGGTCTATGCCATTGCCCGCCAACGCGGCGTCAAAATGCCCGGCTTTTTCGGCTATATGCTCTGGTCCGGCACGGTGCTTATCCCGTGCTTCCTATTGACAACACTGGTCTTTTTCTGACGTTCCCCGCATTCCGGCGCGGAACGCGACTGGCGTGAGCCGCCTCAGATCGAGCCGCTGATCCACTTCGAAAGGTCGCCCTTCGAGGCCGCCCCGACCTTCTGCGCCGCCAATTGGCCGCCCTTGAAGATCATCAGCGTCGGGATCGAGCGAATGCCCATTTGCCCCGCGATTCCGGGGTTTTCATCGACATTCATCTTCATAATCTTCACTTTTCCGGACATTTCCTTCGATATTTCCTCAAGTGCAGGCGCGATCATCCGGCACGGGCCGCACCACTCCGCCCAGAAATCGACCACAACCGGCTCCGTTGATTTCAGAACGTCCTGATCGAAACTCGCATCCGTCACTGTCATGGTCATGGCCGAATCCTTACCCTGCACGGGAAAATCCCCGAATCGACCGAGAACGTAGGGAGCCGACCCTCACGCGTCAAGGGAAGCCGCCTGAACAATCTTCACAAGAGCAAGGTCAAGCAGTGCATCCGAAAGCGTGAAGACCCGCGGCCCCGCCGTATACACAAGCAGGCAAACCACCCGCCGATCAGGATAAACCGGCACAAGAAGCGCCCGATAGAGCGCCAATTGCGCAATATACGTCTCCGGGATGTCCTCCAACCGCTCAGGCGCGCGCGTCGCCGTCTTGTAGTCCGCGATGAAGACAGCATCTTTCGTCACAGCAAGTCGGTCAATTTGGGCAGAAATATCGCGCTTTTGCCCCTCTCCGAGCATTACTGACCCGGAAACCGCAATCTCGGCCTTACTTTCAGGCCCAAACAGCGCTGACAGCTCCGGCGCGCCGATCAAGGTGACAACCTCGCGCGCAAGATGCCCCTGCTGCGCCTCATCCAGCCAAGTGCCCCTCGCTTTCAACAAAACACGGGCAACATCAGCCCGCTTCTCAGCCGGCAATTCGGGCAATGTCTGCAAAAGCGCGTGAACGAGCTTCCCGCGACGTCTGGCGTCTCGGGCAAACGCGTTGTCCAAAGGCCTGTCCGGTGCATCAGCTGCACCGAGCGCACTCGATGGTCTCAGCGGCGGAAGTGCCTCCTGCTCCGGGTCTGCTTTCCGATACAGCCACTCCGGAGCCTCTGCCACAGATGGCGCAGGCGCGGCTCCCGCAGCGCCCTCCATCGGCAATTCATGGCTTTGGAGCCGCAAGGCTCCTTCTGGAGCATCAGGGTCGCTAACGGCCTTCAGAAGGCCGCTGAGCCCCTCTTCAATCAATTTATACCAGCAATCCTTCGGCGGCTCCCTCGCGCCAACAAATCCCCCGATATAAAGACGATCCCGCGGCCGCGTCAGGGCCACATACAGCAATCGCCGATGTTCATCATGGATCTTGTCTTGCGACTCCTCCCGCAGCGATGCGATATAATCATTGTCGGTTCGCTTCTTCGAAGGGGACCAAATCGGGATTTTTACCCCCGTTTCACCCTCTTCCACGCTCCAAAGCAAGGGCTGTCCGCCACTTTGCACGGCAGCGCCACACGTATCGGGCAGATAGACAATCGGTGCTTCGAGCCCCTTCGCTCCATGCACGGTCATCACACGCACTTCATTCCGCGCCGCATCCATATCCCGCTTCACGGACAAATCCGCTTCGCCCAAAAGCGTCAAAAAGCGATGCAATGACGGCGTTTGCATCCTTTCATGGTCAAGAGCTAACGATAGGAACGTATCAATCGCGTCCCCCGCCTCCGGCCCAAGACGTTGAACGAGCACCTGCCGCCCGCGATCAGGGCCCAAAACGGTTGCAAAAAACCCGAACGGGCCCAATCGCGAACTCAACTCCTGCCAGCGGTCAAGCCGCTCTTTAACCTCCGAAAGTCCCAAATTTTCGGCCTGACTGGACAGCGCGTCTCTCAACGAGCCAATTCTGTTGTTGGCGAGAGCACACAGCTTTTCCTCGCTCACATCCATCAATGGTGAACGCAGCAAGGCGGCCAAAGTCAGGTCATCTTCGGAAGAAAGCACCGCCCTGCCCAGCGCCATCAAATCCATAATGGCGATATGCTCCGTCAACTTGAGCCGATCAGCACCCGCTACCGGAACGCCGACATCCTTCAAGGCTCGAATAACCGCGTCGAAAAAGCTGTTTCGACTGCGCACCAGAACCATAATGTCGCCCGCACGGATTTTCCGCGCTGCCTTTGCGCCCGAAGAGTCAATATCTTCAATGCAGTGCACAGCGTCTGGCGCAATCAGTGCCCTAATATGCCCCGCCACCTGCTGTGCCAACCGCATCGAGGAAGACCGGCGATTGACCGTATCAAGTGGCTCAGCCCATGACCTAGCCTCGGATGTCTTTTCGTTCTTCAAATAGGGCCAAATTTCAACCAATCCGGGTGCCCGAAAGCGCCGGGTCTCATGAGAGGTCGCTACCGGTTCACTTTCAAGTCCCTTAAATCGGGCCGGATCAGAGAAAATCCTGTCAACCGCTTTCAAAACATCCGGCGTCGAACGGAACGAGAGAGTCAACTTTTCATCGTGAAAACCGAATTGCCTTCCATCCACTGCGCTATTTAGCGCGTTGATTTTCTTGCCAAAAAAATCGCGTGTCTGGGAAAACGCCGTCGGATCAGCGCCTTGGAAGCTGTAAATGGATTGCTTCGGATCACCGACCGCAAAAACCGTCCGCACAAAATTTCGAGCCGAATGCCCGTCAAAAAACTCGCCCGTAATGCGTTTGAGAATTTCCCATTGGTCGGGGCTCGTATCCTGCGCCTCATCGATCAGAATATGATCAATCCCATGATCGAGCTTATAGAGAACCCACTGCGCGTCAGCGCGCTCAAGCAGAGCCAATGTCCGCTCGATAAGATCATCAAAATCCAGATATCCCGCGCGAACTTTTTGATGATCATAAGTCCTGAAAATTCCGTCGACAACGCGCAACAACGCCAATGTCCGTTCATAGGCCTCCGAAGCAAACAAACGGTTCTGAACCATCTCCAAACGATCACGCTCGATCGAAAGTCGAGTTCTGATCTCCGGGTAAAGTTCATGAAGAGCCTTCGTGGCAAGACTTTTGTCATCTCTCGGTACACCGTCTTTTGTAAAAAAGACGTCTCCGTAAGAGTCCAACCAAATTTTGAAATCTTGCACTCCGAGTGAAGCTTTTAAAGCCGCACCCCGTTTCAAATCGTTCGGCGAACCTTCAAACAGCAGCGCCACTATTCGGGCACAATCCGTATCCGGAATACGCCCAGTATAGATTTGTTGACGGAAGTGTTCGGACGTTTCCTCCTCGGAAAGCCCCAGTGTTTTCCGTAATTTTCGTTCAATAGCACCAGAAGAAAACCGCTCAAAGCCGATACGCCTCAGGTTTGCTCGCTGTGCCTGCGCGGCTTTCAAAACTTTGTCAAAACCCGACTCTCCGGCTTCATCCGAAATCAGTGCTAACCCCAACGTCAGATCACGATCAATTCCTGAATTGGCCCGTCTCAACGTCTCGGAGATTGCCCCAGCTATCAGCGCGTTTTGTTTCTGCTCGTCCAACACGTCAAACCGTGCCGCGACATTGGCTTCAAATGGCACGAGATGCAGGAGTCTTTCACAAAAGGCATGGATTGTCTGAATTTTAATCCCGCCCGGCGTTTCAATAGCACGCGCAAAGAGCCGTCTCGCCTGTGCCAAACGAATTGCACTCGGATCCTGACCATCCAGTTTTCTAATCTTTTGAGCGAGATCGGAGTCGCTCAATCGAACCCATTCAGCCAACTCTTTAAAGACACGGTTGGCCATGTTGGCCGCAGCAGCCTTCGTATACGTCAGCGCCAGCATTCGGGACGGCTCAGTGCCGTCAAGCAATAGCCGCAGTATCCTTTGAACCAAAACATAGGTCTTGCCGGATCCTGCATTTGCGGCGACCCAGGCAGATGCTGCAGGGTCGGACGCGCGCCTCTGACGTAAAGTCACATCATCGAGAATGTTGAGACTCATGTCTCGTCAGCCCCATCTTCATTTTCGCCAATAATTGTCCATTCTCTTACCCGAGCCAGATGATCATAAGGCTTCGGATCTTTCAAAAACTGCACGGCAGGTCTCGAGTAAAAGGGCAATCCGCCATTCCAATGTGCATCAATCAAGCTAACAAATTGATCAAAATGCTCATCGGCCAACACATCGGGATCAACGCTGGTCTTTCCTTTAGAAATATCTCGGGCCGAACCACCATCACGCTCCATCAACTTCACATAGACGAGTGCAGTCGGCTTCGTCGCATCAATATGAGTAAATCCTCCACGCTTCACCATTGCCGCTTCGAGCGTCAATTGCGGGGAAAAACCAATACGCGCCTCGTTTATACCGGGCACTCGGCCCGTTTTATAGTCGATGATCACAAAACTTTTGTCAGGTGCAATGTCGATCCGATCTGCCCGGGCAGACAAAGTAAAATCCCCCCCATTGGGCAACACGATCACGAGTTTGCCACCCTCCTCGACTTTGATCAAAGTGCGATCACTTCGCTGCTTGTTCTCCCATCCGATGAACCAATTGGCGGCGCGCTGAAACCTGGGCCACCAAAAAGCGGGAAACTCGGGTAAATGGGAAATCGACGTGAAAGCCTTCAGAGCAATGTTTTCAAGGATGGAGACTGCATCTTTCGGCAAGACTGAAGGATATACCGAACAAAACTCATACAATGCAGCATGAACAGCCATTCCACGCTCCGCTGCCCCCGGCTCGCGACCAATCGGCTCGAGCGGATCAAGCTCGAGAACATGCTTGGCATAGATCGCATAGGGGTCTCGACGCAGTGTTTCAATTTCGGTCACGCTCAGACGTCGCGGGAGCAAATGTGGTACTGGAACGGGTGCAGGTCTTTGAAGCGCGGCAACCGGTGATGCGCGATCAATTGAACGCGCCAAGTCTAAAAGCGCCTGCCCACGAGTTAAAGCTGGCGTAAGCCCCTCTTTGCCGGCAACCGCACCCATTCGTTGAAGGAACCGTGATGCAACGGTCGGATCACCGCCATTTTTCGTCGCCCGGGTGATCAGGATCTCGGACGCCCCCATTGCTTGCACGAAATCATGAGCGGTTTGCCCAATACGTCGTTCGGGTGACGGCAGATCTAAGGCGTCTCGCGCTGGACGATTGAGGAAAGGATCTGACATGGTATCGGGCGGCCAAGTCTTTTCATCCAGTCCTGCCAAAATCATAAGATCCGCTGTCAGCAATCGGGCTTCAAGCAAACCCCAAATGTAAAGTCGTTGATGATGCGGCGTCTTTCGAACAACGGTCTCATTCGCTGCAAGTGCGCAATAAAAAGCGGGATAGTCTGCCAATCTACCCCTAATATCAACGTCGTCAGCGACAGATAGGCTCTCGAAAAGGCTATGCAGAACGTCGCCTCCATTAGCGCCCGATAGCGCTTCGCTTCCGTCTGTATTTCTCGCGAGTGCGAGCAAAACCTGCTCGTGGATCGTCGGCAATGAGCTGAGGGACAAGACCTCAGATCGACCGACATCGGAGAACACGCGATAAGCTTCTATGAGTTGTTCAACGATCTCTTTTGCGGCATCCCACCCCGATGACCTGATCCTTCGCAACGGCCTTGCAGCATGGTGATTAAGCGGCTCCGTCGACGCCCTATCAATCGCCGACCGTAACCCCTCCAGCCCGGAGGAGGGTGTATTTCGTCTCAAAATGCCGATCTCGATCGCATTTCGTCCCGCAATCTTGTCCTCTCGATCCATTCCAAGGAGCGTCAGAGGATGATCAATTAATGCGAGAAGACTATGCGGTCCAAATCCGTCAACGAGCGCGTCCACAGCGAGTTGGGCGAAAATTCCGGCTGAAGACCGCGACAACGATAAACCAGCGGAATCTCCAACATCTATATCCCAACGTCGCAATTCGACGGAGACACGTTCCGCCAATGTTCGATCCGGGGTGACCAGAGCAGCACTTTTGCCGGGCGCTTCGAGCGCACCACGCATCGCAATCGCGATCGCGAGAGCCTGCTCGTGCTCATTGTCGGCTTCGACAATACTAACCCCGGCAAGCGCCTCGGCGGTCGCATCATCCGCACGCCCAGCGGCGCGTAGATGCCATTGATCAGTAGTTTCCGCCGGTTTCAGCGCCTCGGACAGAAACGCCTCGCGGGCAGCCAATGCCGGCTTCTGCTGTCCGATAGGTTCGACGTCCTCGCGCTTAACGCCCAGACTGACCAATAAGCGGGCGAGAAGAGCTTGAGGATGCCCCGGATACGGCATTAAAGGCTTCTGGCCGGTCAATATGGCCCATGAAATCGGATCCAATCTTTGATCAAGCCCAGGCAACACAACCGCGCCACGCGGCAATCCCGCAATTGCCGACAGGAGGGCTGCTGTTGCGGGCATCGAACCGGTTGACCCTGCGGCTATAACGGGGGCAAGCGGGCGATCACGCCGCAGACGTTCAGTCTCTCTCAAAATCAGCTTATGGCGCCGCAATGCCGCGTCCATGACACCAATTTCGGCACAGTAATTCGGCCACTCCCGCGCCGCGATTTCCAGAAAATTTTTCGAGATTGCCCAATATTGGTCAGAAAGATCATCCTCGACGAGTTGATGTATCTGCTCCCAGTTCGTGTCGTGAATTGCAAGCGTATCAATCAATTTCCCAAGGGCGTCGGCCAATCCCAAGGCGTCCTGCGCAGATGTCGCAACCGCGAACCCGTTCGGGTCGGAGCGGATTCCTGCCGTCAGACGCTCGCTGAATGGATGCTCCCCTTTTTCGCTCGATAGCGCCTCGGAAATGCGCTTCGACCATGCCAACACAAGGCGGGCAAGAATGAGACGGCGACGCGTCGGGTCGATTTCTGGCAGTAATGCAGCATCGCCGTCAAGCGCTTCCAGCCCGCTATCCAAAAGGAGTTTTTCTTCCGCATCCTCCAACCCGCCAAGAGGCACAATCCGCGGCATCAACAAGGTGCGCTCCGGAGCCAACGCTTTCAATGCCTCGGTTAACGCACGGGCGGCACGGCGTGTTGGAACAAATACCGTACCTTCGGCAAGGGAGAGCGGATCCCCCAGTCTTGGCCATCCCTCAATCAGTTGCCCTTCCAAAAGAGCTTTCGTAAGTGATGGCAAAAATGGCGCACCCGGAGGTATCGTGTAGACTTTCGCCTTCAATTGCATGTGATCAAGGCCTTAAAGGGTGCTGCGGCGAAGTCGCATCTCGGCTGCCTCGATCGCATTCGGTGTGCCGACATGGAGCCATTCGCCGTCCAGTCTCAAGCCGAAGAGCTTTTCAGCACTGATAGCCCGATCAAATAACAGGTTGAGCGAAAAAGGTCCCTCGGGAGTGTCTGAAAACAACTCTGGCTTCATAATCCCGACGCCCGCATAGACGAAGGGCGCGACATGTCGCTCGACCCTTCGGTGCAAACGCCCATCTGCCTCCATCGTGAAATCCCCCTTCCCCTCATATCCCGTTGCCAGAGCGCTTGCGACGACCAGAAGGAGAATATCCATCCTCTCCGGTTCCCAAGCCTCTACAAGACGCATCAGGTTCGGTCGGGGTCCGTCGATCCAGAACGAATCGCCGTTCAGAACAAAAAATGGCTCATGGCCAAGTGCAGACAGCGCTTTCTTGGTGCCACCCCCCGAATCCATCAATCTAGCCGTTTCATCCGAAATTATCACATCGGCTCCCGCGCGTGCTGCAATGTGCGCTCGCAGCTGGTCAGCAAGATAATGTACGTTCATGACAATTCTTGACACACCAGCCGCCTCGATCGGTTTAAAGATGTGCTCGATCAACGGCTGCCCGGCAACCGACACCAATGGCTTGGGCCGACTTTCCGTTAAAGGTCGCATGCGCAACCCGAGTCCCGCCGCAAGAACCATGGCACTTTTTGGCATATTTCTGAGGCGGTTCTGCTTCATCGCGGGATGCTCCTTCGCTCTGCGGTCAGTTCGCACTCCCAAATAAATCCGGCATATACTCCCCATACCAAGCCTTAAGAAGGCCAAGCGTGTGATGAGAGAGATTTCTGCGCAGATATCCTTCCAGCATCGGAATATGTTTTAAATACTGCGGCTTACCGTCCCGTTGATCAAGTCGCACAAATATCCCGAGAATTTTTGTAAGCCTCTGGGCGCTGAAAAGCGCGAGAGCACCCGAAAAACGAAGCCCGTCGAAATCGGAATTTTTTGAAGTTCTCATATTCACGTAAAGGTCAGTCATCTCAGACGCCAGCGATTCCGGAACCTGTACCCGCGCATCATAGATAATGGAGCCAACATCATATGCAGGATGACCGATCAATGTATCCTGAAAGTCGATCACGCCCACCCTGTCCGTACCCTCCCGGGAGGGTTGCCAGATCAGGTTGGGTGAGTGGAAATCGCGCAGCACCCATGTCGGCTCGGCTAGCGCAAGAGGCTCAAGTGCCCGTCGCCACAGATTGAGGAATATCCCGCGCGCTGAACCCGATAACGGCTTGCCGGTTCGACTCGGGACGTACCAATCAAGAAACACCTCGATTTCAACCATCAAAGGCTCAATATCATAGATTGGAATATTATAGTATCGGCCCTCTTCGACCGGCAAAAACTGCGGTAACTCCTGGCCGTGCAGCTCGGCAAGCAACTTGATGGCCTCAAGGTAACGTTCGCGAATCGGTCCATTTTGATCAATAATGCCTTCAGAACCCATATCCTCCGTAAGAACGAGGCCGCCTTCAATATTTGCCGCGTAGATTTCAGGTGAGCTAACTCCAATCACTCGAAGTCCCTTGGCGATGGCAATAAATGCGGAGACATCATCGGCCAGCCGCGCAAGCGTGCGGTACGTTTTCCCCGATCGAATAATCGGACCATGCTTCGGCGTCGGTGAGATCATCAGGATTGCCGACCTGCCCGGAAGAACAAGCCGCTCATAGAGGCGCGTCGATGCATCACCTTGCAGAGCATAACGTCGCGCATGGCCCCAACCCGCATGATCCAGCATTTCCGAAAGTGCCCGAGCCTGCCGTACGCGTTCCGCCCAAGTTCCGGTTCCGGTCAATGTGATGGATCGCCCCATACCTCCACTGCCGGACACGATGTCCAATCTGACATCAAGACGATGGCTCGTAAGAAATCGCGCTGCACGTTCAGGCCATTCAACGAGCATCAGCGAGCAGGAGGCAGTATCCTCCCAACCCAGCTCGATGAGTTCATCAGGCTCTCTAATCCGGTACAAATCCGCATGGACAATGGGAAAACGCGGCCCCTCATAATTCTGCATTAACGTAAAAGTCGGGCTTGGGACTTCAAGCTCAGGATCACCCATGATTTCACGGATCAACGCACGGGCGAAAGTTGTCTTTCCTGCGCCCAAATCACCCGACAACGTAACGAGATCGCCAACAGCGACTGCACCGGCAACCTGCCGGGCGACATCAATCGTTGCATCCTCGCTAACAACGACGAATCTCCATCGGGCGATCTTGGGATCAATACTTTCCGGCATAACTGAGGCCATTCCCTCGCCGATCAGGCTGCCGCTTCCGCGCGAATAGGTCTACCGGACTCATCGGGGAACAGGCAGCTAACCAACGTACCAGTACCCTGCTCCGATACAATTTCCACTTGGCCGCCGTGTAATTCCACCAGGGCGCGAACGATAGATAATCCGAGCCCAACTCCTCGGTGACGCGTTCCCCCGCTGTGAGTCTCAAACCTGTCAAAGACGCGATCTATCAGTTCCCGGGGAATGCCACGCCCTTCATCACGAACAGAAAGTGAGAGACCATTCGAATATCTTCGCGCGGAAACAGTGACTGTCTGACCAGACCCAGAAAAACCGATTGCATTGGAGATAAGGTTGAATAGGACTTGCCGAACCCTCTTAGTATCCGCGCGAAACGAACCTATGTCGGCTGGCGCGTCAACTACGAGATTGATCTTTTGTTCGGCGATTCTGTCCTTCAAACCTTCAACGGCACTCTGAATCGTTCTAATCACACCGGTATCGCTGATCGATAATCGGGTCTCCCCGGAATCGAACGAGGCCAGATCGAGAATATCGTCAATAATCGCCAGTAACGCGTTCGATGAATGGATAACATGACTCGCATATTCCTCTTGCCGTTCGTTAAGAACACCTGCCGTGCCGCTGGCCAATAGTTCCGTGAATCCGATCACATTTGTGAGTGGTGATCGGAGTTGATATGATACATGATGAATGAAATTCTCGCGCAGTTTCGCCGCTTGCTCAAGAGCATCATTCTTTTCCTTCAACGCACGCTCAACTCGCACGGTATCCGACACATCAACAAAAGTAACAAGGGTTGCGCCATCCGGCAAAGGTGCAAGGGCACAATCGACAATGCTGCCGTTATGACGTTCCATCCGGAAAAACTGACCCTTACGACTCTCATTCAAATCAACAATACCGCTTCGAATTGCTGTCCAAACCGTAACATCAGCAAATAGATGGTGTGCATCAAGGATGATTTGATCAATATGTGGACGGTTGGCAATCCGGGCACTATCAAGGTCCCAAATTGACTCGAATGACTGGTTTCTAAGCTTGAGGCGGCCATCGGTTCCGAAAACAGCAACACCCTCCTTCAACGAATTAAGTGTCTCGCTCTGTACCTGTGTTAACGCGTTGTAACTCGACTCGAGATGGAATTGCTCCGTAACGTCGTCGAATAGATAGGTTATGCCGCCCTGTGGGTTTGGATTGATAACTACTCGAAGCGTTCGACCGCCGGGCAAATACCAAACGGTTTCGTGTGGTTCTACCGATCGATATGCCTCAAGAAATGCTCTTTTCCAGCTTCGGTAATCAGCCTGCTCGGGCAATCGACGTGCATCGCGCAAATAATCGAGAACTTCACTGTCGGTAGGGTGCACATTAACAAAAGCATCGGTCAGTTGCCACAACTTGCGGTAAGCAATGTTGCAGAATGTCAGTCTCTGACGCTCATCAAAAATTGCAACAGCCGTAGGCAATTGATCGAGCGTCCCGACATGGTTTGCCATGTGCCGCTCTAAATCGGATCGCACGGTCTCAAGATCGGTTATATCCGTCGCGTATCCCAATGCTCCAATATCGACCGGCGTCTCAACCACATCAAAAATCCGACGCAGCCCGAGAACAACTGCGGGAAAACGCCGCTGGAAAACTTCTCCCGACTTCGTCGTCTCCGAGGCCTCGTTTCGATTAACATGATCTAGAAATTCGACCTGACGCGCAACCACATCGGAAGCGTCCTTTGCGTCAACGGCAAAGGCATAGGCCTCGTTCACCCAACTGATGCGGCCGTCCTTGTCACGCAACCAGATCGGTTGTGCCAACGTGTCAAGCATACCACGAAGACCCGATATCTCTGTTCTCAACACTTTATTGGATTGCGCCATCTGAATCAGCTCTTGGCGTGTCGAACTCACATCGCGAAGCCTGAGCACTGCTGAACCGATGATTGCGCGCCCCTCGGCCTCAATGTGACGTCCATTGGTCGCCTCGAGCATCAGGTGGAACGCCTCGCCTCTTAAGCGCAATTGTTTGACCGCCGCATCCAGCCTCTGGGCCAGCTTCGGCGAGAGCCACGAGTTGAAGGATAGCGGAGCCTTAGCACCAATTGCTTCAGACAACGCAGCAAGGTCACCCCGAATATTAGGTACACCGTCCAAGCTCATCCAACTGACAAAAATCTGTGTTTCGGTAGAGAGGAAGGAATTTATCCTGTCACAATCTGTACGCAGCGAAGCAACCAATGCTTCGTGATGGTGCTCGCGATCCGAGCGTTTGCGGTTTCTGGCAATCAAAATTGTCAACAGCCAAACAAAAAGTAGCAACAGCGTTATAAAAAAAGCAATCCGTCCCAACTCCAAAATGAATTGAGTATTAAATAGTGGCTCAACGGAGGCAATCAAATCAGGAAAAAAAGAAGTTAAAGTCGAAATCTGCATTCCGAGATCATCCCGCCCTGTTTCGTCAGCATAAAATAATTCTGACGCACATACCGAATCACCAAGACATTACATGGTCGATGATTCGTAGCGGAAGAGGTTAACAGACCCTGAAAGCGCGGTTTTTTTGAACCGTTGCCAATAAGACTCACTTTTAAAAAAGCCCGGCAAATTGAAACAGCCCCCGGACGTTGGAGACTCCACTTCCGGGTATTTTCTTGGTCATATTTGTGCAACCAAACAAAGCTTAGTAACGATAATGATCCGGCTTGAACGGACCCTGCGCCGGTAAACCAAGATATTCCGCCTGCTTGGGGCTCAACTTTGTCAACTTTACACCGATCTTGTCGAGGTGAAGTGCCGCCACTTTTTCATCAAGGTGCTTCGGCAACGTGTAGACCTTGTTGTCATATTGTCCCTGTTTCGTCCAAAGCTCGATCTGGGCGAGCGTCTGGTTCGTGAATGATGCCGACATCACAAAAGACGGGTGCCCTGTTGCATTGCCGAGATTCACCAAACGTCCTTCCGAGAGAACGATAATCCTCTTCCCGTCAGGGAATTCAACCTCATCAACCTGTGGCTTTACATTATGCCACTTCATGTTCTTCAGAGCAGCGATCTGGATTTCAGAGTCGAAATGCCCAATATTGCAGACGATAGCCCTGTCCTTCATCGCGCGCATGTGATCAACGGTCAGAACATCGACATTTCCGGTGGCCGTTACAAAGATGTCTGCCCGCTTAGCGGCTTCTTCCATCGTTGTGACCTCGTAACCTTCCATCGCAGCCTGCAAAGCGCAAATCGGATCAATTTCGGAAACCATCACACGGCACCCTGCATTTCGGAGTGATGCCGCAGAGCCTTTACCCACATCACCAAAGCCCGCGATCATCGCAACTTTACCAGCCATCATCACATCAGTCCCGCGACGAATCCCGTCAACAAGTGACTCACGACAACCATAAAGATTGTCGAATTTCGACTTCGTAACCGAGTCGTTCACATTGATCGCCGGGAACAACAACTTTCCTTCATTCGCCATGACATAGAGACGATGAACGCCCGTCGTTGTCTCTTCGGTCACGCCCTTGATATTTGCACCATTCCGCCCGTACCAACCAGGATTGGCCTTCAACTGCCGCTTGATCGATGCAAAAAGAACCTCTTCTTCTTCATTGCCCGCCCTATCAAGGAAAGCCGTATCTCCCGCTTCGGCACGCATCCCGAGATGAATCAACATTGTTGCATCACCACCATCATCGAGAATCATGTTCGGCGTCCCGCCGTCATGCCATTCGAAAATTTTATGGGTAAATTCCCAGTAGTCTTCAAGACTCTCACCCTTGATCGCGAAAACCGGCGTTCCTGCCGCTGCGATTGCGGCAGCTGCCTGATCCTGTGTCGAATAAATGTTGCATGAAGCCCATCTTACTTCAGCGCCCAGCGCCTGAAGCGTCTCGATCAATACCGCCGTTTGAATCGTCATGTGCAAGGATCCGGCAATGCGCGCACCCTTCAAAGGCTGAGACGGACCAAACTCTTCCCGGGTTTTCATCAGGCCCGGCATTTCAGTCTCGGCGATCTTGATTTCCTTGCGACCCCAATCAGCTAAGCCGATATCTGCGATCCGGAAGTCATTGTGGTAATGAGGCATTGTCGTCCAGCTTTCTCAAAATTGAAAATCGTACCCTTATAGCACTCGGATTATCGAAGAGCAATAAACATATAAAGAAATCTTTATATGTTTACGTATTTTTGAGTGTTATGGAGAAACGACACCGGAACCCGCCAGAATATTTGTTCAGTCGTCTTCACCAAACCGATTGGCAATCAACGCTGTCAGCGACTCGAGCGCGGCTTCGGCATCATCCCCGATTGCCGTCAACGTGATTGTCGAGCCAATACCCGCTCCGAGCGTCAGGATACCCATGATTGATGTTCCGCCAACCGTCTCGCCACACCGCGTTACGGTAACCTCCGCGTTGAAGCCCTCAGCGCATTGAACAAATTTTGCCGTTGCCCGCGCATGCAGTCCCTTACGGTTGACAATCTGAACCACGCGCACATGCGCATCATTCCGATGAACCGCAGGCGGACATGGCGCGTCCTTCGTCAAGACGGGGTCATCGGACATGCTAACCTCGATGCTCCATCCATTATTTACCGGCCAACACTCGACTGGCGACATTGATATATTTTCGCCCGGCGTCCTGAGCTTGAACAACCGCGTTTTCAAGATCACAACCATCTCGGACACTGGCAAGCTTGATCAGCATCGGTAGATTAATTCCCGCGACAACTTCGGTCCGACCAGCGCCCATCACAGAAATCGCAAGATTGGACGGCGTCCCGCCAAACATATCCGTGAGAACGACGACCCCCTGCCCGCTATCAACATTGCGCACGGCATCCACAATCTCCAATCGACGCATATCCATATCGTCCTCAGGTCCTATCATAACCGTTGCAACCTGCGTCTGAATTCCGACGACATGCTCCATCGCAGCACGGAATTCGGCAGCGAGACGGCCATGCGTGACGATAACCATGCCGATCATCCGAAAGTATCCCGACTAAATTGGTATTTGGCGTCGACCATGGTGCTCTCTGCAAACAACAAAAATTCCGGCCTACTCAACGAGCCTCTTGACGGCCTCTTGTCCTGTATGCCCGAGAAAGGACAAAACAAGATGTCCGTCCGCTGCTGTGGTTTCAATCCGCGGCAACCGGATACCCTGAATGGTGACCAGGCAATCATCCTCTTCCGGACTACGTAGTCTTACCTGATCTGAACAGTCAACCACAAGTCGAACGACGCATGCGGACTCGTATGGTAATTTCAGGATTCCGACACCTCTGACCTCAACCATTCCAGCAATGTCCGGATGTCCTGAAGCTATCAGCCGTCCTCCATTTCCAGCGACAAATATCCGATCATCGCCGACAAGCCGGGCAAAAATACCATTTTGCATCGCAAAATTTATCAGACGTCGTGCAAGAGTCGTTTTCCCACTTCCCGATTTTCCTCGAATGAGTACCCCCCGCTCCCCGACAACAACGCAACTTGCATGAATTGACGCAATCATCCCGACATAGGCCCCTATGGCGTTGCCGGAAGTCGAATAACAAAACGTGCTCCGATGGGAGTCGCGTCCGGATCATGCGGGCTTTGCGCATACCGGTTCTCGGCCCAAATCAGTCCATGGTGCGCCGCAACGATCTGGCGTGAAATCGATAATCCCAGCCCCGAATTTTGACCGAAACCTTGTTCCGGGCGATCCGTGTAGAAGCGCTGAAAAACTTTTTCCAAAGCATGCGTGGGGATCCCTGGTCCGTCATCCTCGACCACAATCTCGACATCAGACCCACGTCGAGTCAACGATACCCGCACAAGCCCGCCGACAGGGGAAAATGAACATGCATTCTCAATCACGTTGGTGAGCACTTGGCCAAGACGGCTGTCATGGCCCGTCACGATAAATTGATTTTTCATATGTTTAGACCGCTCGATATCTAGCTTGACAGAAACGTTGATGTCCCGCGAGATGCTGTTCGCGACACCCGTCACTGCTTCAGCAAGCAATCCAACATCCACGTTTTGAGCGTCTGCTCGCGCAAGTTCTGCATCTAGCCGCGATGCACTGGAAATATCGCTGATCAAACGATCAAGCCGTCTCACATCGTGCTGGATAACATCAAGCAGGCGCGCTCGGCTATCATCAGTTTTCGCGAGCGGCCAAGTTTCAACGGCACTCCGCAATGATGTCAACGGATTTTTGAGTTCATGCGCCACATCCGCAGCAAAACTCTCAATCGCTTCAATCCTGTTGTAGAGTGATTTGGTCATCTCACTCAACGAACCGGATAATTGACCAATTTCATCTGACCGGTCTGTAAAATCCGGAATTTCCTCACGGATCTTCACCCCTCGCCGCACTCGATCTGCCGCCGCCGACAGTTTGCGGATCGGCCCCGCGATTGTACCTGCGAAAACGGCAGAAACGATTACCATGACTGCAGCAGCCACCCCGAAAATCCGGAATATTGCCATGCGCTCCTTGTCAATAGTGGAGTCAATATCACCCCCGAGGGTTGATAATAAAAGGACACCCTTCACAAGCCGCGAACGCTGGATCGGAACAGCCACAGAAACAGTCGTATCACCGAGACTATTAACCCTCACCGTGCTTGCCGGCAACCCTCCCAGAGCACGTGAAATCTCCGGAATGGAACGACCCGAGCTATCTCTAACCTCATCGATCGGCTTTGAAGTCATAGCACCAAAACCATGCTTCATGAGGTTCCATGTCCGCTCGAAAATCGTCTTTTCCGTCTTTTCCGGAGGCGCGAGGTCATACTTCAAAATGTCGCCACGGGAATAGAGTGATGCCGAGTCAAGAAGTAGTCCGGCATCCAGGTCGTAAATGCGCGCGCGGGTCCTTGTCGGAGTCACGAGCCGTCGCAAGAGTGGTGCAACACGGGCGGGATTGATTGAAAACTGCACCTCGTCCCCGCCGATTACGATACTCTCTCCTGCCTGCATCTGCAGTAATCGTTCAGGATCAATTGTAATCGAGTCTGTTTCGACAGTTGCCGAACCTGCAATTGCACCCGCAATGATTTCACCTTGTATCAACAGGCTCTGAACGCGTGCATCAATAAGTCCCTCGCGAAACTGGTTAAGGTATAGGAATCCCGCTAGAAGGGCGACGAGGCCAACAAGATTCAAGACAATAATTCGACGCACAAGACTTGATGATGCCTGCAGTCCAAGAATCCGAAACACACGACGGACCCGGTACATCAAGCTCCCCTGCCTCAGGTTCACACCGCGATGGATGAACCGATCTCCTTCAGTTCCGCTACGGGCTAGCATGTTTACCCGTCATCTACAAAATCCGTCCGAGTTTCGCAATCGGCAATAAACATCTGGAGTCCCAGTCTTCGATGATCCTCGGTCTATTCCGCAAATCGATAGCCAACACCATAGAGCGTTTCGATTTTCTCGAAGTCATCATCGACCACCTTAAATTTTTTACGAAGCCTCTTGATGTGACTATCAATCGTCCGGTCGTCCACATATACTTGGTCATCATAAGCTGCATCCATCAATGAGTCGCGGCTTTTTACTACTCCTGGACGAGCTGCAAGTGCTTGGAGGATCAGAAACTCCGTCACAGTCAGAGTAACGTTCTTGCCCTTCCAAGTGCAGGCATGCCGTTCTAAATCCATCTTGAGTTGACCTCGCTCCAGAACGCGCGACTCGCCCTCGCGCGGGGCCGGTGAGTCCTTCGCATTAACGCGGCGCAGGACTGCCCTCACACGTTCAACGAGAAGCCTTTGAGAAAAGGGTTTCCGAATAAAGTCATCGGCTCCCATCTTCAGTCCAAACAATTCGTCAATTTCTTCGTCTTTGGAGGTTAGAAATATCACAGGAAGATCGGATTTCTGCCGCAAGCGCCTGAGTAACTCCATGCCATCCATCCGCGGCATTTTAATATCGAAAATCGCAAGATCGGGTCGATTTTGCGTCAAACCGTCCAGCGCCGATGAACCATCCGTATACGTTGTTACACGATAACCCTCGCTCTCAAGTGCGATTGAAACTGACGTCAGAATATTGCGATCATCATCGACAAGGGCAATTGTTGGCATTGAATGGATCCGGTTCATGATAACATGTCAATAATGCATAATATCGGAACATAGCGAGGCCAAATTATGGCAGCGCTTGCGCTCGTTCACGTTGTGTCCGGGGCTCCTTGACAAACCTGTAATGGAAAGGACAGAGAAATCATGACAGCGGAATCGCATCTGTTACGCGCAACGGATGAAAGTGCCTTGGCGCTGGCTGGACAATTGCTCTTGAAAATTCGATGTGGCGCCCTGGCCACGCTTGCACCTGACGGATATCCGCTCACAAGCCTGATCAATATCGCCTTTGATCGAGACGGCAAGCCTCTCATGCTCGCGTCACGCTTGTCGGACCACACAACCAACCTGCTCGCCGATCCACGCTGTTCTCTCCTGATCAGCGACCCCGGAAAGGGAGATCCTCTTGCCCATCCACGACTAAGCCTCACATGTAACGGCCAGCACATCACCGATGCGCGCGAAACGGGGCGTTATCAGGACCTCCGTGCTGATTTTCTGGAACACCATCCGAAATCTGCACTCTATATCGATTTTCCGGATTTCCTCTTTTTTCAGCTCGACTTGCTGCGTGCCCGATTGAATGGCGGCTTCGGCAAAGCCTATCAACTGACAAGCTCCCAGATTTTATCACTAACCACACGCAGACCCTCGCACGCAGTTTAAGTCGGAATGGTTCCGTTCAGCAAAAGAACCTCACCGGCAAGATACAGCGAACCGGCGATCAGAACCCGTGGAGCAACGCGCCATTGCCGCTCACGCAAAAGCCCGAGAGCTTCTTCGACTCCCTCGCATGGCACAGCCGGTAATCCGGCGGCCTCCGCCAGAGCGGCGACTTCCACAGCCGACCGCGAAGCAACATTTCCCTTAATCGGAATAGTCATCACTTGTCCGACAAGACCTGCGAAAGGTACCAGAAATCCGGCAGAATCCTTCGTACCAAGCATCCCGACAATCATCACCAACTGCCGCGATGCCCGTTCCTCGAAATCAGCCATCGCTGCTGCAAGAACTTTTCCGCCATCCGGATTATGGCCGCCATCCAACCATAATTCGGCACCTTCAGGCAGCTGATCTACGAGACGGCCGCGAGTGAGACGCTGCAAGCGTGCTGGCCATTCGGCGCCAATAATCCCTGCCTCGTAGGCGGCAACGGGAAGTCGCCCGAAACCCGCTGCTCGCAACGCAGCCACAGCAGTCCCCGCATTGATCTGCTGGTGCCGTCCGGCTAGCCTTGGCAATGGCAAATCGACGAGGCCATCCTCGTCCTCGACGATCAAACGCCCTTGTTCCTCCCGAATATGGAAACGCTGACCCGCTTCGATCAGACGCGCCCCAACGCGCGCTCCATACCGCTCCAGCACAGGCTCGACTTCAGGAAATTCTTGCGGAGCAATAACAGCCGGAACCCCGCGCTTCATAATTCCTGCTTTAGCTGAAGCAATCAACTTAGGCGTATCACCAAGATACTCCGCGTGATCACGCGATATCGGCGTGATCACCGTTGCGAGCGGTTTATCGATCACATTCGTTGCGTCATAAATTCCGCCAAGCCCGACCTCGAGCAACAACACATGCGCAGGGTGTTCTGAAAACAACAGAAAAGCTGCTGCTGTTGTCATTTCAAATAACGTGATCGGTGACCCTGCATTTGCCTTCTCACATCTTTGGAACGCATCAACGAGAGCCGCCTCCCCGACGAGATGCCCTCCTCCGGGAGCCCCCAACCTGATCCGTTCATGGAAGCGCACGAGGTGCGGCGACGTGTAAACATGAACAACCAGACCGGCAGCTTCGAGAATCGACCGCATAAATGCGATTGTCGAACCTTTCCCGTTCGTTCCTGCAACATGGATCACCAGCGGAAGCTTTCGATGCGGTTCTCCCAACGCCAGCAGCAACCGCTCGATCCGTCCGAGGGACAGGTCTATCAGTTTCGGATGTAGCGAAAGAAAACGCTCGAGGATCGTTTCCGACGGTTCCATGGCATGAAAAGCTTAAAGCGCGGCGATAGCTGCGATTTCGACAGTATATTCCGGTGCCGCCAATTTAGCTTCCACCGTTGCACGTGCCGGTGTCGATCCAGCGACAATCCATGTATCCCAGACTGAATTCATTTCGCTGAATGTGGAAATGTCGGCAAGCCAGATATTGACTGACAACAGCTTCGTTTTGTCAGTTCCCGCCTGCGCGAGCAAACCATCGATTTGCGCCAGAATGTCTTTCGTCTGTGCGGCAACGCTCTGGCCTTTTGCGGCGTCAGCTACCTGGCCGGCAAGATAGACAGTGTTTCCGTGAACGACGGCCTTGCTCATGCGGGGGCCTGCTCCGATACGTGTAATGGTCATGAATTGCTCCTGATCGCCAAATGAAAGTTAATTGCAAGCGATGGCCTAACCTGACAAAGCGTCAGGTGCAACCCGGATGGTGTTGCCGTTCGTGAAAGTCGGGTTTAGAGAGTGAGTTCGTAGTTGCCCGATAAGACGAAAAGGCGCGTCAAAATGGACACAGACTATCTGATTGAACGCCGAACGCTAAAGAAGCGGATAACGTTCTGGCGCATTCTTGCATTCTTGGTGGCGATTGGTGCGCTGATTGGCGGCGGCCTCTATATGGGAGGCGGCACCGAGTTGGAGCGCCATCAGGCTCACATCGCACGTCTGAAAATCTCTGGTATCATCACAGGGGATCAGGCAACCCTTGATACGCTCAAGAATATCGGCGAGAGCAGTGCAAAGGCAGTATTCCTCGTCATTGATAGTCCGGGCGGAACAGTCACGGGCTCAGAGGCGCTTTTCGAAGCCATTCGAAGTGTGGCCGCAAAGACGCCGACGATCGCAATCGTCGATGGTCTTGCAGCATCCGGCGGTTACATCGCCGCGCTGGGCGCAGATCGGATCATCGCGCGACGTACCTCTGTAATCGGCTCGATCGGTGTCCTGTTCCAATATCCTGATGTGGTAAAACTGCTCGATTCATGGGGTATAAAGGTGGAATCGATCAAGTCCGCCCCTCTCAAGGCATCCCCAAATCCCGTCGAGCCTACATCACCCGAAGCGCGCTCAGCAATTGCCGCTGTTGTCGATAGTAATTTCAACTGGTTCAAGGAACTCGTAAAGGAACGACGGAATTTCACAGATGAAGAATTACTAGCCGTATCCGATGGCAGAATATTTTCCGGCGAACAGGCTTTGCGCCTCAAATTGATCGACGAAGTTGGTTCCGAGAAGCAAGCACTATCATGGCTTTCGAAAGCGAAGGGCATCGACGAGACAACACGCGTCATCGACTGGAAAATCAAATCGCAGGATAATTTGTTCGGATTGGTCGACGCGATGGCCTTAGGAGCAAGGGTTGCCGGTTTCGAAACATTGGCACTGTCAATTGATCAAGCGGCACAAGCTCAGAAAAAGCTAAGTCTTGACGGGGTGTTAGTCCTCTGGCACCCTTCACTAGATATTCAATAGAAACAGGCATACCTACAGTAGCGGTCGCTCCCTTAAGAGAAAAAGTATGATCAAGTCAGAACTCGTTCAAAAAATTGCTGAGCACTACCCGGAACTGTACCAACGGGATGCTGAAAATGTTGTCAACGCCATTCTGGATGAAATCGTTGATGCGTTGGCCCGCGGTGATCGGGTTGAAATTCGTGGATTTGGTGCATTCTCGGTGAAGAAGCGCGACGCCCGCGTCGGCCGCAACCCTCGGACGGGCGCGCATGTACCCGTCTCGGAAAAAGTGGTTCCCGTGTTCAAGGCCGGCAAAGAAATGCGCGTCCGCCTGAATATGGAAGCGGGCAAGCGCTAGGCACCCAAATATCGGGAGACATGCTTGAGAATAGCGCTCAAAGCGATCATTCTGGTTCCCGTCTTTGTTCTGCTGATTGTGTTCGCCGTCGTGAACCGCGCACCCGTCACCTTACTGTTGGATCCTTTTGATCTCACCAATCCGCCGCTCGCTATCACGGCACCACTCTTCATCATCATTTTCCTGTCTTTGATGGTTGGTATTGCAGTTGGCGGCGTTGGCGTCTGGATTTCTCAAGCAATCCACCGCCAATCCCTACGCCATTACAAGCGGGAAGCGGCGCACTATCGCAACCAGATTGAAGAACTCCGCCGCCGCTCCGATCTGCCGCCCCTTCCGCCAGCCCCGATGATCCGCTGATCCGAAACTGCATTCATCACAAGGAATACCCCATGCACATCATATCCGCCGATATGATCGATCAGGCACTCGATCCCGTAACCTTGGCAGATGCGCTGGCTGATGGCTTTCGCTCGGACATCATCCTCCCCCTCCGCCATCATCACGACATTGAACGCACGCTGCAAAATGCAACGCTTCTCCTGATGCCTGCATGGACCGGGAAATCCGCCACACCCGCCTATCTCGGCACCAAGATCGTTACGATTTTTCCGGGAAACGGCGCTTTCAACCTTCCCAGCGTGTACGGCACCTATCTGCTGCTTGACGGCAATACCGGCGCTCCATTGGCGGCGCTCGATGGAACACGGCTGACACTATGGCGTACCGCTGCCGCTTCCGCCCTCGCCGCCCGCTATTGCGCCCGCCCCAACGCGACACGCATGGTGATGGTCGGGGCCGGCGCACTTGCGCCCTTTCTGATCAAGGCGCATTGCGCAACAAGTCCAATCAATGACGTCGCCTTGTGGAACCACAGGCCGGAAAAAGCACTCGCTTTGGCTGAAACACTTCGTGCTGAAGGACTTCCGGTTCGCGCCGTCACCGACCTCGAACACGCCATCCGCGAGGCGGATATCGTCTCGAGTGCCACCCTCTCCTCTGAACCCCTCATTTTTGGCGCCTGGCTTCAACCCGGCATGCATATTGACTGCGTCGGTGCCTTCAAGCCATCCATGCGCGAAACAGATGACGCGCTCGTTCAACGCGCGACCTTGTTCTGTGACACACGCGACGGCGCAATGAAAGAAGCGGGTGACTTTTCCCAGCCCCTCGCCGCCGGAATCCTCAAGCCTGAAGATGTGACAGCGGATTTATTCGACCTCGCCCGCGGAAAGCATCGCGGCCGCTCGAGTTCTGACGAGATTACGATGTTCAAATCAGCCGGCACCGCCATTGAGGATCTAGCCGCAGCCATCCACATCTGGAACCGCGTCAACGCCTGATCCGATAGACAATTTACGTCCCCCATGCGATGAACCCATTAATGTCGGTCATCGTAAAAATCTGCGGACTCAAAACGGTAGAAGCCCTCTCGGCTGCGCTTGATGCGCGCGCGGACATGGTCGGCTTTGTGTTTTTCCCGCGCTCCCCTCGCCATGTCGACATCGATCAAGCCGCTACTCTTAGTGCACTCACCGGCATCCGTTCGAAAAAAGTCGCTCTCACGGTCGACGCATCCGATGAAGCCCTTTCCGCAATCATCAACGCGCTCAAGCCGGACCTTCTTCAATTGCACGGTCATGAAACACCGGAGCGAACTGCCGAAATCCGCTCCCGCTTCGGCATTCCCGTTATGAAAGCCCTCGGCGTGGCGTCAGTCGCCGATCTTTTCAACGTCAAAGCCTATGAACAGGTAGCCGATCACCTACTTTTCGATGCCAAACCGCCCAGAAATGCCGCCTTGCCGGGGGGTAACGGGCTGATTTTCGATTGGCAAATTCTCTCGGATCTTGACCTCGCCAAACCGTTCATGGTGTCAGGAGGACTTGATCCGTCAAATGTCGCAACCGCTCTCGTAATGACTGGCGCTCGTGGCGTTGATGTGTCATCTGGAGTGGAAACAGCACCGGGCATCAAAGATCCTGCAAGGATCACAGCTTTCATCGACGCCGCAAAACGCGTCCACCCGCATGGAACACAGCGCAACCAAGAGGATCAAGTGTCGTGACACTACCTAAGACACGTAACTCGTTCAGAACTGGTCCCGATGAAACGGGCCATTTCGGCCAGTTCGGCGGCCGCTTTGTCGCTGAAACCCTCATGCCCCTCGTCCTGTCTCTGGAAAAAGCCTATGCCGAGGCGAAGGTCGATCCGCACTATCAGGGCGAGATGAAATCATACCTCACCCATTATGTCGGTCGCCCGAGCCCGCTCTACTTTGCCGAACGCCTCACCGAATACGCAGGCGGCGCGAAAATCTATCTGAAACGCGACGAGCTGAACCATACCGGCGCGCACAAAATCAATAACGTTCTCGGCCAGATTCTGCTGGCCATACGCATGGGCAAAACCCGCATCATCGCCGAAACCGGCGCCGGACAGCACGGTGTTGCAACTGCAACGGTTTGCGCCCGCTTCGGCCTGAAATGCATCGTCTATATGGGCGCGGTCGATGTCGAACGCCAGAAACCAAACGTGTTCCGGATGAAAATGCTTGGCGCCGAACTCGTCCCCGTGACATCAGGATCGAAAACCCTGAAAGACGCGATGAACGAAGCCCTGCGCGATTGGGTGACGAATGTCGCGGATACGTTTTATTGCATCGGCACCTCCGCCGGTCCGCACCCCTATCCGATGATGGTGCGTGATTTCCAATCCGTCATCGGCACGGAAGCCCGGGCCCAGATAATCGAGCGCGAGGGTCGGCTGCCTGACTCCGTCATCGCCTGCATCGGCGGTGGATCAAACGCGATTGGCTTGTTCCATCCCTTCCTCGATGATTCGTCGGTCGAGATTTATGGCGTTGAGGCGGCCGGTCACGGCGTTGCGTCGGGCCTTCATGCTGCATCACTCACGGGCGGGCGTCCCGGTGTTCTTCACGGCAACCGCACCTATCTTCTAATGGATCCTGATGGCCAGATCGCTGAAGCGCATTCGATTTCGGCGGGCCTGGATTATCCCGGTATCGGCCCCGAGCATTCCTGGTTGCATGACATGGGGCGCGTCAAATATATTTCCGCAACCGATCAGGAAGCACTCGACGCCTTCCAGCTGCTCTCGAAACTCGAAGGCATCAT